>JBEKQP010000417.1:0-2622 GCA_049519595.1 Candidatus Korobacteraceae bacterium | reverse complement strand
CCCGCCTCACTGGCAAAACCAGCTTGTGCGGTCGGTCGGGTTTTGTACCCGCCGCCGGAGATCTCCCAGCTTTCCTTGGTTGAACTTGCAGACGTGCCACCCACGCCGACCCCGCCGGAGCGTTGAGAAGGCACTGGCTGTTTCCCAGCCTCCTCCCTGCGGCCTTCGCCGGTCAAACAGCGGCTCGGCTTCTCTCCGGTTCTAAAGTTATCGAGGCTCATTAAATGTGGTTCACTTTTGTTATGGCCCATCTGTTCATCTTCCTCAGCTTCCAACCCCGCCTCGCGGCGACGCTGTTGAGGTCGTGTTCCGTCGTGAACAACCTAACTCGACGGGCGGGACTTTCACCCGCGTTCCAACCAACTTCACTGGCGCAACGCTTGACTGATAATGAATATGCACTGGTGGGCCGATACGGAGCCATCATCTATATGCTGAAGTGTGACGGGATCTGGCCGCCGGCACCGTCAGCCTGCACAAGGTTTCGCAACATGTTGGGTGACGACACTACGCAGGTACCAGGATGCCCCGGTTTTCGGGGGCGCTCACCGCTCTCCAAACCTTGAATTCGACGGAATGTTCACGGCGGTCATTCACCAAGGGGACTGTTTTCACGCCAAGTTCTTTTCCATCGAGAAAGAGTTGGTCCTCGTCGGCCGGATCAGCGACCAGCCGGGTAATGGTGATGTGATAGACAGTTTGCCGGTAGCGGTAGTGAATTTTGCAGGAGGGCCAGCTTTTCGGAAGCCGGGGTGTCAGGCTCAGTTTATCGCCTTCCAGGTTCACGCCGAGCAACGTCTCGATGAGAAGTCGGTACATCCAGCCGGCGGAACCGGTGTACCAGCTCCATCCGCCCCGGCCTATGTGCGGCGCCATCGCATAGACATCTGCGGCGATGACATAAGGCTCCACTTTGTAGGTGGCGATTTGTTGGGGCGTGCTCCCGTGATGGATTGGATTGAGCAGCGCGAAAAGCTCCCACGCGCGTTCGCTTTCTCCCACGAGAGCAAAGGCCATGGCGGTCCAAATTGCGCCATGGGTGTATTGGCCGCCATTCTCGCGGACGCCAGGAATATAGCCTTTGATATATCCGGGATTGAGCGCTGATTTGTCGAAGGGAGGATCAAATAATTGAATCAGTCCGGCGTCGCGGCGCACCAGACGCTGATCGACGGACTCCAACGCCAGCTTGGAACGCTCAGGATCGCCGGCCCCGCTGATCACCGACCAACTCTGTGGCAAGGAATCAATCTGACATTCTGGATTGGTTTGGGAGCCGAGCGGTTCGCCGCTGTCGAAGTAGGCCCGGCGATACCATTGGCCGTCCCAGGCGTGTTGCTCGATGTTTTGCTGCAATTGCCGCGCCTCGGCCAGGCAGCGTTCGGCAAAGGCGGCATCACGGTGCGCGCGGGCCAGCGGAACAAATTGGGTAAGCACATCGTAAAGAAAGAAGGCCAGCCACACGCTTTCACCGCGTCCCTGGTTTCCCACGCGATTCATGCCATCATTCCAGTCACCGCACCCCATCAGGGGCAAACCGTGTTCGCCGAATTTGAGTCCGCGTTCGATGGCGCGCACGCAATGTTGGTAAAGCGTGCCTGTCTCTTCCGAGCGATTCGGCAGATCATAGTAAGATTCCTCCTCCGGCTTGACCAGCCGGGCTTCAAGGAAGGGAATCTTCTCCTCGAGCACGCCGGTGTCGGCGACACACGAAACGTAACGACAAGTCACATAAGGCAACCACAGGTAGTCGTCGGAAAAATGCGTCCGCACACCGCGCCCGGATGGGGGATGCCACCAATGCTGCACGTCGCCTTCGCGGAATTGGCGCGCTGCTGCGCGAAGCAGATGCTCGCGGGTCAGCGCCGGTTCGGCATGCACCAGCGCCATGACGTCCTGCAACTGGTCACGGAATCCGTAGGCGCCGCCGGATTGATAAAACCCCGTCCGGCCCCAGAGACGGCAGCTCAATGTCTGGTACAACAGCCAGCCGTTCGCCATCACATTCACGGCGGGATCGGGTGTATCCACATTGACCGCGCCGAGGGTTCGATTCCAATATTCGCAAACATCGTCAAACGCCACGCGGCTGGCGTCTGACCTGCGAAAGCGCCGGATCAGATTCTGCACATCGGCCGCATCGCGGCCCACCCCGAAACGAAAACTCGCTTCTCGCTCCTGGCCATCCGCCAAATTGAAAGCGACTTGCACCGCGCCGCACGGGTCCAGCCCCGCGCCAACTTTACCGGAAAGGCGCGCGCGTTTCAGAGCCGCCGGCTGCGACAAACTTCCGTTTCGGCCAATGAACTCTTTGCGATCTCCGGTCAGAGTGCGCGTGGTATCATTCACGTCAAGGAACACGAGGCGATTGGGGAATTCGGTGTTGTAATAATTGCGCGCCAGCAACGCGCCCGTCTTGAGGTCCACTTCGGTTTGCACATGCAACAGACTTTTCTGTCTCAAGTCGCCCAGCACCCATTCCCAGTAGCCGGTGACCGACAAGCGACGTGGACGCCCCGAGACATTGCGTATTTTCAAGACGGTGAATTTTACCGGGGCGTCCATGGCCACATAGATCCAAAATTCGGAGGCGATACCATTTTCGGTGTGCTCGAAGACCGT
>JBEKQP010000416.1:0-2633 GCA_049519595.1 Candidatus Korobacteraceae bacterium | reverse complement strand
CTTCTGCGCTGGCAACTTGGCGTGCGCCTGAACAGCCTCTTCCCCGTCGTGCCTCCCGGCACTTTGGCCGCCAATTTGATCGGCGGATACATCATTGGCTTCGCCATAGCGTATCTCGCTCAAGCGCAAAATCTTGCGCCTGAATGGCGATTGCTTATCATTACCGGGTTCTGCGGCGGGCTCACAACCTTTTCGACATTCTCCGCCGAGGTTGTGACCCAGATCCAAGAGGGTCAGTGGGTCTGGGCGTTAGGCGCGATCGCGGTGCATGTCACCGGATCGTTATTGATGACCATCGCAGGGTTCGCGTCCTGGCAACTCCTGAAATCCTTGTGAAGAGCACGCCATGAACGGCTATCAGATCACCTTCTTCACTCACCAGGATCGCCGCTTCAAAGGTAAGCAGATCGGCGAATGGCTGCTCCAACTGGTCAAAGAATTGGGACTGCGCGGCGCCAGCCTGCACGCAGGAGGCGAGAGTTTCGCGCGCGGCGGACGCATGCATTCGGCGCATTTCTTTGAGCTTGCCGACCAACCGGTCGAAGTGCTGATCGCGGTTACGACGGAAGAGGCCACCCGACTGTTCGACCGGCTCAAGGCGGAGGGGGTGCATCTGTTCTATTTCAAAACGCCCGTCGAGTTTGGCGTTCTAGGTAAGGAGCCGTAGCACTCTTCGGCCGGCTGCAAGTCGAGCCAGCTCCCCAATTTCCAGACGGCGAGTGCTGCCGCGACCCCTGACGCTCACGCGTTTGCGGCCACGGTTGGATTGAAATTGGCGCGGCGCCGGCGTCCGAGACCGGCAAAATGTTACGACTGTCCCGCTGGCCTCACCTCACCACCATCACCGGACATTGCGCGAGATGGACGATGCGAGCGGCCCGCGTGCCGAGCATGCGCTCGTAAACTTGCGAGTGGCCCGCTGCGCCGATGACAAGCAATCCGACGTCGAGATCAGCGGCAAGCTGAATGATGTCGCGTACGGCATGTCCCGCGATAACGTGAGTGTGGATCTTCACCTGGCTCTGTTCCCCCATTTCGCGAGCGCGCTGCAGAACCGTGTGAAAGCGGCGCTTGGCCGTTCCCGTCTCTTCGCGAACTTCTTCGACGAATTCCGGCATGTAGTCGATCTCTTCGACCGACACCATGTGAAGCTCGGAGTTGTTTTGCTTCGCGATCGCGAGGGCTAGAGAAAGCGCGTGGAACGCATGCTCCGACCCGTCGTTGGCATGTAGGATCTTGGGGAACATAGGCTGCCTCCCTTGTTATTCGGCGCCGGTTGAGACCGGTCGAATCGGCGTCGCCTTTCGTTGTCCTGGGGATATGTCTGCCTCTTCTGCCTTCGGCAGCAAGTGGCGAGGCAGATAAAAGGCGTTAGCGATGACGGTCGGGATCACTGCGCTCGCGATCACCGTCGCCACCAGCGAGGAATATTGGCCTTGATCGATGATGCCGTGCGAGAGGCCGAAGAGAGCCGAGATGGTGCCGAAGGTGAGCCCTGTCGACATCAGCAAGGTGGTGTACATCGACTCCGTTTTCGGCGAGCCAAAGAGCCTCGTCACCGGGTAGACGCCAATGATCTTGGCGCCGACCTTGAAGACGAGGAAGAAGAGGAAAGCTGCCGGCGCTGCGAGAAGCTGGGGTATGGAGACGAATGAGCCGGCGCGAATGAAATAGAACGGCGTTAGCAGTCCAAAAGTCAGCGTCCGCAACCTCCTGACGAGGACGTGGTCCTTGCCAACGGTTCCGGCCAACACCATGCCGATAAGATAGGCCGGAAGCACGGCTTCACTGTCCGCCCAGGCGGCGAGCGCGCCCATCCCGAGCAAACAAAACAGTAAGAACTTTGTCTCGAGTTCAGACGGCCGACCTCCATACAAGCGGAAGAACCGCGGCGTGAGCCATGGCAGTATCACGAAGACGACGACCCCAACTCCCAGGAAGACCAGGGTCTTTATCGTGAAGGGCGCAAATATCAGGCCCAGCGCCACGACGGTCCCGAGGTCGGTGACGAAACAGGCCGCTAGAATCGTCTTGCCGTATTCAGTTGTATTGAAGCCGTATTCCAGCATGACGGCGTAAACCACGGCGACAGAAGTCGTCGACATAGCGACGCCGGCGAGCCAGCTGGGCATCACCGCCCAACCGAGCAAGAAGTGCGCAGCCGCCGCGCAGGCCAGAAACGGCAAAGCGAAACTCACCAGTCCGACCGCAGCCGCCTCTTTCCACTTGAGTTTGAACACCTTTGGATCGAGTTCGGCACCGGCAAGAAAAGTTAGGACGATCGCTCCAATGCCTGAGAGAAATTTGACCCAGGACTCGTCGGTGCCAAGCACGGCGGCGCCGACTATAGCGCCGATGAGCAATTGAGCGATTGTTCCAACGACAATTTCCGACAACGCGGTCGAGATGCGAAACCAGATCGAGAATAAGCTGGCGATCAGCGCGAGACCGAGCCACAACGCCGCAAGAGCCCAAACACCGGTCATACCAAGATCTCCTGCTCAGCCAAATTCCGTAAACTGACCGTGAAACCTAATTTTGATGGCTGCATCGTTATTGACCTCACCGTTTTCCCGATTTGACGCTAAATCCAAGATCGTCTGGCCCTTCTCGGCGTGTCCGCGACGCCCGCG
>JBEKQP010000415.1:0-2709 GCA_049519595.1 Candidatus Korobacteraceae bacterium | reverse complement strand
CAGGACAAGGCTCGCAGTATGGGAACATGCTCAAAGCGCTCCGCGATGTTGAACCGATTGTGGCGGAGACTTTTGCCGAGGCGGACGGCGTCTTGACCCCCATTTTGGGAAAGCCGCTCAGCGAATTCATCTTCGTTGACGAAAACGATGCCGCAGCCGTCGCCCAAGCAGAAGAAGATATACGCCAGACCGCAATTACTCAGCCTGCGGTGATCGCGAGCGACATTGCGTTGACCAGGTTGGCAGCCGCTTACGGCATCCAGCCCGACATGGCAATGGGCCATAGTGTGGGCGAATACGGAGCCTTGGTGGCGGCAAATGCACTCCCATTTGCGGATGCTATGGAAGCCGTCAGTGCGCGTGGACGCGAAATGACGCGCGTGTCATTTGAAGACAACGGCAAGATGGCGGCCGTGTTTGCGCCGATGGAGGAAATCGAGCGGATTCTGAAGACAATTGACGGCTATGTAGTGACCGCCAATATCAACAGCAATACCCAAGCGGTGATCGGCGGGACGAGCAAGGCGATTGACCAAGCAGTCGAAACTTTCCTGAAAGCCGGCTTCAACGCAGTGCCCTTGCCAGTCAGCCATGCTTTCCATACAAAGATTGTAGCTCCGGCCAGCGTGCCGTTCGGCCAGATGCTGGCGCGACTGCGTATGCGACCGCCGCAGTTGCCGATCATCTCGAATATTGACGGCGAGTTTTATCCCATGGGACCGGGCGTTGTGCCGAAGATGCTGGAGATGCTGGCGACGCAGATCGCTACTCCTGTGCAATTTGTGAAGGGCCTGGAGACGCTGTATGCCGCCGGCGCCCGCGTTTTCGTGGAAATGGGGCCAAAGAAAGCCCTGCAGGGATTTGCCGAGGATGTGCTTGGCGGTCGCGGCGACGTGGTTTCGCTGTTCACAAATCACCCTAAGGTCGGCGACATCGCTTCCTTCAACCAGGCGCTGTGCGGCTTTTACGCCGCGGGATTGGGCCGCGGGCAGGCTGAGGCATCGCGCGAGACATCGGTGGTGCCGGTGCAAGTGCGGAGTGATAACCCTGCATGGCTTCCGGTGACGATCACCGGAGCGGCGCTGGGCTTGCCGGGAACCGAGCGCGTATTCGATGACGCCAATGTCAGCCGCATCTTGCATGGCGAGCAATTCATCGATGTGGTGCCCAACCGGCTTCGCAAAGCCCAACTCGACAAGAACATCACGCGTCTGGTGAAAAGCGACAACGGCGGACCGGTATTCGAGACCATCACAAGCACGACGGATGTGATCAGGTTGGCGGCGCGTGGAGGCGCCTTCGAACTGGACAGGGAGTTCGGAGTTTCAGCCGAACGCTTGCTTGCCCTCGACCAGACAACACGACTTGCTATCGGGGCGGGTCTCGACGCGTTACGTGACGCCGGCATCCCGCTAGTTATGCACTATAAAACCACCAGCAAAGGTACGAAGTTGCCGGAGCGGTGGGGACTGCCAGACGTTCTGCGCGACGATACTGGCGTGATTTTCGCCTGCGCCTTCCCCGGCTGCGACTCTTTCGCCGATGAGACTTCTCGTTATTACGCGGACCAAAGTCGCCGTCAGCAATTGGCAATGCTGGAAAAACTGCACCTCCGGGCGGCAGGGCCAAACGGTCTCGGGACAGAGATAGCCCGGCAGATCGACGAGTTGCGTGCCGCGATCGCAAACGAGCCGTATGTCTTCGATCGGCGCTTCTTGCTCAGAATTTTGCCGATGGGACATTCGCAATTCGCGGAATTCATTGGTGCCCGGGGACCGAATACGCAGATCAACGCAGCCTGTGCGAGTACTACGCAAGGAGTCTCACTGGCGGAAGACTGGATTCGCGCCGGGCGGTGCCGTCGAGTAATCATTATCTCGGCGGATGATGTCACTTCCGATCACCTCATGGGATGGATGGGTGCCGGCTTCCTGGCTTCTGGAGCAGCCGCTACCGACGCGGTGGTGGAGGAGGCGGCACTCCCCTTTGACCGCCGCCGGCACGGTCTAATTATGGGGATGGGCGCAGCGGCTCTTGTAGTCGAGAGCACGGAGTCTGCGCGTGAACGCGGAATCCGCCCAATCTGCGAGGTGTTGAGCACCGTCGCCGCCAATAGCGCCTTCCATGGCACGCGCCTCGATGTTCAACACATCGGCGACCTGATGGAGCGCCTTGTATCGCAGGCGGAACAACACACAGGCATTTCACGTCGCCAGATGGCATCGCAGACGGTTTTCGTCTCGCATGAAACCTACACCCCCGCTCGAGGTGGCAGCGCTTCCGCGGAGATCAACGCTTTACGACATGTCTTCGGCGAAAACGCGGACCAAATCGTGATCGCTAACACCAAGGGCTTTACCGGCCACGCCATGGCTACAGGTATTGAAGATGTGGTTGCGGTGAAAGCGCTGGAGACAGGTTGTGTACCGCCAGTTGCCAACTTCAAGGAAATCGACCCTGAGCTGGGCTCATTGAATCTGTCCAAGGGCGGCCATTACCCCGTCGAGTACGCGTTGCGTCTGGGTGCAGGGTTTGGCTCGCAGATATGCATGTCACTATATCGTTGGGTGAAGACCATGGACGGGGTCCGTCCCCGCCCGAATGCTTTGGGGTACAGTTATCGCATTGCCGACACGGATGCGTGGAACACGTGGCTGAAGCGGATCGCTGACAATGGCCCCACGGATTTGGAAGTGGTCCAGCGCACGC
>JBEKQP010000414.1:0-2719 GCA_049519595.1 Candidatus Korobacteraceae bacterium | reverse complement strand
ATCGGAGTCCTCCTCCCCTACTCCACGAGTTCCATCATGAGCTTGATGAGACACACGCCCTCGCGGAAGACACCGCACGCCACCTCCAGTGTTTGAAAGGCCGCCCGCACGCTTTCGATGTCGCCCGATAGAAACGGTACGATCAGGTTAGGCTCCGGAGCGCACTCCAGCATCCCCTGGGCTTCCTCATCGAAGCAGCCCTCGATGGCGTCGTGTTTCTCGAAGACAGCAACCAGGGCTGGTACCGGAGGGTTCGAGTCCGCCAACCGCTCTTGGACCGACTCCGTAATCTTGGGCCTCTCCCCTTGCCGCGACGCCGCGCTGAGTGCCAGCACTCCCGCGAGGAGAGCTCGGATCCTCCGGTTTCTCACGGTTCCGAGAAACTGCTCGACGAACCGCTCTTTGAGTGGATTCCACCTTCGGCGCAAGCACTTTGGAGTGGCGCCGTCCACGTCCGGCAGTTCGACGGTCTCACCCTCTGGATCACCTTCGTACCACTCCCTCAGTTGCTCCACTCGCTCCGCGGCATCGCGGTAATCATAGACCCGCACCCAACGATTCAGGGCATGGGTAAAAAGATTGAAGAACGTTAGGGGCAATCTTGGGTGAACAACTTCCAACAATCTTAGCGTCGGCCCTAGAACCACGTAACCGGCGCTCTCTGGTTCCACCACCAGGTACATCTCGTTCCCGTCGGCTAGCTCTGCGACACCCGCTCCGCACGGGTCCAGATCGGACACCAACCCGACGCCCAGGAATAGATCCTGATCGATCTCCTGACCACCGTGCGCCTCGATCCTATCTTTCAAGGTCTGCTCGATGAACCGGAACGGGTCCCTGCCAGTTCGGAACCACACGTCCGCCTGAGCGATACCGCTTGTGACAAGCGTTTTCGCCAGCCCGGCAGCGGCATTCAGCCCGCCGAAGAACTGATACTCCATGGGAACTCCCCGCAGAGCCGGAATACTCCAGTGGCAGCCCGGGGCAATCAGACCATCGGAGGTAGCCACCCCGGAGGCGGCGTCAAGCAACTGCCCGGTCCTCTTCGCTGCCCCCTGTCCAGCGCCCGTGCGAGGATCACACTCGCGTTTTTCCAGTCCGGACATTGCTTGTACCTCTCTAAAACTGTTTGTTGTGAATCGTGCCGCCCCTGGGCAAGCAGTTCCAGTTCGGCCAGAGCTTCTTCTGTGCGGCATTTGTTTTCACGCCGGATCTTCGCCTTCATCGCGGATGTTCTCCGATGCGCGAGAGCGGACGCAACTTGGCCTTGCCGGCGGTTGCACCGCTCCCTGCGTCTCTGTCTTTCAGCCCTTCGCGCCGAGTGCGCGCTCGAACGTATACTTCATCGTGTCGCCAACGGCTTCCGGCCCGCTGATCGCCGCCGTGGCAATCTCCGGGTATTGCATGGAGAGGACGCCTCTGACATCCTCTACGGTCATCCTACTGTCCGGATCTTGCAGCCTAATTCCGAGGAACGAAAATTCACGCCGCATCGCTCTGGCCTGCATGGCTTACCTCCTCCTCTTCTTCTTTTGTTTCTTGTCCCGAAGTCGGGCACGGTGCCGCCTCATCTTGAGCGGGTAGATCGAAGAGGCTCAGCATGGGCGATGACGGCGGTGCAGGTGCTGGCTTGTCTTCCTGCTTCGGTGCGGGTTCGGCCGCCTTGCCTTTCGCTCCACCGTTCCCCACTGTCTTTTGCTTCTTCTTCAGTTCCTCGCGCGCGGCTTTCTCCGCCTCTTCACGCTCGCGTTGGATTTCGGCGAGGTTGGCGCCCAACGCAACGTGACCGGCCACGAATTCCCGGACTTGCGTCGGCAGTTCGCGGTCCAGTTCTTCGGGGGTTCCCGTGCAGCAGAACGGCGTCGCCAGCGCCGCGTTCTCGCTGTCTTTCAACCGTTTCGGAATCACGGAAACCGTCAGGTGGTGCTCGTCGGCCTTCGACACGATCATCATCACCGTGCGGTCGGCGAGCATCGGAATCAGTTGGGCGAAAAAGCCGCCCGCAATTGCTGTTGCTGGTGTACTCATGGTCGTTCTCCCTTCATATGCTCGGAGAAGAGCGGCAGTCACGGGCCGCTCTTTCTCACCTTAGAACGGAGGGTCATCCCCGCTCTGATTGAAGTCGTCCGCCGGAGCCGACGGCTGTGCCCCCTTAGCCTTTGGTTGCCCGGGAACCGGCCGCTTCTCCTCGCCGTGGTTGTTTCCGCGGCCCAGGAAACGGACCTTGGACGCGACCACCTCGACGGAGGTGCGCGCGTTGCCGTCTTTGTCTTCGTACTCGCGGACCTGGAGACGGCCTTCTACATACACGCCATCTCCACTGGCCAAATGCTCGGCGCATGCCTGCCCAATCCCGTTGAACGCAGCCACTCGCAACCAGGTGGTTCGTTCCTGAGGCTCTCCGTCGCGGTTCTTCCAGCGTTCGTTGACGGCCACTGAGAAGTTGACCACTTGAGACTTGCCGTCGTTCAGAAACTTCATGTCCGGCGTGCCGCCCAAGTTTCCGATGATCTGGATGTTATTCAAACCCAACATTTTCTTTGCTCCTTTCAGCTCTTTGTACACAACGCACCCGGCCCGTAGGGATACACGGGTCCCCACGGGTCTTCGGTGCGGCTAGATTGTTGAGGTTAGCCCTACGGGCAGAACGCCCTCGGGTAAAACAGAAGTGGCAGCCTATGCCGCTTCGGCGGGGACCGGCTCTTCGGTTTCTTCGTTG
>JBEKQP010000413.1:0-2772 GCA_049519595.1 Candidatus Korobacteraceae bacterium | reverse complement strand
CGTTCGGTGAGAACAATAAACGCGACAACAGCAAGTCCGGTCAGGGCCCCAATCAGCAGCGTCAGGACCAGAAAAACTTGCTCTTCGCGTTGTTGAAGAAGCACGATCCAGCGCGACCACAGGGCGGTGCGCCATTTCCTTTCTGGCCGATTTTTCTGGACAGGCGAGACGGTCATAGAGATAGCCTACTAGAAAACTGCGTTGTGGGAAGCGTCAGGTGAGGTTCTGGGTGTGTGGTCGGCAACTCGGAAGTAATCCACCCCAGGCTGTACGGATTAGTAATGGGAAGTTGGCATGTGATCACAAACCATAGCAGCCCGATTCCGAAAGCCCCCATTCCTGCTGTCATCACGGTCGACGAGTCCGGATCGCTTTTGAGCTCCTCGTTATAGCGGGTCAGCAGATTTTACTTGCTTTTATTGAAACTGAACCTAACCATAGCCTTACTTAAGCGGAACCATTATCTTCGGAGGAAACAGCTTATGAATTTGGCACAATTCCCGAGACGGCGCTACACTGCCGGTCAAACCCCTTTGGAAGAACTTCCCCGACTAACCAAGATGTTCGGCCCGAACATCTACATGAAACGCGATGATCTGCTCGGCTTGGCCGGCGGCGGCAACAAGACTCGAAAATTAGAATTTCTGGTTGCGGATGCGCTGCTTGCCGGAGCCGACACTCTCATCACCTGCGGTGCAGTGCAATCGAACCATTGCCGCCTCACGTTGGCTGCGGCAGCTAAGGAAGGCTTGAAATGCCGGTTTGTATTGGAAGAACGGGTACCTAAGAGCTACAAGCAGGACGCCAGCGGCAATAATTTTCTGTTCAACATGCTGGGCATCGAGAAGGTAACGGTGGTTCCCAGCGGTTCCGACATGATGAAAGCGATGCTGGCAGTCGCGGAGGAGGTGGCTTCGGAGGGCAGAAAGGCGTACATCATTCCGGGAGGCGGTTCTAACCCGATCGGCGCAACCGGTTATGTTGCGTGCGCTGAGGAAATTCTGGCGCAAGCCTTCGACCAGGGAATTAACTTCGACTATATCGTTACGACCAGCGGCAGCGCCGGTACACATGCGGGTCTAGTTGTCGGCTTCTACGGCAACAATAGCAATATTCCGGTGATTGGCATCAACATCAGCCGCAAGAAAGGACCACAGGAAACCTTGGTCTATAACCTAATCGAACAAACTGCGGCGCATGTCGGGATCAAAGGAACGATTCCGCGCGAAGCCGTTCAGTGTTTCGAAGAGTACGTTGGTCCGGGATACTCCCTACCCACTCCGGAAATGGTAAAGACCGTCAAACTGGTGGCACAAACAGAGGGAATACTGCTCGATCCGGTATACACCGGCAAAGCTATGGCCGGTATGCTCGACCTCGTACATAAAGGCTTTTTCAAGAAGGGCCAAAACGTTCTTTTCGTCCATACCGGAGGTTCACCAGCTCTCTATCACTATGCCGATTACTTTGACTTTGCGAAGAAAGGGCAAGGACAGCTGCAAGCAACCCACGTTTGATCTTGAGGCTCAGAAAGGCTTGCAGGGTTATTACCGCCCTGCATGATAATTTCTCGTGCAAACTGCGTGTTGCACGAGGAATTATCTGGGCTTCTGCGTTTCTGTGCCGGGTTCTTGGCGCTGCTGAGGCCTTTATGCTCGGCCCTCGGCCACACTGGTTTCGAAGTACCAGCGAATCGCGGCAGCCGCCAGACCATCGATTGAGTCCGCGATCTCCAGACCTAGTTCAGGGCGCTGCTTGTGAGGGACGGCCAACGGTAGTTCCGTACAACCCAGCACCACCGCCACTGCGCCCCGCTGCTGCAATCGTCGGATACATTCCACAGCAGGATCATAGGATTCGGCGATCTGATTCGCTTTCACCAGCGCGATCGAAGTGGTGCAATACTTCGCAATTTCCTCGTCGGTGGGAACGACACAGGTGAATCCGCGGGACTCCAACTCCTGTTGATACATTGCCGTCTTCAAGGTCCCAGCCGTACCCATGACCCCGATTTTGCCTTGCCGAACGCCACGATTCTGCAGGTCGTCGATGGTGACCTTGATGATGTGCAGAATCGGGAGTCGGGTTGCACTTGCCATCTGGTCATACCACATGTGGGCGCTGTTACATGGGATCACGATCGCGTTTGCGCCTGCCTGCTCCAGATGCCGGATGCCGTTGAGTAGCCAAGGCAATGGGTCTTCGCCTCCATGCAGCTTAGCCTGAGTGCGGTCCGGAACGCGGGGGTCACTCCAGAGAACGGCAGGGACGTGCTGCTGATCATATTGCACCTCGGTCATTGCCGTCAGCCGCTCCATGAATACGGCGCCGGCCATCGGCCCCATGCCCCCGAGCACCCCCAGCAACTTCGTTTTGAATCTGTCAGCCATGATCTCGCCTCCCCAAGAGGTTCCAGGTCTCTACTCGCCTAAACTCAACTCTGAAAGAAATCACCCGGAAAAGTCTTTGAACTTAAATGTTACTCCGTCCGTCAGGAGCCCGATTGGCGTTTGTGCCACACCGAGCTCCCTCAGAACTGGCTTAACCCTTCGCCTGCATAGCTAATCCTTGACTATCCGCAAGACAGCGCGGAGGTTCGACGTCCACCATGGTTCGTAACCCAGGGTGCGCATGCATGACGGCTGGTATGGCATTGACCAATACAGCGCACGTGGCCACATCGCCGTTTACTCCACCCTTGATGCACGAATCGATCGTCGGCGTACCTTCGATCACAACCCTGTCTCTGGAATCCGGTTCGGCAATGGCGGC
>JBEKQP010000412.1:0-2791 GCA_049519595.1 Candidatus Korobacteraceae bacterium | reverse complement strand
CAGGTTTGACCTATACGGAACTTCGGGTGGACGGCTATGGCCTCGCAGAAAAACGATGACCTAGTTGCAACTGTGGTCGGGGCAATCATCCTCCTTGCCCTGCTGGGTGGTGCTACCTATGGCATTCACCGAATCGTCAGCGCTTTTGAAGAGCCGGCTCCGACGGCGCTCGTCTCGCTCTCGGCTTACTTTGTCGACGATGCTGGGAAGCTCGTTGACGCTGCCACTGCTGCGGGTTATGCGCCGAGCCATATCCGAATTGAGGGCGAGGTCGATCGCAACGGACAGCCCGTGGGCGACGGAAGAGTCCGCATCACGGCCACCATTCGAGACAAGGCGTTCGACCAGTCGGTGACCGTGCCGCTTGTGAAGGGAGCATTCTTTACCGAAGCGCCGGCCTTTCGCTTTATCCATCCCGGCGATAGGGCGGTCGTCACCGCCGATGTGTCCGCGCAGAATCTGAACCAGGTTGCGAAGATCGAACTCAACACTCGGTCTCCCATCTCGCAAACGGGAGTCGAGATCGCCTTTGCCATTGCATTCCTATTGTTAGTGCTGATCTTCTTTTATGCATTCACCGGTCCACAGACTACAGGAAAGAACCGGGTGGCCATAGTGTTTTCGTATATTGTGATCGGCCTTTTTCTTGCTGTTCCGGTCCTGGCTCCGGTTATGCTTCTGCGATACTTCCCGGAGGAGGTGAATGCAATGATCGGCCAGCCTGCAGGACTAATTAACACGCATACGGCGAACCAAAGCCGGAGCGATGAAACTCAGTGGGCGCTGAACATTGGGGGATACTCCTATGTCCAGCCTCCGCAATCCGTCCCGCAGGGGTCTGAATCTGTTGCTACGCCGCCGGACCGCAAGACGGTTGACACGGCGCATTCCAACACTTCTGTTGCTGACGGCGTGCAGACGCAAACCGCTGCTTCGAGGACGCCCGCGCAGCCATCTACCGCAGCCACTGTGGCGCCGGCAAAGTCTTCGCACCAGCCGCAGTCAGCGTCAGCCGACGCACCGGGCGCAAATCCGAAGCCGGCGATCGCACAGACTCCCACCGCCGCGGCAGCGCCGGATGCTGCGGCCGGCGGTGCTACTCCTGTCCTCAGCTCACCCTCGGGCGTGCTGGAACCGCCGAAGGTGAATGTTGAGGGGGGACTCATTATTCCGCTCTATGTCATTGTCCTTTCAGTCATCGGTGGAGCAATCAACATGACGCGCAAGGTTCCGGGCTTCCAGCGCGAGGGCGAAGCCTCTTCGGATATTCGCCTGGTGCCACGGCCTTCACGGGTTGGCGCGTTTGTCATGCGGCAGTTCACGCAATTGAAAGATGATTCTGCTGCTGCTCCGGCAATTCTTGCCGCATTGCCGGATGCGCAAGAGGGACAGGAGCAGCCAGCCCCAGCACCCGCTACCGACGCGACCGAGGATCGAATAAATGCGATCGACGAAAAACTCGACGCTCTTCTCTCCGCACAGCTCACGCGCAAGAACGAAGGCGAGTCGGCGGTCTCCAAAATCCGCTCGCTAGTGCAGGAGGTCCAGTCTATCTATGCGCAGAAAGGCGATAATGACGATCTCGATTTCAAATCCTTCGACGCGTGGTACGCGAGCCATCCCGGGTTGCGAGAGGTACTGGGCGGCAATTGGCGGGTTGAGCTTCTCAATCAGTATATGTATCTGATCTCAGCGCCATTTCTGGCAGTGGTGGCTTACTACATTCTCGATCTACTCGCTGTTACCAAAGAAGGCGTAGTGGTAGTGATCTCGTTTTCGGTGGGGCTTATTTCTGAGAAGATCGTCGGGTGGATTCTGGGCATTGCCACTGGCTACATGACTAATCCATCCGCGAAACCTGCCAAATAGTAGTTGTCAGTTCCGGTCGCATACTCACATATTCTTGCGTTGGAAAAGACAAGCGAGTATCCGCGGGTTCCTGGGCGTTTGATTGCAGCCGCGCGAGCTTCCTGAATGGGCGATCAATCTTGAGAAACGGGATTCGCAACGTTGATCCGGGCATAACTTCTAATCGAGTGATCGATCGCCGAGGCACTCATTGAGACCGAAAAGTACCGCCAAGTCGGCCGGCGTCCGCCGATATGCCTGGCGGATGGCCCACATCTCCACCGTGTGTAACATCCTGCCGACGGACGCCTAGGTCTCCCCGTTTTGGAGACCCGGGATAGACGCCGAGGGCTGGTCGGCAACTTGTATTCGAGTCCCGCCGGCGATGCGGCTGCGGCGCGCCCTCAGCTCGCGACCTTGCGCACGAGCTCGCAGAGCTTGGCCTCGGTCGCGTCGTCCAGCGCCGTGAAATACCACGCGGATTCAATGAGCTGGTGCGGCGCGCCCTCCTCGCAGGTCAGCTCCGCCTCCTGGGTGAACCCGAATGTCATCCACTTCTTGTCCGCGCGGAAAAAGCAGACGGTCTTGCCGTTCTTCGCGTACCCCGGCATGCCGTACCACACCCTCGGTTCGAGCGCCGGCGCGCTGCGCACGATGAGCGCGTGTACCCGCTCTCCCATGGCGCGGATGGGCGCCGGCATCGCGGCGATCTTCTCCAGCACGGCGGCCTCGGCTTCGGCCTGCTTGGCAGCCTTCTTTTCAGCAGCATCGATTTTAGCCAATGTTCGCTCCCCTCCTGTTTACGCCGGCACGTTGGCCCCCGCTGGAAACAGCACGCCAAGCGTCCGGCTTTGCGGCCGCAGTTCACACCATGCCGCCCCGCGACCAGACGGGGATCCCCCACTTCCACTCTCCCACTATTCTAGGGTCTGCCTTGCGTATG
>JBEKQP010000411.1:0-2820 GCA_049519595.1 Candidatus Korobacteraceae bacterium | reverse complement strand
TCTGCCAGTCGCTCGGCGCGTGCCTGAATGCCAGCGATGCCCAATCGCCAAAGCCGCCGGTCCACTCTCCTATAATGAATCGGTGAAGCGCTTCCGTCTCCTTCTCGCCCTCACCCTCGCCGTGGCCTTCGCCGCCTTCGCGCAAACGACCCACAAGGGAAACCGCCCCTTCCCGACGTATTGCATCATGGGTAACCTCTACTACGTCGGCACGGAGGACATCGCCTCATACCTGATCGTAACGCCCAAGGGACACTTCCTTTTGAACAGCGGGTACGAAGATACGCCGGCCATGATTCGCGCCAGCGTGGAGAAGCTTGGGTTCAAGATCACCGACGTGAAGATCCTCCTCAACAGCCAGGCGCATTACGACCACGTTGCGGGTCAGGCTGCGCTACAGAAGCTGACCGGAGCGAAGATCTATTCGAGCGAACGCGAAGTCGCTGTGCTCGAAGGCGGTGGAAAAACTGATTCGCGATTTGGACAGGAGGTCACCTATCCGCCGGTTCACGTGGACCACACGGTCTTCGATGGGGAGCGCGTGACGCTCGGTGGCGTAACGTTGACGGCTCACCTGACGCCGGGCCACAGCATCGGATGCACGACATGGACCATGCAGGTGACCGACGCCGGCAAGAGCTACGATGTGGTTTTTGTGGGCGGCACCGCGATCAATCCGGGTGTACGTCTCGTTGATCATCCGACGTATCCGGGCATCGCGGAAGACTTCAGGAGGACGTTCCAGACCCTCCGTTCGCTAAAATGCGATGTGTTCCTGGGCGCGCACGGTGGCTATTACGGAATGATCGAGAAGTATAAGCGGTTGGAAAAGGGTGTACAACCGAATCCATTCATCGACCCTGAGGGTTATCGCAGCTATGTCGATGCCGCCGAGGCACATTTTTTCGATCAGCTTTCAGCGGAAAAGGTCCGTCAGCCCTAACAGTGATAGCGAACAAAAGGCGAACCATGCTACCTTCTTCTCCGCATGGCCCTCCGTTCCTGCCAGGTCTCCTGCCGCGACCTCGCCGGTGTCGAGCACGCGGTCGAGGTGACCGCCGAATCCCTGTACGAGGCGGTGGCGCAGGCGTTGGGAATCCTGCGCGGGGACACCTGGGTGGAGGAGATCGGCGAGGGGTTGACGGAGTTGAAGGTGCGCGTCAAGCAACCCGCCGTCGAGCATCGGGTGGAGGATGAAGGATTTCAGGCGGTGGCTGGAGTCGCAGGGGAAGACGCCGGCAGAGTGCACGAGGAAGAGGAAGTTGATAGCGCTGGCGAAAGGGGAAGGAGGGGAGCGGTGAATCGGGATGGAAGGCTCCACCACCGGGAGCACAGAATCCGCAAAACACCAGATCAAGACCAGCTCGCGGCTCGGCGCGCGATGGCGGCAAGAACGCAAGTTACAGAAATCAGGTAGAGATCGGTTGCGGTTGTTCAAAACCGTTTGGTCTTCCGGATTCAACGGCTAGCCCGGTTCGAGAGTTCCAGTTCGGACCTGACTGACAAAGCGATATTGTAAACTGTCTCCGGTGTCAGAACGGCAGAAATGGGATCATCCTCTGTGTCGGTAAGACCACATATCGTAAGGTGATTCAGCACCGCGCGCGTCTGCGCTGCCGCGTTTCTTCCCCAAACGGCCTTCCACCGGGACTGTTCTTGTCCAAATGATCTCGCGAGTTCCTGCGAGACAATCCGGCTGATTTGTTCCGGGGTACCAGCGCCATCGCGGATGACAGCCGCATCTATGACCCGCGCAAGGTTCTGACAGACCGCCACCATCGTTGTGGCTTCCTTGAGCGTCGGACGATTGCCTGTTCGGAAGTTCACCAGCATTTTCTGGACGTCGATTGCAGCGTAACGGGAACTTAGTCGAGATGCACCCGCCTTCAACTGTTCCTCCACGCCATCCGGCAACGTCGGCTTAGCCCGGCCGATATGAACAAGCGTGTTTCTCCAGGCAACTGTTACAGCGAACAATGCAAGGGAGTCCGGCTCCTCGGTGCCAAGGCGACTAAGCAAGGCCCCAACGCGATCTCGAACTGAAAGTTCCTTCCCACCTAATGGTGTTTTTGATTTCCGTAGTACGTCTCTCAACGTGGTGTCTAACGAGAACCAAGGCAAGTCGGCGTAATCGCGTAGAAGTACGTCAAAGGAGTCAAGCACGTGCGCTATAACCGCGAGGAGGACAAACTGCTTGGTCTGCTCAGTAGTCTGCCGCGGGTTCAACGGCCGCTTCCAATTAATGTTGAGTTCTACGGGACGCTCACCGCCACGCGCCACTAATTCAAGGCCAATCACTATGGTGTTGATGTGGAATGTTGCGTTGCCGGCGGCCCTTTGAAATTGGCGAAATTGTGGAGTCCGGGAAATCGCAAGCATTTGGTCGTGGTCCGGGAGGAATCGAACCCCCGTCCCGAGAATGAAAAGTTGACCCCAATGATGCGGCCCACAATAAAACTCGGTGTCCTGCCACTAGACGACAAACCAGTTTAACTATATCGCCATCAAGAAAGTCGCGCAAGAGGCTTTTTTCGTTCGGACGGCTCTGGGTGAATTTCCGGTCCGAATTCGCATGGCGCTGTTATGCCAAGACAACTCCGAAGAGCCGTCGAGCTCCTGGATTCAGCCTGGACCAAACGTGCATCTCGGAGCTCTACAAAGGTGGGTCCCGGCGTGTCGCGCCACCGTGCCGGAACGTGATCATGCAGCAATGCCGCGTGTCGGGATCGAAGCTGAAAAACCCAGACTGCCCCCGGATTAGCCGCTTCCCATTCGTCCGCCGTGGCGATCCGAGCACTCAAAAAGCGAGTATTCAAAACG
>JBEKQP010000410.1:0-5633 GCA_049519595.1 Candidatus Korobacteraceae bacterium | reverse complement strand
CGATGAAAACTTGCCGCCACTCATCTGGGGCGACTTCGAACGGGCTCTCGAACGGAACCGCGTTGGTATTTGAGCCTGCAATTGGTCGGGCCGCCCCGGCAGCGGTGGCGCTACGTTCGTGACTCGCAAGCTACGACGCCGGGCGCCTTGTGCGCCGCCTGAAGCCGCCTTCGGAGGAGTACACACATTTGAGCGGAACGGCAGCGCTCCGCTTATGCGGTCTCCTCCCGCATCGCCGACCATGCGGCCTGAGTTCGAATCGGCGTGCATGCGGAGGGCGGAAGCGAAATCCACGAAGGAGAGGAGTCCCAAAGACGGACTACCCAGGGACTGTCGCTGGCTCTGGACTGACACCGGGCCCACGCGCGGACCGGAACTCAACCCGCGTACAGACGATCTCGCCCGTAGCCTGGACGCCCTCTGTTCTATCTCTGCCGCCGCTAACCCTTAAACAAGTAATTTCGTCCAATCGCAAGGCGACCAGAATGGCTGCCAGGACATGAGGTTTAGGTCCCATCGGGACCAGGTTTACAGCGCTCTCTCCGGTATGTCGGATGACCAGTTCCGTAATGCGCCTGTACGTTTGCTCAATGCTAGACAAAGGCGCCCTGAGAACATGTTTCGAGTAGTGCTTTACCATCTCACCGTTGGACTCGCGAACGCGCCGGGGGTAATCCGCGAATGCAGCCGGATCAGCGTAAAAACTGTAAACAACGTCCGGCTCCAGCCGATCTAATACGCAAAGGCTTGCCAACCCGTCGAAGCCAAGCCCGAAAACAGCAACGGACTGTCCCCTGCGGGATACCCGCCCTTCCAGACCTGGGATCGCTAGAATATCCCGTATGACCATCGGCGAGATGTTCCGCTGGTGCTGACCGACGCTGTAAAGGAAGTCGATTGTGATTCTTCGACCGCGCGCCACGAGTTTGGCCCAGTTCAGAATCGCCGAGTACCACAAGCGAGACATTGAAGAATAGTCGACGACAATCCTGACGTGAGATCCCTCAGACAGAGACAGTGAGCGCAGTATCTCGAATACAAAGGAATCATCATCAGCTTTAGCCGTCCAGGGTGGCGTGTGCCATCGGTCGACAAACATCTTATTGCTCGCCTTCCGAGTCTTGTCCTCAGAGTGCTCCTCAAAGCCGAGGACAACCGTGCGCCCGATCTGCGCTGGATCCAGGCGTTGCGCAATGTGGGCGCAGCGCTCCTCATAACCGCTAGCAAAGAAACCCACGTCGTAGCGCTCTTGACATGCCGCGTCAAACGATACATCAGCGATCTCGTACAGGTTCATTCGGGCCCCCCTTCAGTTGATGGGAACAGCCTCGCCTGCTCAGCCTCATCCACGTAGTGCTGACGCTCAGACGCCTCGAATTTAAAGACCGAGGACAGGCGTCTTGACTTGCCCCTTCTGGGCAGTATTCTGAAATACGGCGCGAGGATGTAAGCTAGCCTAAACGTACCTTCTCGTTCGGGCATCTCGTCCGGGTTGTTCGCGTTCACGTTTGGGTACAGCAAACCCAGCCCGACCGAACGCTGAACTAGTTCCCAGTCTTCGTCGCCGATATGGGTATCCAATTCGATCGAAGATACCTGGTCTGTGCCGAGAGGCCTTTCGAGGAGCTGGAATTGCATAAAGTCACCAATGCTCTTCAAGAGGTGATAGAGCTTCGGCCCAACGTTGGGCTCACTCTGTATTCGCGTGAGAGTACTTGTAGACAGTGAAGTCAATGTTCTCGTCTGCTCCTTCGGCGTGAGCAGGAGATGGCGACGCTTGCCACCTCGGTGGGACCATTGGACCTTTAGCAAAAAGCTATTAAAAATGCGGATCAACCGCCGAGGGTTGCCGTCACCGCACCGAATAGCCATGCTTGCACCCGAGTATACACTTAGCTCTTCCCTGCCTCGCTGCCGATGCACTGCGTCACGGAGAAGTAAAGCACCCTGCAGTTTTCTGCCGACCTGGTCTCGAAATGCTCCAGGATCCATTTTGAGACGCTCGGCGCGCAATATGGTCTCTGCATTCGCATGGGTGCGGAGTAAGTTGAGGAATCGCTCGACATCGTCCGGAGCATTTACCTGACGATCAAGGAGGATGGATGGCCCGAGCAACTCCTTAAGCACTAGTTGACGATATTTCGACCCAGATGCCCTGGCACGTTTGTTGAAGATGGTATTCGCGAACTGCTGGTCCTCCTCATCGCTTAACGTCTCTTGTAACACTGGATCCTGGTCAATGTAGACGTATTCGAAATCGTGGCCAACATCAAGCGGCACAGGCGTGTTGGTGGCTAATGTGTAGTGTGCGTACGGCATCGTAGTAATCTTAAAATTAATCTGACCAGCGTAGGAGCGCAGGTAAGAGTTCAGAATACGATGATGCGTAACAGTGAGGAATTCCGCTTCATCAAGGCACACCAGCCAACTGCATTCCTCGGGAAAGTCCAGAACACGAGATGTAAGAGTTATAGCCCGCTTAAAAGGTGTGAATAGGTCCGCACCAAATGGGATACCAACTGCAATCGGGAGTGACTTCACACCCTGAATGCGCTGGCATAGGTAAGCTTGCTGATATTCATACTCAACGTCTTCAAGGTAGCTCCTTAGACCCCTGATAGTGGTTGCATGGCTGGGACCATCCCATGAAAGCCCTATCTGTGTCGCCAGTTCACGCTCCGCGCGAGCTCGCCGCCCGGGATCGCCCACGTACTGCTCCAGGCAGCTCTGCAGAGTGAACAAGAAGGATAAACACGTGGATACGTTTAACCTCCACTGAAAAAAGTGCTCAGCCTCGGTACATACGTGCCGATAAAGGATTTAG
Source organism: Candidatus Korobacteraceae bacterium (assembly GCA_049519595.1). Taxonomy (GTDB): domain Bacteria; phylum Acidobacteriota; class Terriglobia; order Terriglobales; family Acidobacteriaceae; genus CAWBRT01. Next base: position 2,809 of record JBEKQP010000410.1, on the reverse strand, counting down.
AAACTATCGCTTGCCGTGCGCGTTCGTCTGGCAAGCGTGCCAGGTGATCATGCGATAACATCTTTGCGAGCGCAGTCTTACCTGAACCGCGAGATCCAAGCACGATATGGTTCTTGGCCGATAGGAGCCTGAAGAAGTTCTTTGTTGGCACGAACGTGGCGACGAGTTCGTCCCGAGTGAGGTTCCTAGCGTTCTCGATTTCGAAGAGGTCCCGACGATATGTATTCAGTGGGTCGATCATGGTCCGGGCTCCTCCTTCAGAAGAATTAGCCCGCTTGTTGCGTCGTGGAAGGTAAAGTTCAAGGCGCGGGACAACTCCCGGAGGGCACGGTCTATTGCCTTCGGCGGGAGATACTTCAATTTGGGCAACTGCCCCTCGAGGGACGCCCACAGGACGTAATCCGCCGTGGCAAGCGCCTTCTCAATAACGGGCGCCAAGACCCGCACTAGCTCGTCCGGCTGGATATAGGTGCCAAAAGGGTGGATGTGACGGATGCCGTTATGTTCGCGGCTTGGAATCCATCCGTGCTTCGTGAGATACGTCCAGCTCCGGACGTTACCGAAAGCCTGATTGGTGAGAGCATCCCTTCCTTCGACGGTCACAAGATGGAACTGGTTGTTGACAAGACCGCTCCATCGGCGGTCCAACTCGGCCGAGAAGCTGCCAGCACAAAGAATTGCCAACGGATAATCAGCGTCTACAGAAATCGTTTGAAAGACGGGGCAGTGGCGATGGCCGTGTATGACGAAATCAAAGTGGAAGGTGCGTAATACTTCCAAAAGGCGCGGGGCGTTGGTCATTGCGCTGAAGTCGGGCTCGTCGGGTACTGGATCGCTGTAGACGATAGGATGGTGGTGGACCAAAAAGAGGCGTAGGCGCTTTGCAGAGAGATCTAGGACACGGATCCGGTCGACGAGGTTGTCTATGTGGTCGTTCGCAATCAGTCCGTGGTGCACTCCCTTGATGGAGTCGTCATCCCAGGCCGAATTGTATCCGACCGCCACGAGGTTCTTGTACTCCCAGACCGAGGCGTAATGTGGGTCCAACATATGCGCATCAGCTCTTCGAATTACCTGCTCGAAAACCCAGGCGTCATTCCTGAGAGGGGCGTATCTCTGTTCTCGCCTGAAACCCGTTGCATCTGGGTACTCGAAAACCGTCCAATCCGCATCATGGTTTCCTGGGACGAAGAGGATGTTGGCCGGCTTTACGCCGAGAACTTCCGCGCAATCCAAAATTATCCTCGATGCGAGCGCAAGCTCATCAGGCTGACCTTGGTGGCTAGCGTCGCCTGGGACTATTAGGTAGTCAGCCCCGAGCTTTTGTTTCCGCACGAACCTCAGAAAATCCGTTTTGTAGTCGGAGTCAGCCGTTGAGTGGTCGGGATAAGGGGAAAAGTCACGCGCTCGCGCTCCCCTCCCTACGTGCAGGTCGCTCAACACTGCGAGAGTCAACGGCTTGAGGGTAGCAGCGGGCATTAAGAGTTCATGATGTTTGTGGCAATGAGCTCGATTGCTGAACGCCTGTGCTTCGCGAATCCCGAAATATTCCTCGGCGTGCGAACCGCGAGCAGTTGCCAATCAGAGAAGCTGCGGCGAAACTCGGAAGCGTCCGCGTAAGTTAATACGATCCGCACGCCCCGCCGGTCGGCCCGTTTTAAGCAATCAGCGAGTCTTGGTATGTCAGAGACTGTGAATGACTCTGGATGATACTCCCGGAATATCCTTCGGTTCGAGACAGCGTATGGCGGGTCCGCATAGATGAAGTCACCGGATACTGTTTCTTCAATTGTCTCCGCAAAGTCACAATTTCGAAGGTCAGCAGACCGCAGCCGATGAGCGGCTGCTCCCAGATCCTGAAGCGTAGGAAGTGTGCCGGTCCTTGAGGCTGAGTACGGCACGTTGAATTCGCCGGACAGATTCGTCCTGTACAGGCCGTTGAAGCAGAAGCGGTTTAAGAATATAAATCGGCCAGCGCGCTCGAAGGAGGACAAGAGTTCGGGCCGTTTGGCGCGCTCGCGATAATAGCTTCGCTTGCCTAGGGGGATTCTCTCTATAGCTGCAAACACCTCGCCCGGGTTCTCTCGGATCGCCCTGTAGGCATCCATCAGGTCGCGGTTTATGTCGCCAAGGAGTGCTCGCGGCGGTTCTAAGGCGAAGAAGAGACAAGCTGAACCCGCAAAGGGCTCGACGTATCGGCCGCCTACCGGCGCCCAATACTCCCTCAAGCGAGGGACAAGCCGTCGTTTGCTCCCTGCCCATCGAAAGATGGGCTTAACGACGGCGGCTTGAGCGCAGTCAGTGGGCATATTCGGGTCCGGACACCTCTGTCTTGTGAGATTGCTCACACAAGTCCATTGTGATCGAAAAGTCATACTAAAGCAATGCCTGCTGTACTGTGAACCACCCACACAGCGCCGTTCCGCCGTCGATGCCCTGGGGGCGTTTAACTCCAGAGAGTTTGCTGCTGGTGCTCATAGCAAGCCTCTTAGGCGGTTTTATCTTTTCGGTCCTGGGAAACGCGGTAGCAACCCAGCATCAAATGCAACAAGGCCATCTTCGAACCCAGGCTCAACCATACGCGACGGTTCTCCCTGCTCGCGGCGAGCGTCTTGGAGGTGCTACCAGCCGTTGAAAGACCTCCGGATTCCGCAGCGACCCGAATCGAGCGTGCCGACGCCAATGCATGCTGGGCACGACGAGCATCCGTCTCGGGCTCGTTTTTTTGAGTTTTGCAGATCCTGCCCTAGCATTCTCACAAGCCTCGAAGTTGTCGATCCGACTCAGCGATTCCAAGAGGGTGCGGCGG
>JBEKQP010000409.1:0-2876 GCA_049519595.1 Candidatus Korobacteraceae bacterium | reverse complement strand
CGAGCGCGATTCTGCCGTCGGTCTCCAGGCCGTCGACGTCCGCCGAATAGAGATCCAGGCCGCCAGTGAGCGCGCCCAAATCCTGCGGCTCCGGCAGGCCGGCGTGCGGATCGTCGGTGGTGACATCGGCGAGTTCGATAGCCGACTTCACCAGCCGCTCCAGCCCCGCAGCGGACAGGTCGGAAGTATACGACGATCCGGTGCGTTGGCCAATCAGAATGCGCAACCCGGCGGCTCGCGAACCGGCCTCCTTCAGACTCTCCAACTCGCGCATGCGCACGTTGGCGGAGAACTCGTCGCCTTCCTCAATCGTGCACTCCGCGTCGCCAGCACCCGCCGCCAGCGCTCGCCGCACAATGTCCTGAGCCATCGCGCCCAGATGATTCTCACCGGAAGGCATAATCACAGGCTAACATCGCGGAGCGGGCTCGGATTCCGGAAACCTCGCCCGGACGCTTGCTCTTATGGTCGCTCCTTGCTACAAGGTGAGGGGAGGATGTACCCGCGATGGCTCTCTTCTATACGGACTCTCTCTCGCTGTGTTGCGCGAACATCCAGACCGAGAAGGAATGGTGGGTCGCCAATTTCGACTGCAAAGGGACTGACGTGCCTGCGGAATGGGATTGCGCTCTTCCGTCCGATGTTGCATTGAAATTGCCTGGGGCCGATGAGCCCACGATCTTGCTCAGTGATAAGACGGAAGCTCAACAAGCCGGATATGAGCGCCGCAACGATCACCCGATGGTTTTCTGCACAAATTTAAAGAAGGCCCACGAATATCTTCGGGGCAAAGGAGCTGCGGCAGGCCCAATCCAAGACGGCGGCGGCACGCAATTCTTCGACCTTCGCGATCCGGAAGGAAACATCATCGAGATTTGCAAGGAGCCTTGATCGGTTCTGTACGCTCTTCGGGCATACCTGGATTTCACGGCTGGAATTCCTCAGCGGAAGACCAATCATCGGCTTCGGCCGCGGAGTCGGGCTGCTGCGCGTAAGCCTCCCTCATACGGGCAAATTCAAGGTCGCGGATATTATCGTTAGCGGCCTTGCGAATCGCGGCGGCCTGTATCTGCGTAGGTTTGGGTTTGTTCATTGGGCGATTTGTTCTTGCTCAAGACTACTCCGTTCCGCCCACAGCCGGGGGCATCAGTCCCGCTGCAAGGCGACCGCACACTCCTTGCGATAGAAGTGTGCCCCCAGGAACAGAACTGGACGCCAGTTCAATCCCATGCCTGCCCGCGTGTAATCGATGAGTTCGCGAACATCCTCATCCGTCCAGACGTGGTAGTGAATGCTGTAGTCCAGCTCCATCAGGTGATTGGTCTCCTGCTCCAGAGCCTCGCTCCCCGGGGAACGTCCGCCCACGTGCTCCACCCAGTCCTGAAAGTGAGCGCGCTTATCGAACGCCCCGGGATGCAGATCCTCTTCGACAAGATGTTGCAAGGGAGTCCGCCGCCGCCTCACGTCAAAGGTGTAGCGCTTATCGGGGATCTTCAGAATGAGAACGCCGCCAGGACCGAGCACGCGATACCAACTCCGCAGCGACGCGAGGGGTGTTCGAGGACATGGCTGGCGATCACGAAATCCAGGCTGCCGTCAGCGAAAGGAAGCAGGCCGGCATCGGCCAAGACGTCCGGAGAAACAAGTTGCCGGCTGAACTCCGGGTACTGTCGCCGCAGGTCGCTCGAGTGGTGCCGGTCCACATACCAGACCCTGGATCCCGCAGTGACCGGGAATCTCCGCCATAGGGCGCCTATCTCGACGCCCCTTCCCCGCAGATGCCTGCCCAGCCTCTTGTTTTCGACCCAGCGAAGCGCCGCTCCCTTTCCCATTTCGTGGCTCTTGCCGATTGCTATTCCGTTCCGCCCACCGTCATTTTGTCGATATTCAAGGTGGGGATGCCGACGCCGACGGGGACGCTCTGCCCCTCCTTGCCGCAGATGCCGATGCCTTCGTCCAAGCGCAGGTCGTCACCCGCACGCTGGTCTCTCAAATTCACGCGCTCTTTCCGATGTTCTCTCGCATAGCTTCCCGGAGCATCCGGTTGAGATTGGTCTGATAGCCCTTCCCGTGCCGGCGGAGCCAGGCCACCACATCGGCATCCAGACGCACGGTCAATTGCTGCTTGATCGGCCGGTAAAACGGATTGCGGACGGCGTTCTCCCAGAAGCTTTGTTTCAGCGGGGGAGCGTCGGAGAAGTCGATCTCCGTATCTGGTCGTTTCGCCAGCCGCGCCAGCCTTCGTTTGCGCGCGGGCGTGACGGGCGCGTCAGCGAGCGTCTTGGACACGAGTTTGCTCATAACGTTCTCTCTCCTTCCGGGTTGCCCGGCGCGCCGAAATCAGGCGGATGATTTCATCCAGGCCGTCCTCCCGCGCGGTGTGGACCACAAGCAAAAGGATCACCCCTCCGGCCAGGCCCAGCGCCTGCCAGCGCACCTCGCCCGCCGGGCTCGTGAGGTCCCGTTCGAATAGGGCGCATGGGTCTTCGAAGACAAGCATGGCGTCGTCGAAGCTGACGTGATGCTTCCCCCGGTTGCTCCGCGCCTTGGCCGGGTCCCACTCGAACCGCAACATCTCCAATACGATTATAACGCCATAATTGTAGCTACAACCATATAACTACAAAGCAGCCTACTCCGTCCCGCCGACCGTCATCTTGTCGATCTTCAACGTGGGGATGCCGACACCGACGGGGACGCTCTGCCCTTCCTTGCCGCAGATGCCGATGCCCTCGTCCAGGCGCAGGTCGTCGCCCACCATACTGACGTATTTCAGCGCCTCGGGGCCGTTGCCGATGAGGGTGGCGTTGCGCACGGGGCGGGTCAACTTGCCGTCTTCGATGAGGTAGCTTTCCGAGGCGGAGAAAACGAAGTTG
>JBEKQP010000408.1:0-2976 GCA_049519595.1 Candidatus Korobacteraceae bacterium | reverse complement strand
CTGCAAAATCCTGCCCACAAGCCGAGTAGCGCCTTCCTTTACTTCCCCGAACGCGGTTTCTGGGGCCCCCAGCCAACTCCCGTTACTAATCCCGAGAGCGTAATCGCTTACGCTCTACGGACGTTACACCCAGGATCTTCGAAAAGCCGACTCTTCGACAAGGTGCAGAGTTTGCATGTCTGTCAGCCTGCGACGAGTGAGACAGAAAGAGCTTCGCGTCCCCACAAAGGGTGCGGGCCTCACCGCCAAACTGCGGCATCCCCCTGAGGTTAGGCCGGCAACCGAAATACCCGGCGTGCGGTATTCGTGTATATATCAGCGCGCTGACCGTCGGTGAGTCCCAGCACGTTGTAACGGGCAACTTCGACGGGTATGTTGTCAAGATGATCGGAGCCAAACATGATTCGCTCGCTTCCCAGTGCCTTGAGCATGCGGAAAACGGCAAACGTTGGACACCACGAGGGCTCTAGGTAAACGTTTTGATGGCGAGAAGCAGTTTCAATCGCCGCGCCGATATAGTCAATCACCCCGGCATGGCAGAGCACAAACGGTATGCCCGGATAGCGAGCCGCAGCCGATGCAACACGACTGGGGTCTGCAATCTCGCGCCCGATTCCGGTATGGACCATCACCGGAAGTTGGCGCTCAGCGGCAAGAGCATACACTTTCTCCCACTCAGGAGCGTCGGCAGGCAGAGCGAAACCGTGCGTGTGGACCTTTACTGCTATGAACTTTAACTCCTCAATGCAATGGACAAATTGCTTTTCGTAGACAGCTGTTTCGACGCGGGGGTCGAGATTGGCTATACCCGCTATCCGACCAGGGCAGCGTTGCGTCAGATCGTAGATGCGTTCGTGAACAGCGTCGCGGTCAGGATCGGTGGGCTGCGGCATAACCATGGCCACTTCAATGCCGTAAGTAGACATGGCGGCGAAAATCTCATCCGCTGTCGTCGCCTTTCCAGTGGATCGCGAAACGCCAAGATGAACGTGAACGTCAATCATCGGTTGAATCGTCCAGCCGCCTGTCAACCTGAGATCCACACTAACCATTCGTCGGTTCTGCCAGCTTGATTTCAACTGCAGGGCTAAACTTCGCGAAGTTGTCTTGGAACCGCTGCACCAAATCATGGGCCGCTCGATCGTACGCTAACGGATCTGACCAGGTTGTTCTCGGGTCGAGCATCTTTGGATCAATTTCCGGACAGGAGGTAGGAACAGAAAAGCGGAACATCCGATCTTCTCTATATGTTCCTTGATCCAAGACTCCCGAGAGTGCTGCTCGTAGCAGAGTTCGGGTTACAGGAAGGCTAATACGCTGGCCGATCCCATAAGTGCCTCCTGTCCAACCGGTATTGACCAGCCAACAATTGACAGACCGAGATGCTAGTTTTTGCCGCAACATCTCGGCATAGACCTCCGGTTTCCGCGGCAGAAACGGCGCGCCGAAACAAGAGCTGAAAGTGACCTCTGGTTGTTTTCCAAGACCGACTTCAGTACCGCCGACCTTGGAGGTGTAGCCGCTCAAAAAGTGATACATAGCTTGCTCAGCGCTAAGGCGTGCTACTGGCGGCAGAACGCCGAATGCATCGGCCGTGAGAAACACCACGTTCTTGGGGATGCCGCCTACACTTGGCACTGCCACATCTTCAATGAAGGCGAGAGGATACGCAGCGCGCGTGTTTTCCGTCAAATGCCCATCATTGAAGTCTAGTAAGCGCAGTTCGGTATCGATGGCAACATTTTCTAGCACTGTACCGAACCGTATGGCAGACCAGATCTGAGGTTCCTCCTCTTCGGACAGGCGAATGCATTTGGCGTAACAGCCACCTTCGAAATTGAAAACCTCCGATTCCCCCCAGCCATGTTCGTCGTCACCAATCAGACGACGCTCCGGGTCTGCGGAAAGCGTGGTCTTCCCCGTACCCGACAAGCCGAAAAAGAGAGCAGTATCTCCCAACGGCCCAATGTTCGCAGAGCAGTGCATTGGCAGAACATCCCTTGCGGGCAGCAGATAATTCAGAATACTGAACACTGCCTTTTTCATTTCGCCAGCATAGGAAGTTCCGCCGATGAGCACGAGTCTGCGTGAGAAGTTAATTGCTACGAAAGCCGATGATCTGGTCCCATCTTCTTCGGGAACTGCGCGAAATGCGGGTGCATCGATCACCGTGTACTCCGGTACGTGCGACTCTGTCAGAAGAGGGTCAGGACGAACGAAGACCTGGCGGGCAAACAAATTGTGCCAGGCACGTTCGGTGATCACCCGAATCGGCATACGGTGGTGCTCGTCGGCTCCCGCGAAGCAATCCTGCACGTACAGGTCCCGCGCCTGCAAGTATCCGAGTAGCTTCTTGTGAAGGTTGTCGAACTGCACCGATGAAAAGGGCCGGTTGACCGGCCCCCAATCGATGCTGCCCTCAGTTTCCGCATCTCTGACAATAAACTTGTCTTTTGCCGAGCGTCCCGTGTGGTCGCCGGTACGCACGACCAATGCGCCGCCGCTCGCCAATAATCCTTCGCGGCGCGCGATTGCGTGCTCAATCAACTGCGCCGTACCCAAGTTCCAGAAGACAACGTTTGCGTTGCGAATGCCCTGCTTATCCAACCCGTATGAACTCGGCCTGATTCCTGAATTTTGCATCCTTCACCTCCGGATCGAGGAGTCGTGGATACCACTAACCCAACAGTCACTCCAGTTCTATCGAAAGATAGCGTGCTCACCGGCAAAGAAGCTTCCGAGATCTCTGGACCACCAAGATTGACACGTGTCCCATGATCAGTCAAGCATATTATCATCTTGTCTGACAACTTTATCGATATTAGGCAGGGCTGGCCGGTAACTTTGCGGATCGAACTTGCGGTGCTAGCGAACTCGAACGTGAACGTCAATCATCGGTTGAATCGTCCTCCGTTGTACGCCATGCCACGGTCAGTCAGCCAACTGATCGATGGCTGCCTGCACCGCTCGGGTCAC
>JBEKQP010000407.1:0-2981 GCA_049519595.1 Candidatus Korobacteraceae bacterium | reverse complement strand
CAGAACGGATGCCGCCCGGACCCCAGAGTCGGGCAAGAGTAGCCATGACATGGACGAAAAGGATGACGAGATTGCGCATCTCAGCATCTTAGCAAGAACGGCTAAGCCCTGGAATTATGCCATAAAATAGCAATTCGCCAGGGACAGGCGCCCACGTGACGCGAAGGCGACTTTTCAGGCCGAATCCCTCATAGTACTGGAACTACGCGCTTGGGCGCAACTTGCGGTGAAACAAGCCGCCAATTTCTTCATCCGCGACCCGCCGGAACGTAGCCTTCCTGCGGGCGGCGATTGAGGCGGAAGGGGCTTAACCCACCCAGACATCCGACGACCGCATTAAGTCGGGGCTCTTCCCTCCCGCGAGCTGAGCAATTTGATACAGACATGAGCGTATTGCCAATTGACAATCATACTCTCTGCCGTTCGGATCAGGCGTGGGGCTATTTATTTGTAGCTGACTCACCGGCTGTCCATCGAACTCGACTTCCGGCCGTCGGCGTGGGGAGATTTGCCGGATTGACATTTTCGAATTCCCCCCCAAGAGCCGGCGCAGTCCGCACCGGCGCTTCGAAAACAAATCAATTTCGTATTTCCGAGAGTTACGTTCGAAGCATAGAGCGATCATACCCGTAAAGGACCCGAGGGTAATGGAATGCCGACAGCCACAATTGAGAGCGCGCCAGACCACGCCGAACAGCAGAAGCAGCCAGCCGCACCCGATGCGGCGAAGCCGGGCGCAGCCGATCTTGCCAAGCCAGGCACTGCCGATGTCGCGAAGCCAGCCGCCCCGGACGTTGCAAAGCCAGCCGTTCCTGATGCCACAAAGCCAGCCGCACCAGAGGTTGCAAAGCCGACCGCCCCGGATGTTGGCAAGGCAACCGATAGTGCGAAACCTAGCTGGGCGCGACAACACCGTATCATGATGATCATTTCTGGCGTGGTCCTGATTGCAGCGGCGATTCTCATTTGGAAGGTCTTTTTCGCTGTACCCGCTATCCCGGACAGTATTGTTGTGGTGAGCGGCCGGATCGAAGGCGACGACTCCGCCATTGCTTCCAAAACCACCGGACGCATTCTTGAGGTTCGGGTGCGTGAGGGTGACAGCGTTAATGCCGGAGACACAATCGCGACTCTCGACGACGCGCAGATCCGAGCGCGTGAGGAGCAGGCTCGCGCAACTCTTCGGGAAGAAGAAGCCAAAGGCGATGCCGCACAGGAGCAGATCGCCGTCCTTGAGCAGCAATTGGAGCAAAGTCGGCTGCAAGTGGGCCAGTCGAAGTTCGATACCGAGGGGCATATGGGGCAAGCGCAGGCCGATCTGGCCACCGCGCAATCCGAATTGGCGCAGCAGCAAGCGGCTTATCAGATTGCCGCGTTTGATAAGGATGCCTATACGCGCCTCGCGAAAACCGGAGCGGTGTCGGAGCGCCAGGGACTTCAGGCTGCGGCGACGGCCGATCAGCAGGCCGCGGTCGTTGCCGCTTCCAAGCGCCGGGTAGAGGCGGCACAAGGCGCGCTGACCACCGCCGAGGCAAGTCTGTCAAACCCTGGTATTCGCGAATCGCAGGTTGCCCTGGTGCGAAGGCAAATTGCCGAGCAGGAGGCCGAAGTCGCGAGTGCCACCGCACAAACGCAACAAGCTCGCGACGAACTGGCTGAAGCGGAAGAAAACCGCCAGGACCTGACCGTGAGGGCGCCGTTCTCCGGAACCGTGGTGACGCGTGCGGCGGAACCAGGCGAAGTGGTGACCGCGGGAACCGCGGTGATCACGCTCTTGGACTTGAGCAAGGTGTATCTGCGCGGCTTCGTGCCGGAAGGTCAAATCGGTAAGGTGAAAGTGGGACAGGCGGCGCGTGTCTATCTCGATTCGAATATAAAGAAACCCGTCGATGCTTACGTTTCCAGGATCGATCCCCAGGAGATATTTACTCCCGAAAATACCTACTTCCGTGACGACCGGGTCAAGCAAGTGGTGGGGCTCAAGCTTCAATTGAAAGGCGGCTTTGGATTTGCCAAACCTGGCATGCCCGTCGATGGCGAAGTCCTGGTACAAGGGGACACGTGGCCGAAGGTCAGGCGCCGATGATCACTGCCCAGCCGGGGCAAGCGGTGGACGAGCACCCGGCCATCACCCAACAGCCCGCCATTGAGGTTCGCGGCCTTTCGAAACGCTATGGCAAGCTGGAAGCCATCCACGGAAGCACGTTTGAAGTTGACCGCGGCGAGATTTTTGGCCTGATTGGCCCGGATGGAGCGGGAAAGACTTCAACTTTTCAAATTCTTGCCGGCGTCATGGAAGCTACGTCCGGCAGCGGGAACATTTTTGGCCGGCCGGCACGCGAGATGCGGTCCCACACTGGATACCTGACTCAAACCTTCAGCTTATATCCCGATTTAACCGTGGCAGAAAACATTCGCTATAGCGGCGATCTGCGCAATATTCCGCCGAAGGAGATTGCGGAGCGCGGCCATCAATACCTGCAAATGTTTGAAATGGATCGATTCGCAGACCGGCTGACCGCCCAATTGAGCGGGGGGATGAAACAAAAACTGGCGCTCGTCTGCGCCCTGGTTCCGCAACCCCAGGTGTTGCTGCTCGATGAGCCCACCACGGGCGTCGATCCGGTGTCCCGCCGGGAGTTTTGGGACGTGCTCGCTCACTTGACGACCGAGGGTTTGACCATTCTCGTGGCGACCCCTTACCTGGATGAGGCCGAGCGGTGCCGTCGAATCGCGTTCATGCACCAAGGAAAGATCCTTAACATCGGTACGCCCGCGGAGCTGTGCGGGAGCCTGGGTGCGAAGCGGATCGAACTGCGCACGGCCGACCTGCGGAAGGCACAAAGCATCCTTTCCCAAGAAACCGGGCCCGATAAAGAGATCATCGACGTGCAGCGGTTCGGCGACCGGCTCGATTTGCTGGTCCACGATCCGGACAAAGAGCAGCAGAGGGTTCGCGAAAAACTGGAGCATGCCGGCCT
>JBEKQP010000406.1:0-2999 GCA_049519595.1 Candidatus Korobacteraceae bacterium | reverse complement strand
CCCGGCTTCATACTCCTGGGCAAGGCGCTTGAAGTGCTAATTCATGAAGATCTTGCTTCATGGACGCACCGTGAAATCTTCCAACCGCTGGGCATGGCAGCCACTGGATTCTGCCCGTCGCCGGCGACGCGGCCCGCCATCCCACCCACCGAAGAAGACTTGACCTTCCGCCATCGCATCATCCAGGGCGAAGTTCAGGATGAAAACGCATGGGTCCTCGGCGGCGTCGCGGGACATGCGGGACTCTTCTCCAATGTCCCTGACCTTCTTCGCTTCGCCGGAGCCATCCTTCGCAGCGCAAAATCTGCCGGCCCCAACCAAACGCCATCCCTGTTCGAACCGTCTGTATTGGAACAATTCTGCCGGAGGCAACCTCCTCAGGTCAGCTCTCGAGCGCTCGGATGGGATACGCCATCGGAGCCTTCTTCTTCCGGCAAGCATTCTTCTCAGCATTCTATCGGGCATCTCGGCTACAGCGGATGCTCGCTATGGATCGATCTGGACGCTGCCGTGGCCGTTGTGCTTCTTACGAACCGTACCTGGCCCGATCGGAAAAGCCAGCTGATCCGCGAGGTGCGGCCGGCTTTTCATGACGCCGTACGTAAATCCCTTTAGCATTTTCCGGGGTTACAAACCGGGGTACGACAGAACAATTTTTTATCGTTGCGTGTTTTTATAGATACAATTAAAGATGGGGACTGACGCGATGCTACCCAGCACCACGATGCATGAACCGGCTGGCTCAAGGATAAAAGATACCAACAACGACCAGGCCGCACTGCTTCAACTACTCACGACGGAAAGCCAAAACGAAGCCTCCCAAGGCCTCGATACGAAGTCCGCACTTGAGATCGCCCGCATCATCAATCACGAAGATGCCAAGGTCGCAGCGGCGGTTAAGAAAGCCCTCCCTGAAATAGCTGACGTAATCGACCAGGTGGCCCGCAGCCTCCGCGATGGCGGCCGGTTGATCTATATCGGCGCCGGCTCCAGCGGACGAATCGCAGCTTTGGACGCCTCCGAGTGCCCGCCCACATATTCCACTGCCCCCGGCCAGGTGCAATACATCATGGCGGGCGGGCCCAAGGCCCTGGCCTCGGCAGTCGAGGTCAACGAAGACTCCGAAGAACTAGGCCAGCGCGACATCGCCCGGCGTCGTCCCACCCGCAAGGACATTGTGATCGGTGTCTCAGCTTCCGGCCGCACGCCCTATGTTGTCGCGGCCGTGGCTTATGCGCGCGCCCGTGGAGCGCACACCGCGGCCGTGACCTGCAACCAGGGAACTCCGCTGGCTGGCGCCGCTGACATAACCGTCGTCGCCGAGGTCGGTCCCGAAGTCGTCTCCGGATCCCCGCGTCTGAAAGCCGGCAGCGCCCAGAAAATGGTCTTGAACATGATCACTACGGGCGCCATGACGCGGCTCGGCTACGTTTACGAGAACCTGATGGTCAACGTGCACATGCAGAACTCGAAGCTGGTGGAGCGCGGCATTCGCATCCTGATGCGCGCCTGCAACATTGACCGCGCCACCGCCGTCGAGACCATCAAGAGCGCCGGACGCAGCGTTCCCGTGGCGCTTGTGATGCTGAAAGCCAGGGTGGATAAGCCGGAGGCAGTCCGGCGACTGGCCAAATCCGATGGCAATGTGCGGTTGGCTATTGAAGACACCGTTCTGGAGCTATAAACTGCTTCGCCGGTACCGCGCTCTGCCGTCCCGACAATCCGCCCGCTCTTCCCTTTCCCAACTGCTCAGGGCAGCACTTTCTGAATGTGCAAAAATAGCGCCAAAGTCATGAAAAAACCAACTGCGGCCAGCGCCAGCGCAACGATGGCGACGATCTTGACCTTGTTCCCAAAGGCCTTTAGATCCTCAAGCAGCTCCTGCTGCTCCAGCGTGTTCCGGTCGGTGGCTTCGCGAACCAGTTCCAGCTGGTCCTCCACGTGCTTCAGCGTCGTGTTCTGCTCTGCCGCCTGAAGGCGCAGGCTGTGCTGCTGCGACCGCAGCTCGGCCAGACCGTCTTCAATCGGCGTCAGGTCGAGCTTAGCTGAAGACGGATGTGCTTGCGGGTGAGGCGAAAGTAGATTGCCGAGAGTCGAAGCGATGTTGCCGTCGAGCAATGGCAGAAGGCGTTGCACGAAAGGTAGCGCCGAGCGCAGGACGTTCACAGCACGTTGCAGGTTTGAGGACTCCTCCCCGGCAGCAGTTGCATTGCCCAGTGCGCGTCCCGGCGGAGGCGGAGTGAGCCGCTTGACTTTTGTCTCTTGAGACGAATATGGCGCATGCCGGCTCACACCCGTGGATAGCGGCGATCCCACCGCGCGCGGGCGCGGTACGGCGGCTTGCGACGTTTCCTGGGTCCCTTCGCTCAGGTCGATATTCTCCGGTTCGTTCATGGACCTCTTTCTGCCGTAAGAAGAGTGGTCAATCCTCATATATAGCTGATTTTGCGCCCATTGGAAATGGCTTTTCTGATTCCCACTGCATGCGCTTCACCCGGGCCGGGGTATGCTCGAAACGAGGTGACGCTCGTGAAAGGACCCATCAGCCACACAATGCGTAGTTTGCAGCGCAATATCCTGGCCGGAATTATCACCATCGGCCCGCTTTTCGTCACTTATCTGATCTTCAGCTTTCTCTTGCAATCCCTCGCCAAGGCGGGGTTGCCCGCGGTCCAGCTCCTGGCGGACTTCTTTCCCCGGGGATGGTTCAGCAATCCATGGTTGCAGCCAGCGCTCGCCGTCCTGCTCACACTCGCTGTTCTCTACATCGTCGGACGCGTGACTTCCCTTGTCATCGGACGCCAGTTGTTCGGCCTTTTCGAGTCTGTGCTCGAGCGTCTGCCCTTCGTCGCCAAGGTTTACACGTCCGTGCGGCAACTGTTGGACTCCATGAAGGCCAAGAAAAATACTACCCAGCGTGTGGTTTTGATCGACTTCCCCATCGCCGGCCAGAAAAGCATCGGATTTCTCACGCGCACGCTTAGTGACGCGACCAGCGG
>JBEKQP010000405.1:0-3008 GCA_049519595.1 Candidatus Korobacteraceae bacterium | reverse complement strand
GCCCGTTTGCCAGGGTAGACAAGGCGAATCTTACGTTCGACGTTCAACTCTTTCACTCGAATCTCGCGCACCAAGCCCTGCTCGAGTTCCTGCTCGACGCACATTCGCGGCACAAAGGCGACGCCTTCATTATGCTGCACGAGGCGGCGAATCGTCTCAACGGTTGGCATCTCTACGTCCATGTTCAGCGGGACCTTGTGACGCTGGAACTCGCGAAGCACCACCTCCCGATACGGAGAGAGCACATTATGCGCGATGAACGTCTCCATGTCGAGCTCGGTAATCGAAATGTCGGATCGTTCGGCGAAGCGGTGCCGCGGAGACACGATTAGCGCGAGCCGATCGGTATAAATCACCTGTGAGACCAGGTGGTCATCGCCCGGATCGTAGCTGATGACGCCCAGTTCCAGTTCTCCATCCAGAAGGTGCAAAGGAATCTTGCTCGACAAAGAACGCCGGACCTGCACCTTCACTTTCGGGAACAGCCGGCGGTATCGTTCAATGTGCCGGATCAGGTAAAGGGAAGTGGATTCGTTGGCGCCGATGGTGAGCCGGCCGGCATAGTTGTCTCGGAGTTCCCTGAGAGCGTTCTCGAGGTCGGACTCGAGATTCTGGAACCGGCGGGCAAACTCCAGTACTACCCTGCCAGCGTCGGTGAGGAGTAGCTCGCGACCTGACCGGTCGATCAGTTTTTCTTTAAGGTCACTTTCCAAACGCTGGATGGCAATCGAGATAGCTGGTTGAGTACGCAGGAGTTTCTCGCCGGCCCGGGAGAAACTGCGCTCCGTGGCAACAGTCAAGAACACCTTAAGTGGGTAGAGTTCCATGGTTGGGGCGGATAACAAGCCCTTATGCCATCATCATAGCTAATGCAGATCGCGAAAAGTATAAATTTGCATAATCCACTCGATTCCTCTTACGATTGGGGAAGCTGCCATTGTGTTCCCCCCGAATCTGGGTCGATGCGACCGTAGAAACGAGCGGCAGCCGGATGTAGCGAAGGCGCCAACCGGTGCCGGTCACAGGCTGCGTCTTGAACAAAAGCATTCCATACAAGGGAGGGCCACGTGAGCCGCGTTTACATTTTCGACACAACCCTGCGTGACGGAGAACAGTCCCCCGGCTGCAGTATGACGACGCCAGAGAAACTGAGGCTGGCGGCACATTTGGTGGAACTAGGGGTAGACATTCTCGAGGCAGGATTTCCGATTGCCTCGCATGGCGATTTCGAAGCTGTTGACGCGGTGAGCCGCCAGTTTCCTTGGGTACAGGTAGCAGCACTGGCGCGGGCGACAACGCTCGATGTGCAGCGTGCGGCGCAGGCTTTGGAGCATGCCAAGCGGCCGCGTATACACACGTTCATTGCGACTAGCGATATTCACCTCAAACACAAGCTGAAGAAGTCGCGGCAAGAGGTGCTGGACGATGCGGTGGCCGCGGTGACGCTGGCACGCTCGTATACCGACGATGTGGAGTTTTCCGCCGAAGACGCGACGCGCACCGATTGGGACTATCTGGAGCAGGTGTCCCTCGCGGTGGTGGAAGCGGGGGCGCGAACGGTGAACCTGCCTGACACCGTGGGTTATTCGGTTCCCGAAGAGTACGGCGCATTGATCGGCAGAATGGCGCGCGCGCTTGGTGACCGGGCGATTGTGAGCGTGCACTGCCATGACGACCTGGGGCTGGCGGTGGCCAACTCGTTAGCGGCGGTGAAGTGGGGTGCGCGTCAGATCGAATGCACGATCAACGGAATCGGGGAACGGGCTGGGAACGCGGCGCTCGAGGAAGTGGTGATGATCATGAAGACGCGCCAGGACTACTATCCTTTCCAGACCGGCATTCGGACCGAGAAGCTATACGCTGCGAGCCAGGCGCTAACGCAAACCATCACCTTCGGGCCGCAACCGAATAAGGCCATAGTGGGTGAGAACGCGTTTGCGCATGAAGCGGGCATTCATCAAGACGGCTACCTGAAAGAGAAGTCCACGTACGAGATCATCGATCCGCAAAGCGTGGGAGTGCCTGAGAGCAAGCTGGTTTTGGGCAAGCACAGCGGACGCCATGCCTTGAAAAAACGGGCCGAAGATCTTGGACACCAGCTTGCGAAGGAAGAATTGGATCTTCTCTACGTGAGGTTCACCGAGCAGGCGGACAACAAGAAGGGCTTGCGCAACGAGGAGATTCTGATCCTGATTGAGGAGATTCTTGGCAAAGCAGCCACGGTCTAGTGAGAAGGGCTTTGAGCTATCAGCGTTCAAGCCATCAGCTTTCAGCCAGATCGAAAAGTGTCATTCATCAGCTGTCAGCTTATTGTCCCGATTTAGAATTCATGTTCGCCGTGCTCGATACGGCGTGGCTGAGAGCTGAAAGCTGAATTCTTATGAAGCTAAACATATTGCTGTTGCCGGGCGACGGCATCGGCGTGGAAGTGACGCGGGAAGCAGCCAAGGTGCTGCGCGAAACAGCCGGCCTATTCGGTCACACCCTTGAATTGAGCAAAGGACTGCTGGGCGGGATCGCGATTCATAAGACGGGCGGCCCGTTCCCTGAGGAAACGCGGCAGCTTGCGCTAGCGGCCGATGCCACTTTGATGGGTGCCGTAGGATTGCCGGAGTTTGACAATGCGCCGCCTGACAGGCGGCCGGAACGCGGGCTACTGGGTATCCGTCAAACTCTCGGGGTGTACGCGAATCTGCGGCCAGTGCGGTCGTATGCGGCGCTCCTGGACTCGTCGCCACTGAAGAATCACTTGGTGGACGGCACCGACATGATCATCGTTCGGGAGTTGACTGGAGGAATCTACTACGGCACGCCGCGCGGAATCACGGGGACGGGAAAAGAAGAGCGCGCGGTGAACACGATGGTGTACACGCGGCCGGAGATTGAGCGCGTGACGCACATGGCGTTTCAACTGGCGCGGAAGCGGCGGCGCAAGGTGACCAGCGTGGATAAGAGCAATGTGCTCGAGAACTCGCAATTGTGGCGCAAAGTGGTTGTGGAAGTGGCAG
>JBEKQP010000404.1:0-3058 GCA_049519595.1 Candidatus Korobacteraceae bacterium | reverse complement strand
GCCCGTACCGATTGCGAAGACCTTGTTGAGCCACTGGTATTTGGGGGAGGCGGTTTCGAAGGTCCCGACAGTGCGGAAGTAGTATTCGGACGGATCGACAAAATGACCGCTGTTGATTTTTTCCATCACCGCGGCGGGGCCATGGCGCAGGCCGCGATAGGTCAGGCCGATTGACGCGCCGTCATCGGTTTGCAGCACAATGCGGACATCCAGCGTGGTGACGCCATCCAGTCGGCCGATGATCCAGTCGGAGCCGCCGGGCAGGACCGTGCCGCGCAGTTTGGCCCCTTCGAACGAACCGCCGGCGACCAAGCCAACGCGGCGGTTGCCACTCGGCGTTTCGCCAATCGGCTGCATGCCGCTCACGGCAAGCTTCAGCGTGAGCAGGTGGGATGTGCGTATTTCAGCCATGGGCTTCCCTCCCTAGGGTTGACCCGAATGAGAGCCGATCCGTGATGGGGAGACAAGAGCGCGGCGCCACGCTCGCGGAATCCGCTCATTCGGGACAACCGATTGCGGACATGGCCGAGTAACCAATTCTCTGGCAGCCAGATGAGCCACAGAGGGCCGCGTGGGGCCCGACAAGGCCGCGTAGCCGGGTACCTTTGGGTCACACGTTACTGTGAGCTCCGCGACCGGACCACGGTCGTGCAAAGTAATTTTTAGACGTTTGCGTGATAATTCTGCGCTTAGGCAGATAAATGTCTGCGGTGTATTTACAACTTCTCCCAATATTACACTATATGTGGTGCAGTCAGGGTGGCAACATGCCGCCTTGTACTGCCTCGCCTCGCGGGGTGAAGGCGCGCCGTCGAGTTGATCACCTGAGCTCACTTGCCAATCCAGATTCCCATGCCGCTATCGCCCGCGCAATGACAGCGGCAAGTGGCCGCCGCTGCGCCGGTCATGTGTATTTGCGGGCGTTCGGCGCGTACCGACGGCTTGCTCTCTTGACGTACACCTCCTAATGGTATAAGGACGTAGACGTAACCATGTGGGAGGGTGCAAATCCAGCATGACTCCACCGAGCATAGATTGAGTTGCCGACCATCGTGGCATCGGCAACTAATTCAACAGTCCACGCAAAGCTTGGCTTTTGATCCCAAGCGGCGAAGATAAGCTTCGCATTCAGACCCCCGCCAACGCGCTACGCGTGCGGGGGTCTTTGATCCTTCGAAAATCCATATCCCCAAATCCATACCCTACTGCCCCAACGTTGCTCCGACGTCAGAATGCTTTTTCAAAATTTAAATTGATTTGTAGGATCATCGGCGGTTGGATGTGGTTCGGTCAAACGGAGAGCCGATTTATGGTGACGCTCGACGCCATCCTAGACGATGCGAAACACCACCCATTCTCCGCAAATACGACCGTTCTCAACGCCGACCAGTTTCATACCGTTCGCGGACCGTCGAGCGCAGTATTTCGCGCCAGATTGGACGCCGCCTTGGCCGGGTCCACCGACCTCATGAAGGTTCAGCAACTGAACTCCAACGACGGGCTGGAGGTCATTGAGCCGGTCCAGGCAGGTATCCATGGAGGATACTGGTACTTGCGCAATCTCACCCACAGCGGTGAGACGCTTCCAGCAGGCGAAGGCCGTTACCGCTCGATCGTTGAGGCGTTGGAAGCCGCCATTCAGTGGTGGCAGGCGGAGACGTGGTGTCGCGGCGTCATCGTACGAAACTATGATGTTAAGCATTCGAATGGGTCGTCATGACAGGCAACAGCGCTCCCCGGTAGCGTTCCGGTCTTGGGAGTGAACGCCGCGGCAACACATCCTCGAACGCCAGACGCGGGCATTGGCGGTGGGCGCCAACCCGGCGTAACCTTCGCGTACTGCTGGAGGAACCCGCCATGTCCACGCCATATCCGCTTGCCGAATCCAATCTCTCGTCACTTGGTTTCGCCGCGAGACCAATTGACCATCTCGACGCGCTGATCCAGTCGCACATCGCTGAGGGTCGCTACCCCGGCGCCCAGATCGCCCTGGCACGCCACGGGAAGCTCGGCCTGTTCCGCACCTACGGCAACGCCCGCACCGAAGGGGGCACCGTCCCCGCCACGAACGAAACCTTGTTCCTGCTGTTCAGCCAGACCAAGGTGCTGACCTCCGCCGCCGTCTGGACGCTGGTCGAGGAAGGCAAACTCTCATTCATGGACAAGGTTGCCGACCACCTGCCGGAGTTTGCCGCGCGCGGCAAGGCCGACATCACCCTGCAGCAGGTCATGACCCATCAGGGCGGGTTCCCCTCCGGTGACGTCACCCAGGCCAGCTGGACCGACCACGCCCTGATGCGCGCCCAGGTCTGTGACTTCTCGTTGGAGTGGACCCCAGGCAGCCGCCTGCAGTACCACCCCCGCGCCGCCCACCTGGTGCAGGCGATGGTGCTCGAAGCCGTCACCGGCCAGGATTATCGGGATGCCATCCGCGAGCGCGTGATCGAACCGCTCGGTCTCGGCAACGACATTTTCGTCGGCGTGCCGGAATCACAACAAATCCGCTGTGCCGACACCTATGCGCCGGAGAAACGAGACAACTCCGCTGCCTTCCGCGCCGCCGGACTGCCGAACGGCGGCGGTTACGCTACCGCCCGAGGCATGGCCGCGTTCTACCAGATGCTCGGATACGGCGGCCGCCTCAACAACGTCCGCCTGTTCTCGCCGCGCCTCATTGCTTATGTCGCCCGCAGCCACACCGGCGAAAGCCCCGACCACGCGATGTCCGGCATTCCGATGCATCGCGGCCTTGGCCCGCATGTCCGCGGCGAGAGCGACAGCATCCGCGGCCTCGGCACGATCGGCGCCGCGGTGACGTTCGGCCACGGCGGCGTCGGGTCGTCGTACTCGTGGGTAGATCCAAGCAGCGGGGTTTCGTTCACCTATTTGACCAATTTCGTCAGCCCGGACCCATGGCACTCGCTACGCCTGGACCGCGTCGCAAACCTGGTGCATGCGGCGATCGACTGATCCATCGCCTAGTCCGTTATTTATTGGTAACGGACTAGGCCCCCCCGCATACTATCCGGGCTTGGCCGTAAGCAGCTTCGACTGCATG
>JBEKQP010000403.1:0-3097 GCA_049519595.1 Candidatus Korobacteraceae bacterium | reverse complement strand
TCGTCTTGGAGCATGGGTTAGCGAGGCGTCTGTCGAAGCGATAGACTTTGGGATTGCATTTGAAAATCCAGAATGCCATCTTCGACCTCCAAAGATTTCAAATGACTGCCTACGGATACATTCTATGCAGCATGCGCGGGAACGGAATCGTCTCGCGCACATGCTCCAGGCCGCAGATCCAGGCCACGACGCGCTCGATGCCCATGCCGAAGCCGGAGTGCGGCACACCGCCGAACTTGCGCAAATCCAGATACCACTGGAAAGCCTCTTGCGGCAACTGGTGCTGATGAATTCGTTCGAGCAGCAGCTCGTAGCTGCCCACGCGCTGCGAGCCGCCGATGATTTCTCCGTAGCCCTCCGGAGCGAGCACGTCGACGCAGAGCGCCTTGGTCGCGTCTTGCGGGTCCGGTTCCATGTAGAAGGCCTTCACGGCCGCGGGATAACGATGCACCATCAGCGGCCGCTCGAACTTCGAGGAGATGTAGGTCTCATCCGGCGAGCCGAAATCGTTGCCATATTCGAACTTGGCCTCCAACTCGCCCTTGGCGTGGCCCTCGTGCAGCATGGCAACGGCATCGTCATAGCTGATGCGCGGAAATGGCGTGTCGATTTTTTCCAGCGGGCCGAGATTGCGGCCCATGGTTTCCAGATCGGCGCGGCGGCGCTCCAGGCAGCGCTTGACGATGTAGGTAACGAAATTCTCCGCCAGCTCCATGATGTCGTCGAGCGTGTAGTAGGCCACCTCGGGTTCGACCATCCAGAACTCGGTGAGGTGGCGCCGGGTTTTCGATTTTTCTGCCCGGAAGGTCGGCCCGAAGCTGTAAACCTTGCCGAGCGCCATGGCGGCGGCTTCGTTGTAGAGTTGGCCGGATTGCGTCAGGAATGCCTGCTCTTCGAAATAGTCGACCGGAAACAGCGTGGTCGTGCCTTCGCAGGCCGCCGGCGTGAGAATGGGCGGATCGGCCAGCGTGTAACCGTTCTGGTTCAAGTAGTCGCGGACGGAGTTGATGATTTCGGCGCGGGTGCGCAGAATGGCGACCTGGCGGGGAGAGCGCATCCAGAGATGGCGGTGCTCCATCAGGAAGTCGACGCCGTGCTCCTTGAGCGTGATGGGGTAGGGATCGCTTTCGGACACGCGCTGCACCACCTCGGCAGTTTCCACCTCGAGTTCATAGCCTCCCGGAGCACGTTTATCGGCCCGCACTTGGCCGCTGATCACCAGCGCCGACTCCTGCGTCAGGCCCTTGAGCGCGTCCCACACCTCGGGCGCGACCTTGCTCTTGACGACGACTCCCTGCACCAGGCCGGAGCCGTCGCGAATGATGGGAAAGAGCAGCTTGCCGCTCTCCCGCAGGTTGTAAAGCCAGCCGCGAATGGTGACCGACTGGCCCTCATGACTGCCGAGCTGAGAGATAGTAACGATTGGAGCTTGCATAAGTGATTGGCTGTTTGCGATGCGCCAGATGCTAACCAATGCGGCGCGTGTTTGCCAACTGGCTATTGTAGCGGCAACGGCTGTTTCGGGCGAGAGGTGGATGGGATGTGGAGCCAGTTTCCGACTAGCCGACCGGCGGTGAATGGCTCAATAGAAAACGATTTTGTCACCGTCCAGCCACCTTGGAGCCTCGTAGCCTTTGGCTTTTGGATGAGATGACCAAACTAATCTGAGCTTTGTAAGGCCCTGCTTTGCTCGCCCGAGGATCTCGTCCTGCTGTCTCGGAAAGGCCAGATCATATTCGTTCTGACCGATTTCGTGCGCGGCTGGTTGGCGCGCCTTGCGCACTTCCTTAAAGGGCGCGATTACTTCGCGCGAGACATCTTCGCCGTCAGCGGTTCTGTACCGTCCCTTTAGCCATCGTTCAAGAAGTGTGATTGTATTCAGCACCTGTCTCTCTATCGCACCGTCCCGCGTGGTGATTCGGTCCTCTAGCGGAATGTCTCCTGCAAAGAACTTCTTGTCGATGTTGCCAGATAACATCTTGTCTAACAAATGCACAAATTCCTCGAGATTCTGCCGAGTTGGCCGCAGCATCGACGAGAAGTTAAGAGGCCGGTCATAGCCGTCATACGTACTTTTGAACAGTGGGACCTTACCGATCAATGAGGAGAGCTTGTTAATCTCAAGTTGCTCTTGAATGAACGCCTCGTATACGGAGCGATATTCCGGCCACTCACCCCACAGGGATCCGCGTTCGTAGTCGCTGTTTATCTTGCACGGCCCCTGGACCTCGTGCGCCTTCCACGCCTGTTGGTGCTCGGGCGATAAGTTCGCCAGGTATCGCAAGAACACTACAACCACCCTGTTTCGCTCCTGATCATAGCCAATCCCAAATGACTGGAGAGATACCTTGTCCCGGTCAGCCGTTTGCTCAGATCGGTAAGCCTCATCGCTGACAGAAATATTGCCGTTGCTGTCACCAAACCAGCAGCGATATCGTGGGTCCCGGAAATATTTCTCCAAGACACTCAGCTCGAAAAAGCACGGAATTAGCTGCGGTTCTGCAAGGGCTAAGCGGCGAGTATAGGGGCGACCCTCGTACTCACGGAGGTCTGAATGGCGGGTGATCTCGATCGGATTTGGATAAACGCAAATTCCGTCGATGCTCTCTGTTTTGAGCCCCGCAAGTTGGAGGTCCAGAGATAGCTCCGGTAATCGTTTAATGTGCGGATTCTCTGAAAGACTTGCGAAAGCCAAGCTTATCCTGCCCGATCCGAGAAGCCTACTAAGCTGCGCCTGCAACTCGGGCCAACGCTCATCGAATTCCGCAAGTAAATTGCGTGCTGGGATTCCGTTGAAATCATGCGACCTAAGAAAAAACTCGCGGATTCTCTCCAGGGCTGTGGCATCAGCGACCATGTTGATTTAATTGCAGCATACACCCGAGCATGCCGCAATTGAAAAGTCCCGTGAAACCGGCGACTTGTTCTCAAAGCGCGCGTGCGAACTCGGCGACGCGCTGGATGCACTCCTCTTGAATGTCTGGATGGTCGCCGAAACCCGAGAGCCAGCAGACTTCCAGTTCGCGGCGAAACCACGTCATCTGGCGTTTGGCGTAGTTGCGGTGTCCCTGCTGGGCAGCGGTGATAGCCTCGTCGA
>JBEKQP010000402.1:0-3121 GCA_049519595.1 Candidatus Korobacteraceae bacterium | reverse complement strand
AGCATTGATCTCGTCTACGGCCATCTTTACTCCATTGGCCAGGTACTGGCCAACGACGGTGTATTCCGTAGTTAACGCCGTGGCTTGGCCAAGACGAATTGGGGCCTTATCTCCGCCCGATGACGTCTTATTACAGCCACCCAGCGCTACGAGCGACATCGCGAGCAGAACAAAGCACAGGACCCGAATGCTTCGATGTTTCATAAGAATCCCTTCCATTCCTCCGTCTCCTTTTTGGAATGGCTGTAAGAATGCAACATCGGACAGAAACAAGCAAGATGAAAATGCGAAACCTGCCATCCCGATTCGACCGCATTCCCCTACCGGCTGGGGAACTGCGAGCACGATTCGCGTACGCCCGCCAGAATTCCGCGCCAAGTCCCCGGGCTGCCTGGAAACGCCGACACCCATGTCTCGCGGTGCGGAAATCTCGCCGTAAGTTGCTGGATTCAGGAAGCTGTCAAGAGCTGATTTTCGTTGTCCGAAAAACGACTCTTCGTTCCATGCACAGCCCTACATCGGCGACAGCGAAGGGCGAGGTACCGTGACCGGCTAAACGGGCTGCTGAAAACAAATTCTCCATCAGTTGAGACCACAATCTTTTGGCGATGGCCCTGTGACACCCGCATTCCATAGCGCCTCGCTCGTTCTGCCCCAACAAGCCAACAACGGGCTTATTGGGGACCCCGGCTTCGGCGCGTTTTTCAGCAGCCTGTAAAGCAGCGGCATACGACCTTTTCATCACGTCCCCTTTGGCCAGCGACGTGTTTCCTGGAGCGGCTCACCGGTTTCCAAGAAACTTTTGAGGCTGGAAAGGATCAGCGGCCATCCGCTCGAAACCGCCTCAATTAGCTTCGAACCGGTTCGATCAATCTTATGGACAACCGTGAGTTTGACCGACTCGGTTTGCTTTTCCAGTTCATAAGTCAGGCGTGAATGCCCTTCCTCGCGCATCTCGGGTTTGAATTGGTTGCGCCACGAGACGGCGAGTCGCCGTTGCGGCTCGATTTCCAGAATTTTGCCGCTGTCTCCAACGCGCCCGTCAGGAAGTATCAGCTGCCAGGATGTTCCGGTCTTCCATTCGGACTCCTGCCAGCATTCGAACCAGAATCGTCGAGTGAATTCAGGCTTGATCAGCGCCTGCCATAGCTTCTCAGGGGTCGTACAATGTAGGTAACGTAAGCGAATTGCGATTTAGTGATAGGCATCTCCCCTCCGCGCGCGAAATCGCGCATGACATCTTCTCTGTAGTTTTCATCTGTTTGGACGAAAATGGAAGATAACCGTCCGTGTTCCGGCTGTGTTCAACCTGAGGCCGTTTCCAGCGCCCTTTGGCGAAAAACTTGTCGTCTGTAGCTCACGGAAACTGTCTATCGGGGCTCACGCATTCAAACGCGGCTCGGCCACTCCGGCCGGAGGTCATTGCTATCTCAGAGTGTTACTGACTCGCCTCCGGCGAACCCATCCAGCCACTGTACTGAACGGGAACAAGCGCTTGAAGTTGTACTCCGGCCCGGGGGATATCGTATATAACCCGGTTAGTAACTCGACTTCGGAAGATAGGTGCCAGTGTTGGCTATGAAGAGATAGGCTGACTATACAGGTTAGGTGGATTCGGGCGACTCGCACTCCAGGGCGGGACCTGCGACCTGATGATTTAGCATGACGGGAGGAGCAATCTTTCGACGCGCAGTTGCGTGCAGACGGGGAGATCCTACAGTAACGGGAGGCAAATCGGTCGACACAGAGTCGGGTGAGTTACCTACGTTCACGGTTAACAACATCTCGCAGCTCCCCGGTCCCTGTAAGAAAGGTACGCAGATGAAGTAACTTGCCGGGACGGCGATATCGGTTGCCGGAGCAATCTATGGAGTAGGCCAAGAGCAGGATACGCGACGCTGCTCCTGTGTAACGCCGTTTCAACGCTAGAAGCAGGTGCCCTGAATCAGCGCTGACAACCCCGCGGTGTAAGTTGTTGTGGACACATATTAGCTGCGGGAATGCGCTCGGGTGCGGATGTGCGCTGCGACAAGGATTCGTCCCCCGCATGGCATGTGGACTGCTCGTCATTTAGCGAGCATTAATGTTTCGAACTCCTTCACCACGGCGGAAGAAAACGATTCATCGTTGACGTGCATGGGCAGCAATCGCACCGGAATCGAAGGCTTGATCCGCCTTGCGAGCGCCTTAACGAAAGCCTCCACCCCGGCCGGATTGTAAAGAGCGCGGCCTTCGCAGTTGGGATAGCAAAAACCTTTCAGAGGCACCATTACGATGGTGTTGCCCTGAGCTTGATTCAACTTCTGGGCCATCAGGTCGCCAAGCTTCGCCATCTCCCGCTTGGACGGCATAACAAAAGTCATCTCCGGGTTGTGCACCATGGTGGCGCGCTTCCTCCACGCCGGCTTGAGCTCGGAGAAGCGTCCGGTGACGATATAATCCGTGCTCCCCGGCACTACCACCTGTGGAATGCCCATGCGGGAGGCCGCTTCCAACCGGTTGGGCCCGGCGGCGTGCTGACCGCCAGCCAGTTCGTCGATCAGTTCGTGTGTGGTCAGGTCGATTACGCCATCGAACCGGCCCTGCAAAATCATCTCTTCCATCGCCCGTCCGCCCACTCCGTTGGGATGAAAGGCAACTGCCTCGTAACATTTCTCTTGCAGCAGCGAGACAATCCGCATGCCCGCGGGCGTGGTGGTGCCATAAATGGTGATGGCAATCTGGCTGCGTCCGGCGGCGGGCGCCCGGCCAGCCCGGAGCATGCCGGCAAGAGCGCCTGCGGCATTGCTGAGCATTTGCCTGAGTACGGAATTCAGACCGAAAAAATCGACCACTGAGTGAATCAGAGTAATGTCCGCGGTGCCGACATAGGTCTCGAAATAGCGTCTCCCCGAAGCCATTGTCGAAAGCATGATTTTGGGAACACCGAGAGGCAGGACTCGCATGGCAGTGGTGCCGATGATGGTGCCCTGAGCACCTCCGATGGAGAGAACGCCGTCTATTCTCCCCGCTTGATATAGGGATTTGGTCAGGGCCACCGCCCCGTTCATCATCGCCTTGATTGCCTCGCCCTTGTTTCCGGCCCGGACAAATTTGTCAATCGACCGGCCACCGCCCGCGC
>JBEKQP010000401.1:0-3822 GCA_049519595.1 Candidatus Korobacteraceae bacterium | reverse complement strand
TTCCCACCAGTGCCCCGATGCCAGCGGTCAGCGCCATGGCCATTGCACCCCAAAAGGTAACGCGTATTGCGCCCACTGTAACTCCTGCGCCGCCGGCGCGTGCGGCCAACCCACCTAGAAGTGCCAGGAACACCAGTGAAGTTCCGGCGACAATCGCGATCACATCCCCCGTCGGAGCCATGGCAGTGGCCAGGAGAGGCATAGCTGCTCCAACCGCGAAGCTGCCCGCCGATGCCAGCGCCGCCTGAATAGGACGCGCACGGAAAGTCTCCGAGATGCCGAGTTCATCGCGGGCATGCGCGCCTAACGCATCGTGGCGCATCAATTGCTCCGCAACCTGCTTCGCAAGCGAAGGTTCAAGGCCGCGAGCAACGTAGATTGCGCTCAGTTCCTTTTGCTCGCCCTTGTCGTCTTCTCGAAGTTCCGTACGCTCAAGATTCAATTCAGCTTCCTCGGTGTCTTGCTGCGAGTGGACAGACACATACTCCCCGGCCGCCATGGACATTGCTCCCGCCACCAAACCGGCGATCCCTGCGACCAGTATGTTGCTGTGAGTCGCATGGGCAGCAGCGACTCCGAGTACCAGGCTCGATGTTGAAAGGATGCCGTCGTTCGCGCCCAGAACCGCTGCGCGCAGCCACCCGATCCGTCCCGTGTGGTGAAGTTCCGCGCCAACTATTGACCTCATAAGGCTTCCTCGATCTGAGAGCTGCCGGAACTCAGGAAAACTCCCCTGTTTTATCGCCGGAAATTCCGGTTTAGATCCATCGCATCCGCAATAGCCACACTTTGATAATTTGCGTAAGGCCCATGTAGGCGAGCAGCGTGAGCATCAGGATTGGCCAGTACATTCGCGGGAGATGCGTGAAGCCCAGCGCCGAGGCCACGGGAGAATACGGCAGCAACATTCCAAAAGCCATGATTGATAAAGTCGTGGCGGTCAGGGCCCAACTTGCCCGGCTCTGGAAAAAGGGAATCTTGTTGGTTCGAATAACGTGGATAATCAGCGTCTGCGTCATCAACGATTCGACAAACCAGCCGGTCTGAAAGAGTGACGCCCGGGAAGGATCCCAACATTTGAAGATATAGAGCATGACGAAGAAGGTCGTATAGTCGAAGATCGAGCTGATGGGCCCGATAAAGAGAATAAACCGCTTGATTTCCCCGATGTTCCAGGGCCGCGGCCTGGCTACTTGCTCTTCGTCCACGGCGTCCGCGGGGATCGGCACCTGCGAAAAGTCGTACAGGAGATTGTTCGTCAACACTTGAATCGGGGCCATGGGTAGGAAAGGGAGGAAGGCACTTGCCCCCAGTACGCTGAACATGGTCCCGAAGTTGGAACTCGCTCCCATGCGAATGTACTTCACGATGTTGGCGAAGACCTTGCGGCCTTCGATGACGCCTCCATCCAGCACCATAAGGTCCTTCTCCAGCAAGATCAGGTCCGCCGATTCCTTGGCGATGTCCGTGGCGGTGTCGACGGAGATGCCGACGTCCGCCGCTCGCAAGGCGGGTGCGTCGTTGATTCCGTCGCCCATGCATCCCACCACGTGCCCCCTGGCGCGGAGGACGCGAATCACCCGCTCTTTGTGCGCGGGAGAGAGGCGCGCGAACAGCGCCGTCTTCTCCGCCGCCTCGCTTAGTTCGGCGTCCGACATTTTCTCAATTTCGCCGCCCTCCAGCATGGGGTCGGCCAAGAGGCCAACGTCTTTGCACACCTTGCGGCTGATCAAGTGGTTATCGCCGGTGAGGATTTTTACGGCTACGCCATGGTTGTGCAGGGCCGCGAGGGCGCGGGCAGCCGAGGTCTTGGGCGGGTCCAGGAACGCGACGTACCCCCTGAGGATGAGATCGCGTTCGTCATCCTTTGTGCAAATCTGCTTCCCCGGCAGCTCCTTGGTCGCCACGGCCAGCACACGAAAACCGTCATTGCTGAGGTCATCGTATTCCTGCTTCAGACCGGTCATCTGGTCCGGCGTCATGGGGGAAAGCTTGCCGTCGAGTTCAAATTGCGAGCAACGGAGGAAAATCTCTTCCGGAGCTCCTTTGGCGAGCAGGACGGCTTTACCGTCAGCCTCCGCCACCAGGACCGACATGATGCGTCGGGTGAAATCGAAAGGAATCTCATCCAGCTTCTTGAACTTCTCCACCGCCACCTTCGCGTGGAAATCAGTACTATCCAGAATTGCCCGGTCAAGCAGATTTCTGAGTCCCGTCTGGAAATAGCTGATTAGGTACCCGTTCAGCAGCACGTCATCCGTTTCCCGCCCCGCGACGTTGCAATGGCGCATCAGGACGACGCGGTCCTCGGTGAGCGTCCCCGTCTTGTCGGTGCACAACACGTCCATGGCCCCGAAGTTCTGGATGGAGTTCAGCCGCTTGACGATCACCTTCTTGCGGCTCATGGCGAGCGCGCCTTTGGAGAGGCAGACGGAGACGATCATGGGCAGCATTTCAGGAGTCAGGCCCACGGCTACCGCCAGGGCGAAGAAGAAGGCCCCCTTCCAATCGTGCTTGGTGAAGCCGTTGATGAAGAAAACCACAGGTACCATCACGGCCATGAACTGCATCATGAGCCAAGTAAAGCGGTTGAGGCCCTGGTCGAAGCTCGTCTGCGGCCGTTCCTCGGTGATCGAATGGGCCATGCTGCCCAGGTAGGTTTGCAACCCCGTCGTGACCACAACCGCCGTCGCCGTACCGCTCTCTACGCTCGTCCCCATGAAGCATGTGTTCATGAGCTCTGTGGGGGAGCTTTCCTCTTTGATTTGGGGATCGTGAATCTTCTCCACCGGGAGCGATTCACCGGTGAGGCTGCCCTGGCTTACGAAGAGGTCTTTTGAAGTGAGCAGGCGCACGTCGCCTGGGATCATGTCGCCGGCAGCCAGGTT
Organism: Candidatus Korobacteraceae bacterium; assembly: GCA_049519595.1. Classification (GTDB taxonomy): domain Bacteria; phylum Acidobacteriota; class Terriglobia; order Terriglobales; family Acidobacteriaceae; genus CAWBRT01. The sequence goes on along the minus strand of JBEKQP010000401.1, from coordinate 934 downwards.
GATGATATCCCCAGGCACCAAATCTCGAAGCGGTATCTCCCCCGCCGCGCCGTCCCGAACGACGGTCGCGGTCACATGGATCATGGCCTTGAGCTTTTCTGCGGCGTCGTCCGCACGGGCTTCCTGCCAGAAGCGGAGTCCCACACTCAACACCGGGCTTCCTGCCAGAAGCGGAGTCCCACACTCAACACCACCATCCCCGCCATTACAAAGCCGGCGCGCGCGTCGCCGGTGAGGAAGGATATTGCCGACAAAATTGTGAGGAGGATGACCAGCGGGTTGCGGATGATCTTCAGAAGGCGGAGGGGCCAGCCTTGCTTCTTCTCTTGTGCGACTTCATTCGGACCCGTCTTTTGCGCCCGTTCTTCCGCCTCCGCTTGGGTCAGCCCAGCCGCAGACGTTCCCAAGTCGCGGAGCAGCGCTTCGCCATCTTTTCGGGCGGCGTCGAGGACGGCAGGCGAAACACGAATATTGTGGTTCTTGGTTTTCGTTGCAATCGCAGGTTTGCCGGGGTGGGCCGGCGGCGCCGCAACCGTGGAGCCTTCTGTTCCAGAGTCGCAAACCGAAACCCCTGCCTTGCCATTTGAGCTGGGTGTTGCCATGGTTTTGGGATCGCTTTACCACATGATTACTCAGGCGCTCAAGACCGGGACGCGCGACTCGCGAATGATCGCATAGCCACTGCCGTTGGCCCCCAAATGACCGCCGGAGGGAAGGTGCCCGATGACCAGGACGTCAGCCTTTGTTTGCTCTGCCGCCCGGTTCAACACCTCCGGGACATTGCCGCTATCGATGATGACTTCGGCCTTGGAGCCCACGTCCTGCTGAAGCTTGGCGACCTCTTCGGCGGCGAAGCCGACGATCTTTTCCTTCCACGCGGGGTCGACGTAGGACCCACCAGGGCCATAGTTCTCCATCCCATCGGTGATATGAA
>JBEKQP010000400.1:0-3160 GCA_049519595.1 Candidatus Korobacteraceae bacterium | reverse complement strand
CTTTCCGGTGCAAGTCGGAACTCCCCACAATCAGGAGGTCGACTCTCATGAAATCACTCTCTTGTCTTGCAAGTGCGGCGGCTCTCGCGGCTGCGCTCGTGCCCGTTGCGGCCGGCGCACAGGCGGTCGTGGGCTCGTCCGCGCCCGCCTTCACCGCCGCCGATTCGCACGGCCAAACCCATTCGCTCAGCGAGTACCGCGGAAAGTACGTGGTCCTCGAGTGGCACAACCAGGGCTGCCCCTACACCAAGAAGCATTACGTGAGCGGCAACATGCAGTCGCTGCAAAAAGAGTGGACCGCGAAAGGCGTGGTCTGGTTCACGGTAATCTCTTCTGCGCCGGGCCAGCAGGGCTACGTGACCGATGCCGAGGAGAACGCGTATCTGGCCGAGATGCACGCCGCGCCCACCGCGGTGCTCATGGATTCCGACGGCAAACTGGGCCACCTTTTCAGCGCCAGGACCACGCCCGAGATGTACGTCATCGATCCCGAAGGCAAGCTGATCTACGAGGGCGCGATTGACGACCACGCCACGCCCGACGTAAGCGACATTAACGGCGCGGACAACTACCTGAACGACGCGCTGATGGAAGCCATGTCTGGCAAGCCGGTAGCCCACGCCTACACGCGGTCGTACGGCTGCTCAGTGAAGTACGCGAACTAAAAAGCAGAGAATAGGGGGCAGGTCGAGGCCGTCCACGGACTTGTCCGTGGACGGCTCGAATGTTCTTGGCGGCCTTGGCAAATCCTCAAGGGTTATCGATTTTCTGCTATCATGCTATCAGTGGAGGTAGCGATGGCCCAGCTTCTCATTCGCAAACTCGATGAGCGAGACAAGACCCTGTTGCAGCGCCGTGCGAAGCGAAACAGCCGCAGCATGGAGGCAGAGGCTCGGGAGATCCTCAGGGATGGCCTTCGCGAGAAAACTGTCCCTCGTCGCGGGCTCGGCTCTGAAATCGTGGCGCTCTTCAGCGGTCAAGGCATCGGGCTTGAAGAGGGCGAGGAGATCCAGGAGATTCGCGGAATGCGCTTGCAAATTCCGGATTTCAAGTGATGATTCTGCTCGACACGAACGTCATCTCCGAGTTTATGCGCGATGTCCCCGAAAAAGACCCGGTCATTTGGCTGGATCGTCAGCCGCCAAGCTCAATCTGGACTACATCGATTAGCGTCTATGAAATTCGCTCGGGATTGCTTGCTATGCCGGCAGGGAAGAGGCAGGCACTGCGCATTCTTGCATTTGAGCGTGTCTTGAATGACCTGATCCAGGGACGCATTGCCGCTTTCGATCATGCGGCAGCACAACGGTCCGCGGAGCTGGAGGCTGCTGGCCTAAAGGCGGGCCGCCCCCGTGAAACGCGCGACACCATGATCGCCGGAATTGTGTTGTCGAATCACGCCATGCTCGCCACGCGCAACGTCAAGCACTTCGACAATATGGCCAAGTCGGTCGTGAATCCGTGGGGATAAACGCACGGAGCGAGAGAACACGGGAACAAGAAAGCTGGCTGCTTGACGTTGCGCGGCATTAGTATGGAAATGCCACTCTGGAGCCGCATGTGAAGGCTGCGCTCGAAGCGATCAATCGTCTTATTACCGATCGCGTCATTGAGAACTACGCAATCGGCGGCGCTATTGGCGCGTCATTTTATCTTCCCGCCATGCAAACAGAGGATCTGGACAAATTCGTATTCCTTCCCGCATCATCCCGACCAATCGTTACATTGACACCCGTTTACGACGCCCTCAAGACGCAGGGTGGACAGGTCGAAGGCGGGTACGTCCGCTTTGGCAAGTGGCCGGTGCAGATTCTCATCGACGCCAATACTCTCATTGCCGAAGCCATCCGCGAAGCCGCCGATACGGACTATGACGGTGTCCCCACGCGCGTGTTTACCGCGGAACATCTGTGTGCAATTGCCCTTCAAACCGGCAGGAGCAAGGATTTTGCCCGCGTTATGCTGTTTCTTGAAGAGAACGAAGTGGACCTCGAAGCGCTTTCGGCCCTCGCTGTGCGCTTCGGGCTCTCTGACCGGCTAACGCGCGTCCTCAACATTGCCAAGGAAGATGCGCAATGACAGAAGATGCGCTCAAGATCGATCGCGAGAAGACCGCATTCAATGCGCGGTCGAACGCTGCGATGCGCGCGTACCTGAAGTCGCGCACCTGGCCGGAGAAAATTGAATCCATCGAGCGGATGAACGAAGCCGCCCGGTTGGCGCGCGAGGGCATGCGAAAGACACGAAAAGCCCGGAACGAGGGACCAAAAAGATGGACGGGTAAGTGACGTGGTTGCTCAGACTTCAGAACGCGACCTCCCGAGGGGACACGGAATCTGTCTGGGAACGAGATTTATTTTCCGAACGCATCCGCGGAGAGGAGTTGCGTTTCTGCTCCATCGTCAAACTTGAGAACTGTTGCGCCCAATGCAGCCAAATCCTGAGGTGTTCTTGCGGAGATCAGGAACTCAATCACGGCCGTTGGCGTGTAGGTGATAAGAAGAGCGATTTCGTGATTAGGGTTCCTGGGAGGGTTGGGTGTCGTTTCTGACCGCATCTCCCAGAACAGATGCTTACCTGCCATGAATGTTGCGTATTCCGGGTGCGTAGCCCCGAAACGCTTTGCTATTTCGCCGGAAGAGTACTGTCCTAGCTGTGCCAGATTCTTATCTGTCACGATCCCGATCGCACAGCCTTGTGGGGAAGCCACGACTTGAATGATTTTGGATTCGTCGCGATTCTCGGCCGCCACAAGCATCTGGCTGCAGTTGATTGACTTTGTCTCTTGGCCGGTTGGCGTTTGCTGAAGAGCCTTTTCACGAATGGCCTGATCGAATTGCTTGCTGCTAATGATCGCCAGGTCGTTAGGGATGTCGTAGAAAAATCCCAGGCCGCTTTCAAAATGGTGCGAATTTCCGTTGTGACTCGGCGTCTGGGACGTTGATATTACGGTCCAGAGAGCGGCCGCCAGGATGAGAAGTCGAGATCTCATTTGGGTTGAGTGTATCAGCAATGGATTCCTAAATATGTGATCATGCAGGCCGGGGTTCCGGTTGATGGCAGCGGAGAGCTATGTGCGTTTTTCTCTTCTGATTCTGCGAATTTCTTCCAGCCGTGCCGCCAGTTGCCTCTCCCGGCCCTCCTGCGTTGGCTTATAGTA
>JBEKQP010000399.1:0-3172 GCA_049519595.1 Candidatus Korobacteraceae bacterium | reverse complement strand
CGGAAATCGCGAAGAAGCCGATCGGGGAACTTCTGGGCGAGGCCCGGAACATGAAATTCGACGGTGACGGCAATCTGCTCCACATACTCCACGATCATCCCAGAGTGGCCCGCCGTTGTTTTTGAGGCGTTTATGTGGTATTTCTTTTCGCTGCCCCAAACAGCTGGAATTTAGTTCTGCCGCGCTCCTAGGGAACGTGTCAGGTTTGGAGACAGGGAATAATTCGAGTGGGAGGAAAAGCGAAATGGCGTCAAGAAATTGGACCAGAGTTCTATCCGCAACGATGTCGTTGTTGCTGATCTTGGTTTGTTCCGTGGCCGCGCAAACACCGCAGGTCATCAAGATCGGCGCGGTCTATCCCCTGTCAGGCAATATCGCGTCGACGGGGTTGGACAATCAGACGGGCGTCGAACTGGCGGTCGAGATTATCAACGGGAAGTATGATCTGGATCTCCCGTTGGCGAGAACCATGGGACTGCCGAATCTGGGCGGCGCGAAGATTCAGATCGTGTACGCCGACACCAAGGGCGATCCTAGAAATGGCATGTCCGAGACCGAGAGGCTGATCACCTCGGAGCACGTAGTTGCCATGATTGGCGCCTACCAGAGCGCGGTGACGAAAACCGCCAGCCAGGAGACCGAACGGCTGAAGATTCCATTCGTGTGTTCAGATGCCTCCTCTCCGACCCTGACCGAAAGAGGCTTCAAGTATTTCTACCGGGTCAGCCCCCACGACGACATCATGGCAAAGGATCCGTTCCTCTTCCTTAAGGACTTGGAGAAGAAGACCGGACAGAAGGTTCAGACCGTCGCTCTGCTTAACGAGAATACCGAATTCGGCTCTCAGGCCGGCAAGGCATACAGGAAATACGCGGAGCAAATGGGGTATAAGGTCGTCGCCGATATTTCATATCCGAGCAGTGCGACCGACGTGAGCAGCGAGGTAAGCAAGCTGATCGTAGCCAAGCCGGACGTGCTGCTGCACGCCTCCTATATCACAGACGCCATCCTCTTCACCAAGACCTTCAAGGAGAAGGGCTTCCAGCCTAAAGGCATTATAACGATGGCGGGCTACATCGAGCCGGGCTACCTGCCGGCCGTGAAAGCCGACGGCAACTACATTTTCGTCCGTTCGACGTTTGCGACCGATTTGGCAAAGTCGAAGCCGCTGGTGGGCAAGGTCAACGAGCTCTACAAGAAGAAATATGGACACGATATGAGCGAAAACGCCGCTCGGAGCTTCATGGCGCCGTTTGTCCTGGCCGACGCCATCAACCGGGCGAAGTCGACCGATCCCGACGCCATCCTGAAGGCCCTGAACGAGACCGACATTCCGGGCAGCCAACTGATCTACCCGTGGCAGGGGATCAAGTTCGATCCGCAAACCCACCAGAATATCTACGCCAGGGGAACGCTGGTGCAGGTGCTGAATCAGGAATATGTGACCGTCTGGCCGTTCGAGTATGCTTCCAAGCCTTTTGTCTGGCCGTTCCCGGCGTGGACGGGAAGAAAGTAGTGGAGTTGACCCATGCCTGAGCAAATACTTCAGCAGCTTGCCGATGGTTTATTGATCGGCTTAGTGTATTCGCTGGTCGCCATCGGCCTGACGCTGATCTGGGGTGTCATGAACATCTTGAATTTCGCCCACGGCGATTTTCTGATGCTCGGTATGTTTGGCTCCTTCTGGCTTTTCACCCTCTTCCGCATCGACCCTGTCTTTTCGATCCCTATATGTTTTTTGGGAATGTTTATCTTGGGCACGTTGATCTACCGCTTCATTGTGCGTAAGGTAATGAAGGGTCCGATGCTCGCCCAGTTGGTAGCGACCTTTGGGGTGAGTATCTTTATCTCCAATCTGGCCGTTTTCTTCTGGACTCCCGATTTCCGCCTTTTGCCGGCAACCATGATCCACGGGACGTGGCACGTTGGCGGCATTGATCTCAGTGTTCCGAAGGTCGCGGCTTCCATCGGGAGCGTGATCGCTTCTGCCTGCGTGTTGGTTTTCCTGAAAAAGTCAAACACCGGCAAGGCGATTTTGGCAACCGAGATGGACCGCGATGCGGCCCTCCTCATGGGGATCAATACCGACCGCATTAACATGCTTGCTTTTGGACTCGGCTCGGCCCTCGTCGGCGTCGCGGGGGCCTTTTTATCCACCTATTACTATATTTATCCCCAGGTGGGGGGCCTGTTCGGGACAATCGCTTTTTGTGTCGTGGCCCTCGGCGGGTTCGGCAGCGTGGAGGGAGCATTGATCGCTGGAACCCTGGTCGGGTTGGCGCAGACATTGGGTGGTTTCTTTTTTGACCCGTCTTACAAGTACGCCATTGTATTCAGCATATATCTCATAACAATCTGGATCAGGCCGAAAGGACTCTTGGGGTGGTAGAGCATGCGTAATTTCACGATTCGCCAGATAACAGCGGGGGGGGCAGTTCTCCTGTTGGCCATTGTTTTTCCCCTGGTTATCCACCAGTCCTTCGCTATTCATGTAATGATCCTGGTGTTCATGTTTGGCATGCTGGGAGTGGCGTGGAACATCATCGGCGGTTACGCCGGCATGTTTTCATTCGGGCAGGCTGCATTTTTCGGCATCGGCGCGTATACCTCTTCCTATTTGTGGACCACCCAAGGGGTCAATCCGTGGATAGGACTGTTCGCCGGAGGCTGCGCCGCCGCTCTCGTGGGGGCAGCGATCGGATATCCCTGCTCCAACCTGAGAGGCCACTATTTTGCAATCGCCACAATTGCATTTGCGGAGATCGTCAGGATCGTCTTCAACAACTGGAAAATGGTGGGAGCGGCGGAAGGGCTTTCCTTGCCTATGACTAACCCGTCCTTCGCTCACTTCCTGTTCAACAGTTCAAAATTGCCTTACTACTACATCATCCTTGCCTTTTTGCTGATCTCTCTAGCGGTCTGTTATTTCATCGCCACTTCGAAGATGGGTTACTATTTCCGCGCGATCAAGGAGAGCCATAAAGTCGCGGAAGTCATGGGCGTGAATGTCGTCTGGTACCGCCTCATGGCGGTCATGATAAGCGCTTTCCTGAGCGCCATGGCAGGCACATTTTACGCGCAATACATTCTCTACCTCGATCCCGAGAGCGTCATGCTTCTGGCTACTTCCGTTCAGATCGTTCTCATCTCGATGCTGGGAGGGGCGGGAAGC
>JBEKQP010000398.1:0-3173 GCA_049519595.1 Candidatus Korobacteraceae bacterium | reverse complement strand
GCTGGCAATCGCCTTTCTCGGCGTGCTCTGTGCCGTCGCCACAATCGCTCAGGAGTCACCCCAAAAACCATCCAGCGAGACACCAATTGCAGGTCCGCAACCCACATCCGAAAATAAGGCGACTGAGTGGGCAGAAATAGTTGCTCATGTTCGACCTGCGGTTGTGGTCGTCGAAACCGATGAGGGTTTTGGCAGCGGGTTCGTAATCAAGCCTGATGGGATCATTGTTACCAATCACCATGTCGTAGCCAATGCCAAGGCGATGTCCGTCAAATTCCCATCAGGGGAGGTATACAGGAACGTGTACCTTCTTAGTTCGGACCCCATCGATGATCTTGCATTCCTCAAGATCGAGGCGGTTGATCTCCCGACAATACCGCTGGGCAACTCTAACGACGTGCAGGTGGGCGAAGAGGTGCTTCTGGTCGGCGCTCCGCAGGGACTTGAACAGACAGTATCAAATGGCCTAATTAGTGGAATTCGCCTTGACGAAGGCGTCCGCGTCCTTCAGACGTCAGCAGCAGCAAGCCCCGGAAGTAGCGGCGGACCTCTGCTAAACCGGCGCGGGGAAGCAGTCGGAGTTATGTCTTTCAAAGTGGTGAATGGGGAGAACTTGAATTTCACGATTCCGATTAATTACGTGCGTGGAAAGTTGGACACCCTAACCTTATCGAACGCGAAAGCCTATGAACCGCTGGAAGCCCAGGCCGAAAAACACCGAGGCGTTTGGGTTGCAGGATACGGTTCCGGCCAGTTCTCGAGCGTCTATATGGAATTGCTCGACTTTCTGAGCACGAGTGGCGTAGAGATTGCCAATAATGGAACACAAAAATTCACAAACATCAACGAGACTGGCTACATGCCTCTGTCTGCCCTGATCGAGACGCTACCTAAGACCGGCGCCGAAAGTCTGTTGTACGTGAAAGTAGAGCAAGGTGAGCTCATGTTCAACGGAGGCTTCCGAGTTACGGTCTCTTTTCAGTGCTTCGATGCTGCAGGGCGTCCCTTGTGGAACGAAAGAGCCTCCAACGTGCTCACAAATGGGGCGAACCCTTTTGGGCGCTCTTCTGGCTGGAAAAGCAAGCTGACTCCCCATATCGGCAAACCCGGGCTGTTATTAAAGCAGGGTCAAGAGGGTGGCTCACCAGAACCCAAGAAATAGCCGCTTCAGAAAGCTTAATTTGGCGAGACCCGCAGCGCCTTACGCCCTGCTCGACTCCAGCACATCCCGCAGCGCAAAGGTCGTCTCCAGCCGCCTAACCCCAGGGGGCAGGAGGGTTTTCGTCCTCAGCCGCTTCCTGGCTCGACGCTCAGCGAGCGGGCCGGCGATCGGCCTCCTGCCCCCGCTTAGAACAAATTCAACTTTAATGCTTCGGAAAATGCCTTGAAGTCAGCATCGCGCGTAATGAGGGGAATATTGGCATCGATGCAGCATTGTGCAATCAATGCGTCACCCAGCCGAGCCTTTCGTTTGCGCGCAAGAGCTTTGGAGCGAAGTTTTCCTGCCCGATACCAAAATCCACCCATTATCGGAACCATGGGAAGTTCCAGGAGGGTTTGCGCCACTGATGGGGACAGTTCCGGATCGCTCAACAGTTCTGTTAGCACCGGAGGCGGCATCACAACCTGACGGGCTTGCAGCGCTTTTGCGAGGGCTCGGACGTCCTCTCCCTCGTCACCCTCGAAAAAGGAAATCCACGCGCTCGTATCGGCGGCGATCATCGGTCTGCCTTCAACTCTTCCAGCGTCCGGGAGAATTGAACCTTGCCCTGAAGCCGAAGGAGCCGTTCGTAGGCCCTGCCAGCCGCGATCAGTTCGAGGCCAGCGCGAATGGTTTGCGTAATTCCGGCCCCGCTTGCCTTTTGCGCCTTGGTGAGAAGGTCGGCGGGAACTTCTACGGTGATCTTTCTTGCCGCTGCGGGCATACTATGCTCCCCACCATATTCTATACCAGCGTTGTATATGGTGCGAGGGATGAGGCAAGGCCCCGGCAAGCGCCTGCCGCATCGATCTTCCGGCGCGCGCCGATCTTCTGGAATCTATGGAACCCAATTGCGAACGATCACGCCCGCGCATCCTCCAGCACATCCCGCAGCGCAAAGCTAGTCTCCAGCCGCGTAACCCCCGGCAGCCGCGATAGCTCATTCTGGTGCAGCCGCCCGTAGTCATCGATCCCGGCCACCCGCGCCACCAGCATGTAATCGTACTGCCCGGCCATCAAGTGGCAGCTCACGATCCCGCGCGTATGCCGCACCGCCGCCTCAAACGCCGACAGCATCGCCGCCGACTGCCGCTCCAGTGTGATGCGCACAAACACGGTCATCTGCTTTCCCAGCAGCCGGTCGTCGATCAGCGCGCGATAGCCGCGGATGGCGCCCACGGCCTCGAGCGCCTGGATTCGCCGCGACGTCGCCGACGCCGAAAGCCCGACCGCGTCGCCGACTTCGTAGTTCGTTGCCCGTCCGTGCCGTTCGAGGTACTTCAGGATCGCCGTATCGAGCTCATCCGTGCCCTCCGGAACCGGCGTTGCGGATGATTCATGCGCAGAATTCATATTTCGATCACGTTTCGTTCCCATACACCTGTTCTACTACGAACTTTGCACACATTGGAAGCATTTCGCGCAGTAGCATGCTGATGTGCCGGACGAAAATGTGCGCCGGAACCGGCCGCATGCGCGGTTTCGTGAATGGGCATGACTTTACAAGCTGCGGGAAAAAGCGTCCGGAACAGGCTTTGTAACAGGGCACGACTTCAGTCGTGCCGATGAACGCTCGATATTCACGGTTCGGGCTTTAGCCCCTGCCGCATCCCGAGCCCGAAGCACGCCCGAATTCGCCCTTTTTCCGCAGCCTGATTAGTTGTTCCGGTGAAAGAATCAATAGCCCGGCAAGGCCCGAGCATCCGGGCAGGAGGCGAGCAAATGATCATCGGCGTTCCCAGGGAAATCAAGGACAATGAAGCCCGCGTGGCCATCACTCCTGCCGGCGTAAAGGCGCTCACCGAAGCGGGCCACAAGGTGCTCGTCGAAACCAACGCCGGCGCCATGTCCGGCTTTCCCGACGCCGAATACCAGGATGCCGGCGCGGAGATCGTCGGCGACCCGGGCTACGTCTGGGCCAAGTCCGAAATGGTGGTCAAGGTCAAGGAACCCATCGAGCCCGAGTACCCTT
>JBEKQP010000397.1:0-3173 GCA_049519595.1 Candidatus Korobacteraceae bacterium | reverse complement strand
CAAATATCACCTTGGTACCTTGTTCGCCCAGCATCATCCAGAACTGGCTCAGGCCAATCTCGTAGCCCTTCCCCGCGTAGCCAATGAAGTTGCCCACGCCCAGCACACTGGCGAAATCCAGAAAGAACATCAGCAACAGCGGCAGTTCCTTACCGCTAATGAAATAGTGCTTGGCGCTCTGGCTTCCCTTGTGGGCCATGAGGTAGCCAATCAGGATCTGCGATGGCACAAACAGGACCAACATCCACAGTGCGTATTTGCCGATGAGAGTGATATGCATAAAGGTCAAACCATTCTAGTCTTGGCGCGTTTTTCCGCAGCGCGCTAGCCGCGAAATTTTTTTTGCGCGGCAGCACGAAACTCGGCTCTCGCCTTATCCATTTGCCGCAGCGCTTCCTCGACCGGCAGACCAAACGATCCCCGGGCCGCTGGAATCACCGTATTGCACTCGTTGCTGTCCATGAAGACAGCCGCGTCCAGGAGGCGAGCCTCATCTTCAGGCGGAACCGCAATAAATCCGTGCTTGTCGGCGTGGATCAGTTGGCCGGGAGAAATTTGGCGTCCGAAAACCTCCACCGTGCAATTCCATCGCACCGGAATCACGTGAGCGTGGCCGACGCACAGTCGACGTGCCAGACTCTTCAGGCCCGCGTTGGTCATCTCGTCGAGATCGCGAATCGCCCCATCGGTAATGGTGCCGACGCATCCCAGCGCCCGGTGGGTGTTGGACTGTACCTCACCCCAGAAGGAGCCGAAGACATTCGGCTTGTCGAGATCCTGGACAACCGCGATCTTGGGGCCTGGGACCGATGCCACGTACTGCAGATACTCGCCGCGCGCGCCGGCGTTCTCCTTGTGCTTGGGATTTCCCGGCTCAACCACCAGGGTAACGGCGTACCCAACCATCGGTCCCATTTGCGGCATGAAATCGTGTACTTCCTCCAGGTTGACGCCTTCATGGGCGGGGTCGTGCTTGGTGATCTGTTCCCAGCCGTTGTAAATCGTCGGGGTATTCCATCGCTTCAGTCGCAGCAATTCGGCGTGCGTCAACATTCGGTTCTCCAATGAAAATATCCTCGGATGCTAGTCCGCGAGGAAGCGCCGGGTCAAGCCCGATACCATGCGCATGAGCACCGGCGGCGCGGCGGGAGTAAAAGCCCGGACAAGGATTACTCGAATTCGTCAACCTGCAAACTGCTCTCGATTGTTGCCGAAAAGTCGACCGGCTATGATGGTCTTGCACATAATATGTTCGCCGGCTGTTCTCGGCATGAAACCGCTCAACTTTTTCTGACCATGATTTTTCAACGCCAAAAAAAATCGTACTGATTGCCCTGCTGGTTGCCGGCGCTTTCTTCATGGAAAACCTCGACGGGACGGTGATTGCGACTGCGCTGCCGCAGATGGCGCCGGCGATGCACACCACTGCAATCGCTCTCAGCGCGGGCATGAGCGCCTACATGCTGACGCTGGCCGTCTTCATTCCGATCAGCGGATGGGTGGCCGACCGATTCGGCTCGCGTACGGTATTTGCCGCGGCCATCGCCGTGTTCACGTTCTCCTCGATTCTCTGCGGGCTGAGCCATCAGCTTTGGCAGTTTACTGCCGCGCGGGTTCTGCAAGGCATAGGCGGAGCCATGATGGTGCCCGTCGGCCGCCTGGTCGTGCTGCGCAATACCGAGAAGAAAGACCTCATGCAATCGATCGCCTACATCGTCTGGCCGGGGCTGGTGGCGCCGGTCCTCGGGCCTCCCGTGGGCGGATTCATTACCACGTATGCATCCTGGCGATGGATCTTTTTTCTGAATGTTCCGCTCGGCGTGCTCGGCATCCTGCTTACCTTTGTGCTCATTCCAAACCACCGCACAAACGAGAAAAATCCACTGGACTGGTTGGGCTTCCTATTGAGCGGACTTTCCTGCTTCTCCTTGATGTACGGTCTGGATTTCATGGAGCAGCAGCCGATTGCGTGGCTGAAGGTCGGCGCTCTTTGGACGCTTAGCATAGGTTGTGTAGGCCTGGTCGCGTTGCACGCCCGCCGCCATCCGTATCCGCTGATCGACTTATCGGCGCTTCGCATTCCAACGTTTGCGACCGTCATCTTCGGAGGCTCGCTGTTTCGCGTTGCCATCGGTACAGCGCCATTTCTGCTGCCCATGATGTTTCAGGTGGGCTTCGGCATGAGCGCGTTTACCTCCGGGCTGTTGATGATCGCTCTGTTCGCCGGCAACCTCGGCATGAAGACACTGACCTCGCCCATCCTGCGGCGCTTCGGCTTCCGCAGCGTGCTGATTACCAATGGCGCGCTGGCTGCGCTGTCGATTGTCGCCTGCAGCTTTCTGACCGCCAACCAGCCCAAGATGCTGATCGCCGCGGTCTTGTTTCTCGGCGGCCTGTGCCGTTCCATGCAGTTCACCAGCCTGACCACGCTTGCCTTCGCCGACATACCCTCTGAGAAAATGACCCGGGCCAACACTTTCCTCAGTACGGTGCAGCAGATGACGATGGGCATGGGAGTCGGGGTGGGCGCGGTAATTCTGCACCTTGCCGCTCTGCTGCACGGCAGGAGTGCCGCGGGGCTGAAGGTTGCCGATTTCCATCTTGCATTTTCCCTGGTCGGGGCTATAGCCCTGGTGGGAATTGTAGATTGCTTTAAACTCGAACCCGACGCCGGTGCCATCGTAAGTGGCCACCAGACCGGCGGCTCACCCTACGCGCAGCAACCCAGCTCCACTTGAATGCCTCACCCGAAGCCTTAGTCCACGGATGTCGCAGGTCACTTCTGGCAAAACTGGTTTAAAGACGGCTCTAAGAAAAATTTCAACCCGTGTTGACCGAACGATGCTTGCTTGACTACGCGCTAGGTGACAGACTTCGATCAACTCCCGAATTTTCAGAGGCGTTTTGGACAATCATAATGCAGCTCCCGCCGAGATTAGAACGTTATAGAATGTAGGGGAAAGAGGCTAGTTCGGCTTTGATCACAAGCAGCTCATATATGCGCAAACATAAGATATCAATGCAAAGGCAAGGCTCTGGAGAACAAAATGCCGAAAGAATTGACTGAAGAACAGCAGCAAGAACTGGAAACAACACTTGAACGAGCCCACGCAGCTGCAGCCGTAATTGAGACATATGATCAGGCGAGGGTAGACCGCCTGTGCCAAGCTGTA
>JBEKQP010000396.1:0-3177 GCA_049519595.1 Candidatus Korobacteraceae bacterium | reverse complement strand
CACCGCGCAGGAGCTCCTTAGAGAACAAGGCTATATTGTGTTGTGTGCGGCGGACGGCTTCGAGGGACTCTCTGCTCTGAAACAGTCTCTGCCTGAAGTGATCATTTCCGATTTACGAATGCCCAACATGAATGGATTTGAATTCCTGTCCGTCGTACGCAAGCGCTTTCCCCACATTGCCGTCATTGCAATCAGCGGCGACTTCTCCGGCGTGAACGTGCCCGATAGTGTTCTGGCCGACGCATTCTTCGAAAAGGGTCAGTATTCCCCAGAGACCCTGTTCCGGAAAATCATCGCCTTGCTCGAAGAAATCCCTACACGCCCGCGTGTCAGCCGTCCGTCCAAACCCACCGTCTGGATTCCGGTCAGTACCAAGGCAAGCTATGTTGCCGTGACTTGTCCTTCTTGTTTGAGAACGTTTCCCGTCCCCGTTCCGCTCCCCGAGGGCGTGAACACTGCCCGCTGTGATTTTTGCGAAACTGAGGTTTCGTTCCAGATTACCGAGTTTCGCACCCGCGCCTCATAAATGCTAAATTCCGACCCGGCAAGAGTCTCGCGAAACGGTGGGAACCGAGTTCCGGGGCAGTTCAGGTTGCGCTACAATCCTTTCACCATATCTTCTACTCACATAATCTTCTACTCACATACCATCGCCCGTAGGCGCTTTCCCGCACAGCGAGGCACAGGTGCACTGAAAGGCATACGATTGAATTACATCTTCTACGCATCTCCGCCTGCCTAATCGGGGTTGGTTCATTTGCGCATCCAGATGCCGTTTTCGGCAAAGGAGCAGCGATGAACCTGTCGGCTGTGAATCCGTCCGTAACCCATCACGTTCTTTGCATTGATGATGAGGCTTCCGGCCTCAACCTTCGGCGATTGATTCTGGAACGCAATGGCTACATGGTGTCCACGGCAGGTAACGTTTCGGAGGCTCTGGCGCTTTTCAGGTCGAGGGATTTTGACCTCGTCGCCACCGACCACCTTCTAGGTCGAGAGACGGGAACGGCGATGGCCAAGGTAATGAAGCGTCTCAAGCCCAATGTCCCGATCATCCTGCTTTCGGGCACAACCGACGAGCCGGAGAGCTTTGAAAATATCGATGCTTTCGTCAGCAAGGCAGAAGGGACTGAAAGTCTCTTGGCGAAGGTGACTCAACTGATCGCCCGGTCCCAAACGGCGATAGCCGGCAGTCCTGACCTACTCGCGTCAGAAGAGGCGTTCTCCACAGAATCACAGCGAGTGCAGTTGTTAGCCGCTATCGTGCAGTCATCCGACGATGCCATCTTCAGCAAAACACTCGATGGGACGATTCTGAGTTGGAACAAGGCCGCTGAAAGGATGTACGGTTACCGTCCTAAAGAAGTTATCGGCAGACCCGTTTCAATTCTGCTTCCCGCCGACCGTCCCAATGAAGTGCATGACATTCTGAATCGGCTGCGACATGGGGAAAAGATCGAGCACTTCGAGACGGTGCGTGTCGCCAAAAACGGGCATTTGTTATCCGTGTCGCTGACCATATCGCCGATCCATGATCACGAAGGCCGGATCGTCGGGGCGTCTACAATCGCCCGTGATATAACCCGTTCAAAGCTGGCTGAGCAAGCCCTGCGGAACTCTGAAAAGCTGGCCACTGCCGGGCGAATGGCGGCGACAGTGGCTCACGAGATTAACAATCCCCTGGAAGCTGTAACGAACGCCCTGTACCTGCTTGCAGAGTCGCCCAGCCTGGACGCCAGCGCACACCAATTCCTCACAATCGCACAAGACGAGTTAGCGAAAGTCAGGCAGGTTACGACCTTGACCCTCGGACTTCACCGTGGGGATGCAGAACACCCCCAGCAGGTCAAGGTGTCCGGTCTAATTGACAACGTGTTGGCGCTGTATGGGCGCAAACTCCGCACCCTCGGCATCGCCGTTGAAACTCGGTACGATGCCGACGTACCTGTGAATGCATTCCCCGGAGAATTACGACAGGTACTCTCGAACATAATCGTCAATGCTGCCGATGCGCTTGAGAAATCGGGCGACAAGCTCTGCATCCATGTGCTTGAGTCCCTCGACTGGACGAATCTCACCCAAAGAGGGCTCCGCATCACCGTTTCGGATAACGGGTGCGGAATCCCAGTCGAGAAGCGAGCGCAGATGTTTGAGCCGTTCTTCACAACCAAAGGCAACAGAGGCACGGGCATTGGATTGTGGGTATCGCTCGGCATCGTGAAGAAGCATGCGGGAACGATTCGGTTCAGAAGTTCGGTGAGGGACGGACGTTCCGGTACGACTTTCTCTGTTTTTCTTCCAGTGACCTAGAATGGCGACTGCGTCGATTTTAGGCTGCAGCTCCAGTCAGATTCGCCGCCTTTTAGGCTTGCTCAGCAGATTCTGAGAAGAGAGACCTGAGTTTCAGAAGTTGCTTAACCTGAAATTCTCAACAGTCGCCATTAAAGCGTACAATTAACTCACATCTTCATACGCATTTCGACCCACCTGAGATAGCTGGTTTATATGCGCGTCCAGATGCCGGATTTCTCGGCTCAGGAGCAGCTATGAACCAGTCCCCCAAAGTCCCTTTCTCTCATCAGTGGTTGAACAATGGGCTGATGTTGTCCACTTGCCTGCTGTGTTCAAAAGTCGCTGCCAGTGCAGACCCTAAGAATCTTAGGGTCGCAGAGCAGTGTCATCACTGCAACGCAAAACCAGCCAAGCTACTGAATCAGGATAGCAGTGGAATGCCAGTTCAGAACGCTATGGCACCTTTTCGAATCCTCTCGTTCGGGCATGACTCTGCACTGCTTGATGATCGGGCTGTTGTTCTAGCCAGTGCTGGCTATGAAGTCATCAGTGTGGCTGCTCTTCCAGACCTAATGAGAGAATTCGACGTGCAGCACTCGGATGCTGTTGTCCTTTGCCATACGCTAACGAAGGATGAAACTCACGCGGCGTTGTTATTGGTAAAGTCAACAGGGTGGGACACTCCTGTAATTCATATTTTCACGGGTCGTCTGGACCCTATATTCGAGTTTGCGTCTCCCTCAGACCATCCTGAGGAACTGTTGCTGGCTTTGGCCTCCGCAGTTAGGGGCACTCGGCGTCCCGCAGCCTAACCATGTCTACTCACGGCCCGCATCCCAGCGTGTCGCTCGCGTTGCTTGCATTGCTACCTACCGCGACCTGACA
>JBEKQP010000395.1:0-3197 GCA_049519595.1 Candidatus Korobacteraceae bacterium | reverse complement strand
CGCCGGAATGACGAAAGCCGCTATTACAGCCACCACCAAGATCAGGATGGCAATGATGGCAATGACAGAGAACACGCTTTAACTCTTACGGCAATCGGAGGATGTTGTCTAGTTCCCAACGTAACTGGCGAAAACAGGCATTAGCACAACTTACGCCCAAAACGGGAGCGCGGGCCGGGCTGGTGGATGGGGCGACTTGCGGCAGTTTTGCTGCTGTCAAAACCCGAACCTGGCAAACGGTATAATCTGCGAACAGCCGGTAACCTGGGTTCCACCCCAACATGCGACAACTAAGCGCATCTTGGGGGACCCCCCGTTCTGCGAGCGAAATGTGCGACTGCTGATACTCAGCGATATCCACTCCAATCTGGAAGCACTCGATGCCTGCCTGCACGCGGCAGACGGCTGGGACCAGTTCGTCAACCTCGGCGACACCGTCGGTTACGGCGCAGACCCCAATGCGGTAATCGGGCGGGTCCGTTCCTATGGCGGCCTCACCGTCCGTGGCAACCACGACCGTGCAGTGCTCGATCCCAAGGAAATTGATACCTTCAACCCGATTGCGGCGCAGGCGGTGCAGTGGACTCGCAATAACGTTTCCCGGGAGAATCTGGACTGGCTGCGCGCGGTGCCGTCCGGGCCTCTCGACGAACCCGGACTGGACGGCGTGCAATTCGTGCATGGCTCTCCCGCGGACGAGGATGAGTATATCTTCAGCGAATTTTCGGCCCGCGCGGCTTTTGACGGCAGCCCGGCTCAACTCATTTTCTTCGGGCATACCCACGTGCAGGGCGCGGTGGAATGCAAGGAAAGGAAGATCCAGGTCATTCATCCCAGTTATGCTTTCAAACGCGGCAGCGCCGAGCGCTGCGATTTTCCGCTGGAGCTGGAGGATGAGACGCGGTATCTCGTCAACCCCGGTTCGGTCGGTCAACCCCGCGACGGCGACTGGCGTGCGGCATTTGCCATTTATGACTCAAACAAGCAGCAGGTCTCCTTCTGGCGCGTCCCCTACGACGTCGACTTGGCTCAGCAGAAGATTATCGGCGCAGGGCTGCCCTACCGCCTGGCATCGCGGCTGCGCGAAGGCAGGTAAGGCCTCTGGAATGGCGGCGGTCCCTCGGCGGCTAAAGCCGGGCTCATAACGGCCCCATGCGGCACACCTGAAGTGGCTGCGGGAAGACACGTCGGAGTGTCATCCTGAAGTCGCGCGGGTTTCGCGTGACTGAAGGATCTGCTTTATTTTCGATACAGGCAAACAGCAGATCCTTCGCTGCGCTCAGGATGACACCTCGAGAGTAATTTTTCCGCACCCTGTGAATGCGTGCCCCTTCAATGATTCTGTCTACAGCAACTGTGGTTCTGCTCTAAAGCCGGAGAATATACGACTGAAGCCGCGCCCCTTCAAAACGAGTTGTGAAAAAGGGCTTTTGATTCGAAGCTTTCGCCCGCATCGCTCACGCCACTTGAAACTTCACGCTTGAAACCTGAAACTAGGCTTCTATGCCTTTCCGTAGGTTTCCCAAAAAGAAAACTGCCGGCAGCGGAGATTTGTTCGCGTCGGTCGACGAATCGTCGTCATCGTCGTCCGAGGAGAGCATCATTGCCCACATCGATGGCGGATCGCGAGGCAATCCCGGACCGTCTGGCTATGGCGTGGCCATTAACGATGCCGCCGGACGCCGGATTGCCGAACTGAGTGACTACCTGGGCGTGCAGACCAACAACTTCGCCGAGTACTCCGGCCTGCTGGCGGCCCTCGAATACGCCGTCGAGCACGGACACAAGGCGCTGAAGGTCGTCAGCGACTCGGAGTTGCTGGTCAAGCAGATGCGCGGCGAATACAAGGTGCGGAACGAAACGCTCCAGCAGATGGCGCACGAGGCCCGGGAGCTGATCCGAAAGCTCGAATCATTTCAGATAAAACACGTGCTGCGCGAGCAGAATCGCGAGGCCGACGGCTTGGCAAACCGGGCAATGGATTCCGGAACCCGGCACAAAAAACAGACATAACCAGTCAAGGCGGAATATGCCTTGCGCGATTCCGGCCTACTTCGCCGCCAGTTCGCGCTTCACGGTTTCGCTGACCAGTTTGCCGTCGACGCGGGCGCCGGCAAAGCGTGCCATCACGCTCTTCATGACCGCGCCCATCTCCTTCATGGTCGGCGAGTTCATTTCGGAGATCACGGCCTTGACGGCCGCCGTCACCTCGGCCTCGCCCAACGCCTTGGGCATGTAGCCCTCGATAATCTCAATCTCCTGCTGTTCTTTTTGCGCGAGTTCCAGGCGGCCACCCTTGGTGAACTGCTCGATCGAGTCTTTGCGCTGATTGATCAACATCGACAACACTTTTATTTCTTCGTTTTCGTCGAGTTTGGAGCGCTTGTCGATTTCCTTGTTTTTGAGCGCGGCTTTCACCATGCGTAGAGTCGATAGCCTCAACTCCTGCTTGGAGCGCATGGCGTCGACCATTTCTTTCTGAACACGTTCGCTAATGCTCATGCCGGTGATTATAGAGGAGAGCGCAAAATGCTGCGCAAGGAACGTGCGGCCCAGGATGACACCATGAACCGATACGGAAGGAGCGGCTTTAGCTTGGCACCTGCCGCTGCAGGTCGAGCAATGCGTCGTCGGGCAACTGGTCTTTGGATTCTTCGACCAGCTTGGGATCGTGGACGAACAGGTTGCGCGCCCCATGCAACAGGGCGGCAAACGCCTCCTGGTAGAGCTTGCCCTTTTCGTTGCGGCGTTCGAGTGAACGTCCGCTCTGGGCGTCATAGATGCGCAGGCTGCACCCACTCTTCGAGTTGGTCGCCGCCAGGAATCGGCCCTGGCCGTCCTGTTCGACGTAAAACCAGGCATGTTTCACAAGGGCGGGTTTTGCATCGACGATAGTCGGCACCTCGGCTGCGTGCGAGGGATCGTAGTAGAGGAGGCGGCTGCACGAATCGCAGTAGACGGTACGGATGTCCATGCGCACTTCGTTGAACACCTGCGGACGCAAAAGCACCTGGCAAGCAGTGCAGTGCTGATCGAGCGCCTCGGCCAGCGCAGTGCCGCGCGCACGTGTCAGGCGATCGTAGTGCTCCAGCAGATCGGCGTCGATGCCCGAGCGGAGTTTTTTCTGGTGCGCGGAGTGCAGGCCGAGTTCAGCCTCGACTTCGCGGATTTTGGCGTGGGCATGAGCCTTTTCCTTT
>JBEKQP010000394.1:0-5512 GCA_049519595.1 Candidatus Korobacteraceae bacterium | reverse complement strand
TGATCGCCGTTCCGCGCATTGCTCGCATGGGACACAGAGGGCACAAGGCCGACGCAATCAGCGCACAATAATTGGCGGCCGGCCGCGGCGCTCTCCGAGCCAGGCTGAGGCCCAGGTGTCGGAGATGGAAGCCAAGGCTGCGGATGCGGACAATAACATGAAATCGAATCCCGACGGAGCGGCCGCGTCCACCACAGTCTTTGAAATCGTGAACGACGAGGATCGGGTGTGGGTCAGCACCGACGGAAAGACATGGAAGGCGAAATGAAAGCGATGCGCCTCTAAGATCGCCGCAAGACTATAGAAAAACTTCTTCGTGCCGATAATATCCTTTCGGATTGCGAGAGGAGTGCCTGCCGGTCCTGATCGGAGACTGTGGACTGCTTGGCGAAGGACCGTAAATGGGACCATCGATGACCATGATCGATCGGCGCAGACCTGACGTCGGCAGCGTAGTGTGGGCGCAATTGCGTCTTCCCCCGTTTCCTCAAGTCGCCATCCGCGTGATGCAGTTGGCCAACAAGGAAAATGTACAGTTGCATCAGCTCAGCGAACTGATTTCTTCCGATCCGGCTTTTGCCAGCGAAGTGCTCACCGTCGCGAATTCTCTTCTCTACGCGCCACGTTACCCGGCGAACAGCATTCACCAGGCGGTGGCGGTGATGGGCATCAACCACCTGCAAGGGATGTGCCTTACGGTGGGCGCGCGAGTCTACATGGGCAATGCGCGGGCGCTTCCCGTGACGCAGGCCATTTGGCGCCACAGCATGGCGTCTGCCTTGATCGCCGAGCAGTTGGCCAAGGCGGGCTTCATGGACAAAGACCTTGCATACACTTCGGGAGTGCTGCACGATATCGGCCGATTGGCGCTGTCTACGGTGCGCGCCAAAGAGTACGCTGAATTGCTTGAGACGCATGCCGGACCTGCGGCCAGCATTCTTCAGGCGGAGCGAGACAGATTTGGAATGGACCATTGCGAGATCGGACAACGCCTGATTTCCGATTGGAAGCTGCCTCGAGATCTTGGGGCGATCGTGTCGCTGCACCACGCGTCGCGGCAAGAAAACGGCACCTGGAACATGTTGGAACTGATCAACGTCAGTTGCAGAATGGCCGACGCTGTAGGGTTTCCCGCATTTCAAGGCTGCGAGGTCGCGCCATTCGCAGAATTGCTGGACCAGTTGCCGCCGCGCGAACGAAGCCAGTTCCAATCCGATCTTCCGGCACTGACCGAGATGATCTCGAAGAAGATCGAGGCGGTCGAGTCGCTCTGACCGATTAAGCGCCAATCCGTGACTTGCGTATTCGAGAGGCGCCGCTCTCCTGTGTGGCTTCCATGACGGCGTCCACGCCGCCAGGACGCGTGTGCGGGCCAGGAGGCCCACA
The DNA here is from genome assembly GCA_049519595.1 of Candidatus Korobacteraceae bacterium. Lineage (GTDB taxonomy): Bacteria > Acidobacteriota > Terriglobia > Terriglobales > Acidobacteriaceae > CAWBRT01. The sequence goes on along the minus strand of JBEKQP010000394.1, from coordinate 4,126 downwards.
CGACAGCCGACCTGGAGGTCGGCGCTACTTATTTACGGATGAGCATTAAGACAATCTGAACAAGGCCTCGCGTTCACGTTGCTTGGGTGGGAGTTTTGGCCGTTGAGGAAGCGCTCTTCGTGCACAATCAATCGCTGCGCGATGGTTGCTGAAAGTTGATTCGACACGGCATCGCTGGTCCCATTCGATCGATTGAAGCAATCGACTATTGAAAAATCAATTCCATGCCGAAAGGGTTCTTGTCGGCGCGCGAAAAGACAACGGTCGTTGGCGCCGTAGAAGCCAGGCGGAATCCGCGGCAATCGATTGCGTCTCAAGACCGGTAAATCAATCAACGGGGTTCAACAGTGCAGGCTGAGCTACGAAAAGCCGATGCCAGCTTGCCATGGTCGCACCTGCGGCTGCCGCCGTTTCCTCAAGTAGCAATCCGCTTGCTGCAGTTGGCGAACGATGAGAACGTGCAGTTGCACGAACTCAGCGACTTGATCTCTTCGGATCCGGCCTTTGCCAGCGAAGTCCTGACCATCGCCAACTCGCTGCTGTATGCTCGCCGCTTTCCCGTGAGCAGCATTCTTCAGGCGATCGCCGTCATGGGCGCCAACCAACTACAGGGCATGTGCCTGACGGTCGGGGTCAGGGCATTTCTTGGCAAATCGCTCAACCTTCCAGCGATGCGGGACCTGTGGCGTCATAACCTGGCGTGCGCCTTGACCGCGGAACAACTGGCCTCGGCGGGCTTCATGGACAAAGACATCGCATACACATCCGGCATACTCCACGATCTCGGCCGATTCGCGCTGGCGGTGATACGGCCAACGGAATACGCGGAGCTTCTTCATACTCATTGCGGATCGTCCGCAAGCATCGTCGAGCGTGAACGCGAGTGTTTGGGGTCGGATCATTGTGATGCGGGCCGGCGTCTGGTTGCGGAGTGGAATCTGCCCTCGGAGTTCGAGGCGATTGTTACGCAGCATCATTCTCCGAGGCGTGCGCATGGGCCCTGGGGTATGGCCGAATTGATCAAAGTGAGTTGCAAAATGGCCGACGCGGCGGGCTTTCCCGCGTTTCCCGGCTGCGAAGCCGTTCCATATTCAGAGTTGGTTGATGAACTTCCGGAGCGGGAGCGCAGACGGTTTCATAAGGACGCTGGATCTCTGGCATCCGCAATCGGCGTCAGGATTCAGGCGGTGGAGTCAATATGACCAGAGCACGCCAGTCCGGCTTGGCGACACGCCGCTCGGCGCCTGAATCGCTGCAATGTAGGGAACACCGATGAGTAGTGCCTGGCTCAAGCTAGCGACCAGCGGTGTCTCGACGCCGGCGCCTACTCCTTGGACTTTAGTTACAGAATTACCAACAGCGGAACTAACCCAAATGTTGCCTTGCCGATCGACCGAACTCGTAATAGCGCCGCCGGTTCCCGGCACTTTCCAAGGTCCATAAACGGTGCCTGCGGAGGATACTTCCCAGACAGCGGCGTTGCGGCGACCGACGACCCAAAGATTGTTAGCCCCGTCGATGGCAAGCGAATTGGAACTGAGCTGGCCCAGCCTTCCCCCCGTATCCACTGAAGCTGTGACAAGCAACGTCCCAGTGGGGCTGAACTTGGCCACTTCGCAGTATGCGGTGAATGCCAACCAAATGTTTCCTTGCGTGTCGATCGCGGCTCGGTCGGCGTGTGCAAATGTCCCATAGTTGGAGGCTACCCGTGGTGGAAAGCTGAACGGGCTGGCCATAAAGGAAGTTATTGTTGGCGGAGATGATCGTCGATCCGGTTGTCAGGGTAAAGGTGCTGGACGGCCCGTCAGGAAGCGCGATGGTCGTCGAAGGCTTTCCAGCGTTGGAGAAAGCTGTGAGGGTGTTACTGGTTCCATATCCAGGCACCCAGATGGTTCCCTGACCGTCGATAGCGAGGTTTGAGCCACCGATGTAACTGCTCGGATAAGGAGATGGCGAGACCACGGCTCGGCTCTGGTTCATCTCGACAAGCCAGTAGGGTCCGGTAGGGTAATTGTTATACACGGTCATCCACAAATTGCCGAAGGCATCGAAGGCCATGCCGAGCGGTCCAGGATATTTTCCGCTGGAGCCTGTCGATCCTGTTCCGATCACGCCGCCGGTGGCATCGGAGATTTCCGTGATGGTGGCGCTTTGGTACTCCCCGACCCAGATGTTGTCCCACTGGTCGATGGCGATCAGCTCCGTTGGGATGATGCCCTTGGTGGTCCACTGCAACACTCCGGCGGAGTTGTATTTCGACACAGTGCCCGCGGTGTGGTTGGCCACAATCAGATTGTTGGCGGAATCGATGGCTGTACCCAGGGGCTGCGTTTTCGGTCCCGTCGCCGTGGTCACCAGCGTCTTGCCGGGAGACGCGCTGGTAGCGCAGGTTGGGCAGCTAATGGCTGCTGTGCCGGCCTCAGTGCCAGGGGTTTTACCGCTCTGGGTGGTTTGGGCGTTGAGATCCATTGCCGTCAATTGAATTGCCAGCAATGCACTTAGGCCGAGAGATATGCGCCTCGCCTGGAGATCGGGTGGTCTCTTTTGTGCGGCCATTTCATTCTCCTCGAAAGTGCAAACTGAGCGTGACCCGAACTTCCGTGTCGGCATTCGGATGCGAACGAAGATGCCGCCGTTGCCTGGTACTACAGTTGCATCTTCCCCTCTTGCAGAAAAGGGAACGACGGGCCGGGCCTAAAGGCCGCGTTATTTGCGCTCTATCAGGGGGTTGAAACCCCCTGCTCCCTCCGCAATTTCCGATCTGCAACTGTAGTCGTAAGATGGCGATGCTAATCTCCGTATCCATCACGAAGCCCGAGGGCATGTCCGGCAGCGCCGCGTCCGGGAGCATGGATCCATTGAACTTTATTGGAAGTCTTAGAATCTGAAGATGGTAGGCACGACTGGATTCGAACCAGCGACCTCTTCCGTGTCAAGGAAGCGCTCTAACCAACTGAGCTACGCGCCTGCGAGGTACATCAGGTAGTCTATCAGGATCGCGGGCTGGGCGAAAGATAAGCATATCGCGGTCCTGAATCATGCTGTAGGATCATTGACGAACAAAGAACAGGCACTGACGAACAAAGAACAGACGTCCTTCGGCAAGCTGCTTTTTTGGGGCCGATCCATCGACCCATTTCTCTGGGGTGCGTTGCGAATTCGCCGGCTTGACGATCGGGGCCTAAAACCGCTGCCTGCAAGAAGCTGACATGGCTGACGTTGCGACCACGCGATTGAGTCCGTTCCGCACTCTTCCCAACCTGCTGACGCTGTTGCGCATTTGCGTGGCGCCGTTTCTGGTGGCCGCCATTCTGGAGGGCAAATACGGGTTGAGCTTTGGCCTTTTTGCGGCGGCGGGCCTGACCGATGCTTTGGATGGCACGTTGGCCCGCGTGCTCAAGCAGCGAAGCCAGTTTGGGCAATACCTTGATCCGGTAGCCGACAAGGCGCTGCTCAGCACACTGTTTCTAGTCCTCATGCACCAGGGTTTGATTCCTGTCAGGGTCACAGTATTGGTATTTGGCCGGGATGTGGGGATTCTGCTGGTTGCGGCGATTCTGCATGCAGCGATTGGGCGGAAGGAGTTCAAGCCGAGCATCTTCGGGAAAGCGAATACCGGCGCCCAGGTTGCCGCCGTGGCCGCCGTTCTGATGCATCAGCTTACCCCAGTCCAATGGGTCGAGGAGTTTCGCATGCTGGCGCTCGACGCAACCATGGTGCTGACTGTGGTTTCTGGCCTGCACTATGCGTGGCTCGTCTCAAGACGCGGCGGCGCTTCGGCTGCAAATGGCCTAGCCGCAAAGTGATCTTGCCATAATTGAACGCCAGGTAATTATTTGTCCTCCGCGGCGTCCTCCGTTTCAGCGGATTCTTCGATCTCCATGTCGCGGAACTCCTCGGAGTCAAAGACCTCGCCACACTCCAGGCACTCGACATACTCGGTGTCTTCGTGCCGGGAAACGATACGTACCCTTGGGTGCTTGCAGATGGTTGCCATCGCTTCGGGATCGGTTCTATTAAATGCTCTTTCCGCCAGATTGTAGCGGTCTTTACCACAATTTTGAACGGATATTTGTTGAAACTCCACTCTTTCGTGCAGATTTCTTTTCAACAAGGGGAAGAACCG
>JBEKQP010000393.1:0-3570 GCA_049519595.1 Candidatus Korobacteraceae bacterium | reverse complement strand
GGGCAAGCAACCAGGGACTCAGCGAGGCGATTGACGAGGCAAACTACCTGGCTCAGGTCCAACAGGCTTCCGCTTCCACGGGCAATACTGCGGCTCAACCGGCGCAGGCCCAGGCCCAACAGCAGGCACAAAGCTCTAATAACTCCGGACTAGTGGCAAAGCCTGTTTATGAGGGCATCAACTTGCGGGGCCTTTTAGACCAAGTCCTTGGATTGTTTGGAATTCATCTGGGGAATGTTTCTGCGGGTGGTAATACGCTGTCTGAAAATGTGCCCGTTCCACTACCGATCCCCTCAACTCTTACGTGGATAGAGCTTATTGCTAATGGGCATGGATGGGAAGATCATGGCGCGAAAGAGTTTAATTCAAAAACGGATTATCAGAACAAAATCCTGGAGACAGTCCAGAACGCGCAAGGTGGGGACATAGTGCGCAATCCGAACGGACGTAAGGGTGTCACTGGATACTGGAATGACAGCGAAGGATTTGTTGTGTGGCGAGATAAAAACCATCCGGATCAGGGTACTGCCTTTCATCCGGAGCAGCCCGATGTCTACAAGACAAGGTGGGGATTCGAATGAGAACTGAGCCGGGAGTTGAAGAGAGAATTCACTTACGCAAGGAACCAAGCCTTGTGATTTGGGAAATTCTGATTAGAACCCTACGGAATAAAGAAGCGAGGAAGGAAGTGAGTCCAGGCAATTATGAGTTTCTGTTTCGGTTGGATGAGGCAGAACGACTGGCCCTGCATTACCTTGCGGGTGCGATTCAGCGCGCAATACCTGACGCTCTCGCTCCTGTAGATCCCGACCTGATCGCGGAAGGTAAGCGTTGGTTGCTGTCGCGCGCCAAGGGATCGTCGTGAGACTTGGCCCAACAGCAGACTGCACAAGGTCTCGCTGCTCAGATTCCGGGTCAAGTGAAGACGGCAATCATGAATTCTGTGAATGCCAGCAATGCTCCGAGCGGTGCTGATACGACGGGAGGGTTCCACGAAGAAGGTGGAATTGCAGGCACGAACGCAAATGGTGGGTTAGTCATTTCGCCTGCCACGCCAGGCGCTTATAGTCCCTCTGGCGTCGTATCTACCAGCCTTACGCCAGCCGATCCGAATCTTGCTGGAAGCATCACTAATTTGACCGTCAGTTGGCATGTCCATCCTGACGGGAGAACCGCTTCGGGCGACCTTGCATGGAACCAAGCGCCTTCGGGGCAGGATCAGAAAGTAGCTGCCGCCGAACATCAAGCGCTGCCCGGCCTCATCCATATCGTCGTTGGAGCAGGAAACAAACAGGTGTACTTCTACAACGGCTCCAGCACTGTTCTCCAAATGAGCCTGAAGAAGTTTATGGTGGGGGCGCAATAATGATGATCCATGCGAAATGCTATCTGATGCGAATTTCTTCGGCTGTAGTGCTGATGATCCTATGTGGAATGCTGCCCATCGCATCCCTTGCTCAAAAGGCGGATCAAGAACTTCCGCTGGTCATTGCTGGGAAGCTGCCTCTCTATCCGATCATGGCGCGTGCTGCGCGAGTCCAAGGTGCCGTCAAAATCAAGGTGACGACCGATGGGAAAAAGGTCACTTCAATCGAAGTGGAGAGCGGGCCGCCGATGCTCGTGAAGTTCGCCAAAGAGGATGTCCTCACTTGGGAATTTACTGAGCACAAGCCCACGACGTTTGTGACGACGTTCGAGTACGTCATCGATGAGCCAGCGGAATGTGGGTACAGTAACGGGGCCGCAGTTCTTAAGCTTCCGTTGGAAGTCCACATAAGTGTGAAAGGTCTGAAGACTTGCGATCCTGCTACAGAGAGCAAATAGCATCCGCAGGTCGAGCCAAGCGCCTTAATCGCTGCGCCTGCTTCTTAGTCGTGATGATGACGTGGTTCTTTGCCGCTGCTGGAGCCAGGGCATCGAGCAAACCATCTGACGCGGAGTTGGCAGCGATCACGGCGCGGGGAGTTCTCCTGGCCGAGTACGACACGGCGGCTTGGCAAGCGACCGACGCAGTGACGGCGATGCACCCGATAGAGGGGCGAATCGGGCGGTATATCGCACGGAAGACCGAGACCGGTTGGGTGGTTGACTTCGGCAGGTTGAATGAGGCTGGGGACAAGTTCTTGGTAGCCTACGAAGCGGTTCAGTTGGGCAGCCCTGCGCGGTTCGAGGTCAGGAGCTTCAATCCGGTCCAGGAAGACGCAGGCTGGAACCTTGTCGCCGCCAAAGCAGTCGAGATGGTTGCGAGGGACTTCGGCGGAACGAGCCGCCCGTACAACATCGCCGTGCTTCCGGCAGACGGTGGGAGCATATACGTGTACTTCTATCCGGCCCAGGTCAAGGAAGGCGTCTACCCGCTGGGAGCTGACGTGCGCTACCAAGTCTCGCCGGATGGGACCAAGATCACCGAAAAGCGCCAACTGCACAAGACCATCATCGAGTCTGCTCCGGCAGGTGCGGATGTAAAGGTGGCAAGCGGCTACCATACGCACGTGCTGAGCGACGTTCCCGAGGACACCGACGTGCTGCTGGTCCTGACCCGGCAGCCGCATGTACCGGAGGTCGTCGTTACTCCCTCCTACGTGTACACCATTGGGGTAGATGGAACAATCATCGTTGAGGATCGACCAAAGCAGTAACTCTGTGATGGGACTGCATACCATTATGACGGAGCGTGCCACACTGCGGCCGAGCAGCAGCTGTCGGCAACTGATGTTACAAAAATTGTTCAGCAAGCTCAGAAAAGTTCAACAGATGCTGCCACAACCGCGATAAACACTTTCAATGGCTTGGGGAACAACGTCAGCGTCACAGGGGCGGCACTTCGACAAGGTATTAGTGACGCTAAAGTGACGCTGGATGCTACCTCGACGGCACTGCTGGCCAACGCAACCTCGATCACGAAGGAAGGAAGCCAAGTTATTCCGGGTACTTCCACCAAGAGTTTCGCTTCACTTTATGCGAACTGTTTCTATTCAACAGAACTCCGTATGCGCGGAATCTCACGGCCGAGTGTCTGGAAACATTACGGACGCGGCCCGTGCCCGACTGCCTAAAACAAGCAACCCACATGATTTCCCATGCCTTGGTGAGTCTGGGAGTGATGTCCACCCCGGCGCGTGCGGCGCTGGGCGCCAATTTTTCACAGTTCGCGAAGCGAGGAGCGACGCATACCGGGTGTCTGCTAGCGACGAGCGACAAAGAAATGGGGAAAATTGGCCCCAGCCCTTCGGGTTCAGCGATCCGCCGGCAACTGAGATCTCAGTTGTTGCTTCCAGACCTTAGCGCTCATTGACCCCTATTCAGATCGATGTATGTCTTCGGCAAGTTCTGTAAAACCGGCATCTCGGACAAGTGATCGCGGCCAATTGACTCGTTGCAGCTTTATCGAGGAGCGCATTATCGCAAATGCGCTCACCGAGAAGCCGCAGAACAATGCTCATGGGCGTTCGAATTGTAGCATTACTGGCCCAATCAGTTTCTGCAGGGCTTTTCGATCCCCTTCAAGGGCGTGGCGCTCTGTCTCGGTCACCGGGATCTGTTCCAAGAATTTCAGGTTATGAGCATCCG
>JBEKQP010000392.1:0-3274 GCA_049519595.1 Candidatus Korobacteraceae bacterium | reverse complement strand
CCGTTGCCCCACATCGCGTAGTCGTACATGTCGTAATAGGCGAACGGCCAGTACAGCGGGCCGACCCATCCGTAACCGCCATTACCGTGTCGCCACCAGCCATTTTCACCGTCGCGTCCGTCGTGCCATCCCGCCGTCGCCGCGGCCGCGGTGATGTGGGCGCGCGTTCGCGAATTGCGCAATGCGCTCGTGTTGCGCAATGCACCGGCGATCGAGCGGGAATTCAACGTATTGCGCACCGCGCGAGATTTGACGTTTGGGTTCGCGTTCGCTCTGCGCGTTTCGTTGCCGTTTGAATTGACCAGCGTCCGATGGCTGCCCGAATTGCTCGGTGGGTTGTGGGCGGCCAACGCTCGATGGCCGCGCGCGTTCCGCCCGGCAGACGCATGGGATGTCGTATGGGATATCGCCGGCCTCGCGTGGGACATCGCTGGCCTGGCGTGGGATATCGCCGGCCTGGCGCTGATGTGACGCGCGCCACCGCCACCGGCACGCATACCGCCGCCGGCACGTGCGTGCCCGCCGCCACCACCACCCGGATGGCCGCCACCACCGGGGTGACCCCCACCACCAGGATGACCACCGCCGCCTTTCGGCGGGGCCGCGTAAGCCGCGGCCGACAGCGCCGTCGCGAGAACAAGGATGGCAACCCCGAATTTGAATTTCGCCATGACGTCGCTCGATCTGTTGGAACTTTTGTGGTGAGCCCGAATGTATTAAAACCGGACTCCCCCAACCGGCGTCAGCCGGCCGCCGGCAGCATCCTCGCCAGGGGCCGCGCCTTAAGTCGAGGACTACGTTTTGTCCCGATTTTTGACCATCCATAATGTCATGTCCCAGGCGCCATAGATGCCGGAGATCAACAGCAGCGTACTTGAGCCTGCAATGGCGTAAGGTGCGAAGGGTTTCTCGGCGATCAAACCCGCGCTTCCAAAGACAAGACTGGCGTCGGCTACCAGCGGAAATCCGTTGTGGGCGATCCAGTCGAACCCGGTGAGCGCGGCGAAATCGAGCTTGCCCTGCAAACGGATCGCGTTGAAGTGATAGGCGAGGGACGCCAGACCGCTCAGCGCGAGCAAAATAGCAATTGGTTCATCGGACTGCCAAGGCGCCAGCACAGCCAAGGATTGGAACAGTACTTCGCTGAAACTAATCAGCGTTGGCGTCAAGAATGCGCGAGCGCCGGCAATTGACTGGGATGACGACAGACTGGTCCCCAACGTGACGGCGACGAAAAGCAATCCGATAAGTTGCGCTCCGGTCGCTGCGGTGACGTCGAAGAAGTTGGTCCAATTGTGGAGCATTAGGGCACAGGAGTCCGTTTTTGAGTGCCGCGCCACCTGGTAAATTCGACCAAAGGGGACGTTTACTATAGATAGCGGATGAAGTCACGCCGACGGCGGAGGCGAGCCAGAAATATGGCTGCTGCCCTCGCGCCCCAATAGCATGGCCCGCAGCGGGCTCCCGCAATTCATTAGCGGCAATGTTTGACCGAGTCATGTGCTTCCTGAGTCAAATGCGTTGAGCGCCCGCCGCGCGGAGGTCTGCGATGCTTGGGTAGCCATCGACGGCCATGAGTAAATCCAGTTCGGCGAGCAGCGCATGCAGTTGAGACACCAAGCCGTCGGCACCTCCTACCGCGAGGGCATATACATATGGGCGTCCCACTCCAACTGCGGTTGCTCCTAGAGCCAGAGCCTTGGCGATGTCTGCACCGCTGCGCACCCCCGAATCAAACAGCACCGGCATTCCGGCTGCCGCCTCGACAACTGCGGGAAGGGCTTCGAGAGTAGAAAACCCGCCGTTGGCTTGGCGGCCGCCGTGGTTGGAGCAGTAGATGCCGTCAATACCGTGGTCGCGAGCTTTCCGCACATCGTCTGGGTGTAGAATGCCCTTGAGTAGGATCGGCAACGTCGTCAATGAACGCAGCCATTTCAGGTCTTGCCATCGCAGCGGGTTGCCAAACACCTTAGCCCATTCCTGGATCGCCGCCCACGGATCGTCCTTAGGCGACTTGGAGAGCCGCCCAAGGAAAACGTCGTCGGTGAAGTAATTTTGCAGCACGTAACCGCGCAGTTGGGGGAAGTTGCCGGTGCTCAGATCGTGCGGTCGCCATCCGGTGATCCAGGTATCCAAGGTAATCACAACCGCCTTGTAACCGGACTGCTGGGCACGGCGGAGGAAGCTAGCGGCAAGCTCCTTGTCGGTTGGTGTGTATAGCTGAAAAAGCCCTGGCGTGGTGCCCGCGTGCGGGATCACGTCTTCCATCCGATGCTGCGTCAACGTTGAGGCCACCATCGGAACTCCAGTCTGCGCGGAGGCCTGGGCCGTCTGGATGTCTCCATGGAAGTCTTGAGAGCACAAGCCGATGACTCCGACTGGCGCCATGAACAAGGGCGTTGGCAGCCGCATGTCAAACAGTGAGACCGACAGGTCTCGTTCGGTCGCGCCAACGAGCATCCGAGGCACGATAGCGTAGCGTGAAAAGGCTTCGACGTTGGCGCGCTGGGTGTGTCCATCTCCAGCGCCGCTTGCGACGAAGGAATGCACCCACGAGGGCAGCACCTCGGCCGCCGCACGCTCCAGCGAACTAAATTCAAGTGGGTATCTCGGTAATTTCCCTTGCACGCCGTCCAGGTAGATGTCGTCTTGATAATCGCCGTATTGCCGTGTTTGCATGCTGGCACTCCTGCACCTTCTCTGCTGATTGCGTCGCTGCGATGTTGCATCGCGCCGCCACATAGACGAGGGCCGAGACATTAGTTAAAACGGCCGCGGATGGAGAAAGGTTGCATTGACAAAGATCAACAATGTCCCCCACCGGACATTGTCTCGACAGTTTATGCCATGGACTTTCTGCTGGAGCGAACCGGGCGTACCGCCCGACCGCCGAGTAGACGATCGAACTCCTTCTTGGAAACGCCATAGCACTCGCACGAGCGGCGGAGCAGGCCGCGCCGATCGATGATCGTGACGTTACCGTGCTTATAGCGGATGAGGCCGGCCCGTTGCAGGGCGCCTGCCGCGGCGGTGACGCCCGTGCGCTGTACCCCCAGCATCATGGCCAGGAACTCCTGCGTCAGCAGGAACTCGTCGGACCGCATGCGGTCGTGCGTCATCAAGAGCCAGCGGCAACATCGCTGCTCCAGGGTATGAAAGTGATTGCACGCGGCGGACTGCGCGACCTGGTTGAAGAAGGCGTGAGCGTAACGAAGCATCACCGCGCGCATCGACGCGCTGCGCGCCAACTCGTTTTTGAACGCCGCCGCCTGCA
>JBEKQP010000391.1:0-3274 GCA_049519595.1 Candidatus Korobacteraceae bacterium | reverse complement strand
GGGGGCACAGAAGGGGTTTATCACGCTTCACTTGGCAAAGGCCGTCGGTGCGGGAGGGCAAGTGATCGCCTTTGAGCCAGATCCGCGGGCCATGGAGGCACTGAGATCGAACGTTCAGCGCAACGGATTTGAGCAGGTAAGGCTCCACTCCTGTGCCCTCGGAGACCGTGATGCTTCCTGCAGCTTTGCGCTGTCCCACCAGCTTGGCTGGTCGAGCAGGTTCCCGAATGAGGTTGCGAAACCCGCTATAGCATCGTCCATTTTCGTCCAGACACGCCGCCTGGACGATATTGTTGCAGAGACGGGCATGGCGGCAGGGACGCATCGCATTTCCTTTGTGAAGATCGATGCGGAGGGATCAGAGCCGCTCGTTCTAGAGGGCGCGCAGGAAACGCTCAAGCGCTTTCGGCCCATGGTTCATATCGAGATCAACAAGCCATCTCTTTGCGCTGGCGGTTTTTCAGCGGATTCAATTGAGACCCTTCTTCGCCCGCTTGGTTATCAGTTGTGCGCTATCCGTTTTCCCGTAGCAGGGTGGCTACGGCGGCGGCTCTCTCTGGTCCCAGTGACGTCCCTCAGCTCTGACATTGGAGACTGCGAAGACGTGCTAGCTGTCAGTTCCGCGAACTGTTCACTTGGGCCAAACTTGCTGGGAACCCAGGTCTGACCGTGGAGCAATTCGAAACGACGCGGACTCCCGGTTTTGCCGAAGTCGACCGCGGAGGCAAGCTGCCCACATGGATCCGACCACGGCTTTAGGATTCGTGGGCCCCTGTTTCTTCACCGCTACTCGGTGCGTAGACACAGCGTGCCTGGGCCTGCTCGCGTCTGGGTGCAAAACGAGTGCTAGAACCACAGCATCTAGCACCTCTTTCGGGTTCTTACGACAAGGATAGAGATAGGAAAGCAGATGCAGCCAAGCATCCACGGAGGTCACCTGCGCAATATGTACTTGCACGAGCGCTCGATGGCCGGTCCTCTCGCCAGCATTAGGGTGCTCCTGGTGACCGGCATGCCGTTGGGATCCTGCGGTGGGCTGTCTACGCACATGCTTACACTTGAGCGACAATTGAAAGGCCGGGTGCGTGATGTGGCAGTGGTCGACGGCTCCCGAACAAGAACGATAAGGGTGCATTTCGAAGCAGCAAGTCTCACGCTGATTCGGCGTAGCCCATTGCGGGTTGAGTGGCTAAGCGCACGGATACGCCGGCTCCGTAGCCTAATCAAGCAACACTTTGTCAGTGTGGACCTGATTCATGCTCATGATCCGATAGCGGCCTATGCGGCGGCTCAATGCGGCGTTCCAATCGTCATGACCTGTCATGGCCCGATGTATGAACACGCCAGAGAAGCGGGGCTTTCGTGCCCTCGTTACCTCGGGCTATTGCAGCGAATTGAAACCGCCACCATTTGCAACAGCGCCCGTCTCATTGCAGTTGATAAAGGACAACGCGATATCTTGGTCCGCAAAGGTGCAGATCCCGATCGAATTGACGAGATCCCGAACGCTGTAGACGTATCACATGTCACATCTCTAGCCAGGAATACAATTCGCAAACGCGCCCAGCCTTACTTCCTCATGCTCCGCCGTCTTGTACCCAAGAACGGCCCACAATACGCTGTCCGAGCCTTCCTCGACTGGGTTGGAGATCGCGATGTTGAACTCTGGATCGCCGGTGACGGCCCGCTTCGCGAAGAAATACAGCGACTCATCGCAATCCATGCCAACGGGCCGAAAGTGATTTTGTTGGGACATGTTCGGAACTCAGACATCCCTGGCCTAATTGCACGGGCTACAGCAACTCTCGTGCCCTCCGTGCCATTCGAGGGCGTCGTAGAAGCCACGTCGATCGCAGCGCTTGAGTCCTTGGCATTAGGAGTTCCCGTGATCGCCTCGAACATCGGGGGCTTAGTTGAGATCGATCAAGGCAAACATGTCATGCTCCTTGTTCCCCCCGCCGACATCGGAAGCATATCCTCGGCCATGGAGTCCTGCATCGTACGTCCTCTGGCAGTCGAACGACAGCGTCTGATCGAGCATGTGGAGACCCGGTTTGGCGCAACCGCCTGGTGTGAGAGGGTATTGAATACCTACCAGCGTGCACTGGAGTTCTCCTAAGTGAACACCGCGTTCCCTATAGGGCCAGTCGGACATCTACGGTGTCGAGCAATACCGACCCAAGCTACCCAGGGTTCTAATCGCACCGTTCAACAGCCGAATCGACACATTGCCGGACACAATACGCAACGATGGCTGATCGCAATCATCTTAGTCAGCATCTTTGGCCCATACGTCTTTCCCAGCGCTAGGGTTCGAACTGAGCAATTGGCGATCTACGGATGCGCGGCGATTAGCTGTTTCCTGGATCCCCGCGCTTTGGTTTCACCTCGTAGATCGATACGAGCACTTTTCGTCCTTTGGGGTCTTATTGGGATTACAGCTAGTTTGGTGACACTAAGCAACGCAACGACAGGATTGGTGTGGGGCCAGTTCTTTGGAGGTTTAGATCACTTTTTGAGCGCGTTGGCTGTCATGGTTGTGGTAAACGCCTACTTTTGGCGACTAGAACGATCAAGAGCGACACTCCGGGATGAGATCGGCTTCTTCGGGCGCGTGCTGATATTTCTTTTATCCGCCAATACGGCGGTCGAATTGTGCCAGTTGCTTTTCGGCCTGCCGTTTTCTCAGCATCTGAGCGTCTTTTGGACTGGTCACGCCTACAATTTCTCAACATACATTACTCAAAATGCGGTGGGGGTGAACGCGGTGAGTATGGGAAGGTTCACTGGAGTCTTTAACCAACCTTCGGAACAAGGAATAGCGTACGGAGCGGGTGTGATACTGTGGCTATACAGCTTCTCTCTCGGGCACAGACGGGTCGTTAACTATTTGCTGTTGAGTGGCCTCCTTATCGGCGGGGTGCTCGGAGTCTCCAAGATCTTTCTGCTCGGATGTATCCCGCTTACGATTTTGTACATCGGCTATTCACAAGTGTCACGAACACGCAAGTCCTCGATGGCTGACTTCGTGGGCCTCGCCGGAGCAATTTTCGTCTGCATCGCCTTCGGGCTTAGGAATGAAACCCAATCCTGGAGCGGCTTTAAGGAAATTGCGAATCTCACGGACTACGAGTCCCAGGGCATTCTCTCTACCGTGACTGCCGGGCGGTTCCACAGTGCCGGTGAGGGGGCCGTCGCCGAGATGTTTCGCCAGGTTTGGGAGGCCCATCCTATAACGGGTGGCGGATTCGGGTACCTTGAGGTGTCGGATAAC
>JBEKQP010000390.1:0-5232 GCA_049519595.1 Candidatus Korobacteraceae bacterium | reverse complement strand
GAGCCATTCGGTCCGGCAAGAATATGCAGTCGTCCACTGTCGATCGTAAGCTCCTCTACTTCCAAGGCAAGGTTCGCCCGATAAGACGCGCGTAATCCCCTGAGGTGGTATTGAGGAGGCTTCATGGCTGATAACTCTCTTGCATGAAGGTTAGGAGAATATTGATGGAAAAGGAGACTACCATGAGAATAATTCCGAGTGCCAGGCCGAAGGCAAATTCGCCCTTGCTGGTTTCGAGCGCGATCGCCGTGGTCATCGTCCGCGTATACCAGCGAATGTTGCCGCCGAGCATCATGGCCACGCCCACTTCGGAGATCACCCTGCCAAATCCCGCAATCACAGCGGCCATGATGCCGAAGCGAACTTCGCGCGTAAGTTGCATCATGCTGCGCAGCGGACCGGCACCCAAGGTGAGCGCGGTGGGTACTATCCGAACATCGGCGCCCTTGATGGCGCTCAGAGTGTAGTTGGCAACAATGGGAACCGCCAGCAGCGTCTGCCCAATAATCATCGCATTGGGCGTGAATAACAAGCCCCGGCCACCCAGCGGTCCCTGTCGGCTCACCAGACCGTAAACCAGCAGACCGAGGACAACCGTCGGCATGGCCATCAGGCTATTGAGCACAACGATCACCACTCGCTTGAGCGGAAACTGATTGACGCCAACAGCCAATCCAATGGGAATGCCGAACAGCGCCGCCAACAGAACCGACCACGACGCAACGCCGACGGAGGTCCGCACCGCGGCTAGGACATCCTGGTCGGCCGAGAAGATCAGGGAAAGCGCCGTCCTGACGGATTCCGCGATGAAGCCCACTTCTTACCTCGCTTTATATGACGTGCGGGAACTTCTTCGGGTTCACGGCAATAACCCCATACGGATTAAACAGCCCCTTCTCGCCCTCAAACAAGATTACCAAGTCCGTCTTCGGGCCTGCGAAGGCATTGTATGTGCCGCGATCCGAGAGAGTGTACGCTCGCTCCTCGGTAGCCATCATGATGGCTTCGCCCATACCCTGTCCGATCGACCGGTACCATCGGCCCGCCGGGTTGATCCCCGCTGCGGCCCAAATCTCTTTCTCCTTCACGTGAGTGCCCGATTCATCGCCGCGGGAAATAAAAACGGCCTGCGCGGCGGCAATTCTCTTCAACGCCTCAGCCGCCGTCTTTGCGCCTTTCACATGCGCAGGGTCACTTGCCGGACCGATGATGACAAAATCGTTGTACATGACATCGCGCCGGTTTACGCCAAAACCGTTTGCGACGAACTTGTCTTCCAGACTGCGAGCATGCACCAGGACCACGTCTACATCGCCGGCTTCACCCAGCTTCAAAGCCTTTCCGGTGCCTACGGCAATCACGTCCACCTTGCAACCGCATTCCTTTTCAAACGGAGGCAGCAGCACATTCAGCAGGCCAGTGTTCTCCGTCGAAGTTGTGGTCGACATCCTGAGCCGCTCCTGCGCCGCCACCAATGAGCACGTCAGCAAAACCCCGAGCAGACCTGCCGCAAATTTCGATTTCATCGCCCTATCCTGAATTTCAGTGTATCCAAGAATACACCTCGCCCCGTGCATCACTGGTCATGTCCGGGTTTGCTCCGCACGCGGAAAAGGCCGCCGGAATCGGCGGCCTGAACACTTCCGAGTGATTAGAGGTCTAAACGGCGCCACCTACACTGACGGCTTGCGCCTGCGTATTTCTTGTGTCATTACGCTGAAACCACCGCGCGCGCAGGCAATGATCGAACAACTCATCACGGAACGATGGGTGGGAAATGCTGATGAGCAGCTCCGCCCTTTCTCTCACGCTTTTTCCGAACAAATCTACGATGCCGAATTCAGTGGCAACGTAGTGAACGTCGGCGCGCGTGGTCAGCACGCCCGCACCGGGATTCAGCATGGGGACGATGCGCGACATGGTTCCGTTTTTCGCCGTCGCCGGCAACGCGATCACCGGCTTACCGCCTTTGGCACGCGCAGCCCCGCGGATAAAGTCCAACTGGCCGCCAAAACCGCTATAAAACTGCTGCCCTATGGATTCGGCGCAAACCTGTCCCGTGAGATCGACCTGGAGCGCCGCATTGATCGCCACCATCCGATCGTTTTGTGCGATCAGGAATGGGTCGTTGATGTACTTATTGGACAAAAACTCAAACACGGCATTCTCATGGATGAACTCGTACAGCTTTCGCGTTCCAAGAGCGATAGCGACGACAATCTTGTTTGGGTGAAACGTCTTAAATTTGCCATTGATCACACCCGATTCGATCAGCGGGATGGCGCCGTCGGACAAGACTTCCGTGTGTACCCCGAGATCCTTCCGGTCAGTCAGGTACGTAAGTATGGCGTCGGGCAGGCCGCCAAGGCCAACCTGAATCGTGCTGCCGTCCTCAATCAGGCTGGCGACGTTCCTGGCAATCAGTCTCTGCGTTTCACTGCTCGGGTGTGGCCGGAGTTCAGCCACCGGCTCTGAAATCTCGACAAAGGCATCAATTTCGCTGACATGCAGTTGCGTGTTGCCACAGGTGCGCGGCACTTGGCTATTCACCTGGGCGATAACGTATTTGGCGCAACGCGCCGCCGTCAGCGTCGCCTCCACGCACGGGCCCATACTGACAAAACCGTGACGGTCGGGCAGGGTGACCTGGATCAACGCCACGTCAATGGGGAACCGGCCTGACTCCATCAGCCGTTCCACCTCGTGCAAGTGTATCGGGACGTAATCGGCGCGACCCTCAGCAACGGCGGTGCGCACGTTCGAGCCTATGAAAAGCGACTTGTGCCGGAAATTCGCGGCATACTGCGGTTCGGCAGTCGGGAAATCCGTGAACGAGAGCAGGTGGCAGACTTCCACATCGTGTACGTCGGGGGCGCGCTGTGCCAGCACGCTCAGCAGAGCCGTCGGGCATCCGCTATTAGCATGCGTCCAAAGACGCATTCCGGATTGAACAGTCTTCAATGCTTCTTCCGCCGTTTTAAGCTTCCGGGAATATTCGATTTCCCACGACATTGGCCTTGCCCCCCTGGCACGATGGCTTTGGCTTGCAACCGCCTCCGCTTATCACATTAGATATCCTAATGGCTTCATTAGGCAAGTAGAAATTTTGCAAAAGACTGTTCGACGTTGAAATGAATCAGAACTGCTGGCGGCCATGGCTTCTATTCTCACAAGCAGCTAGCCGGAAACAGAGTCTACAGATTCTAGTTGGCGGGTTCAACAGGAGATTATGACACCGCCGGACTCCCAGCGCCGGATGCCCTTACGGGCGAAAGCAGCCCAAGTTGTAAGCTGCGTCACACAAGGTTGTGACAGCGTTACTACTATGAGTGGTCTTCCATGTGTGACGCTACTGGTGAACTCCTCTACCGCAGGAGGCTGCAGTCTTTGTCGCGAGGGTCGCAATGGTCGCAACGCATAGGTTGAACCCGGTTAGAAACTGCCTCGCTTGCAAGAAGGCGAAGGATGGCTTTTGCCATCTGCCACAGGCTGCGTTACAGGCAATAGAGTCGATCAAGTGCATGACCACTTTCCCCAAAGGCTCTGTGCTGTTCGCGGAGGGTCAACCATCACGCGGTATTTTTATCTTGTGCAAAGGACGCGTAAAGCTCTCGCTTTGTTCTACGGGTGGCAAGATACTCATCCGGAGGATCGCCGAAGCAGGAGAAGTAATCGGGCTTAGCGCCGCCACCAGCGGCAAGCTTCACGAATGGACTGCCGAGGCAATTGATCCCTGTCAGGCTAATTTTGTCAGGCGTGAAGACCTTCTGCGCCTGCTGCGCGAGCACAACGAAATTGGGTATCGTTTGGCCGAGAAATTGAGCGATAAATACAATTCCGCCATCCGCGAGATCCACTTGTTCGCGCTGTCGCGTTCGGTCGGCGACCGCCTGGCCAAACTGCTCCTGAAGTTGAGTACTCTCGACGGCGAAGCGGATCAACAGTGTTCGCGTGTGGAAATGCTCACGCAAGAGGAGATGGCGCAAATGATTGGAACTTCGCGTGAGACCGTAACTCGATTGATGGCGTTCACCACGGCCCGGCCCGCGATCGGCATATGGAACACCGTCATGTCCGCGCCGGTACTGGTCAAGCGAGCGGGCCAACGCACGTAAGGCCATCGCGTTTCAGCTTCCATTAGACTTCGCGGCGATACCACCGACTCGATAGGCTGCATCCGGTCTTCAAACTCGCTCGATCTCGTTGCTTCCCTGCCGCGCAGCATGAAACAACTTGACGATTCTCCTGCCTTGGCTCAGACTAATCGGCCACCACTATAGCTATATTTTTTCGCTTCGACGTCGCGAGTGCGTGGCGATCGTTCATCACCAACATCGACAGGCGCAAAGGAGACCTATGGGTGACCGCCAGACGGGGATGAAGTATTGGACGCTGTTCTTGATCTTCAGTGGTAACGCCATCAACGCGCTCGACCGCTCCAGCCTGGCGATTGCAAACACGTTCGTCGCCAAAGACTTGCATCTCGACCTGGGGATGATGGGATTGGTATTGTCTTCCTTCGGCTGGGCCTATCTGCTGTTTAACCTGCCTGCGGGATGGTTGTGTGATCGCTTTGGCGTGAAAAGAGTTTATGGATGGGGCGCAACACTGTGGTCGCTGGCATCTGCCATGACCGGCATGGCAAGAGGATTAAGCACTCTTCTCATCAGCCGGGTGTTGATCGGAGTCGGCGAGTCGGCAAATTTCCCCGCCGCCACCAAGGTCATCACCGAGCGATTTGATAAGTCGCAACGGGGCATGGCGACCGGCGTCTTCATGGCCGGATTGCGTGTCGGGTTCGCAGTCACGCCGGCGCTGATGATTGGGCTCATGATCGCCTTTGGTTCGAAGGCCCAGCCCAATTGGCATGTTGCTTTTTACGTAACGGGCTTGGGCAGCCTGGGCTGGGTGGCTTTGTGGCTACTCACCTACCGCGATAAGGCAGCGACTCCGGCGATCGCTGGCACTCCAACTCAACCGACCTCCGAAAGAGTGCGTGTGCCCCTGTTTGCGCTTCTCAAGTTTCGGAATATCTGGGCGATGATCGTAATCAAGTTCTGCCAGGATTACCTCTACTATCTGTTTCTGACCTGGCTGCCTGGATATCTGGTTCATGCTCGCCATCTGGACCTGGGGCACGTGGCATTTTATGCCACTATGCCGTGGATAGCCGGAATGATCACTCAACCGCTCATTGGAATCATCGCCGACAAACTCATCAATTCCGGTCTG
>JBEKQP010000389.1:0-3304 GCA_049519595.1 Candidatus Korobacteraceae bacterium | reverse complement strand
CCGCCGACCTACAGCGACACCATCCCGGTTGTGCGGGCCTTCGTGAAGGCAGCACCAGAACGGCTGGTTTGGGGAAGCGATTGGCCGCACCCAACAGAGAAGGTCAAACCGGATGACGCCATCCTGTTAGATGTGCTGGCCGAATGGGTGCCGGATACGGCGACCCGCAACCGCATTTTGGTCGACAACCCGGCTAAGCTGTACGGTTTTTAGTGCATCGGGTAATCGAGCGTTCCGGCTCAGGCGAGTCAGAGATGGTTATATCGTTAGCTTGCAATCTCCTCGCCTGAGCCAACAGGAATTCAGCCCATATACTTGGCGCCCCGCAACTTCCCAGGAGTACGCCGATTGAGGCGAACGCGGACCGCTTTCGGGCGAGACGTCCGGTATTTTGCATACCCCCGGTTCATCGATTTATGGCCAGTTAAGGATGTTGTTGATTAGGAGCGCGGGGGAAAAGACGATCCTCGTTTTCATGACGGTGAGCAGCAACCTGATCGCCCACTCCTTCTCTTGTAGGCATATAGCAGCCCTCCCTGATCGACGCAGAACTCCGGCACTCGAAACTCTGAGCTAGAAGGAAGAACCTGGATTGACATTGCACCGTGATCACTATAGTCTTTGCCGTCAATAAGAGTAGGAGGAACGCAGGTGCTATGCACAAAATGTGGTATTGAACTACCCGATGCGGTGCAGTCCTGCCCTCAGTGCGGCCACGCGGAGTCGGCGAGCACTCCTGCGAATCCGACCGAAATTGGAGGATCGGCAGCGGCATCGCCGATGCGAGCACCCTTGGCTGCTGATGAGACACGAAGTTGGAACGGCGGGCATTGGTACGATGGCCTGACTCTTAAGCATTGGAATGTCTTACTTGGCAGCTTTCTTGGCTGGGTGTTTGATGGCTACGAATCTTACGCGCTGATCGTTGTGCTGGGGCCAGCCCTCAAATCATTGCTTAGTGCCGAGCAACTGAAATCACAAGCCGTATGGGCAGGTCTGGCCATCGGCATTACCCTGTTGGGCTGGGGAGCCGGAGGGTTAGTCGGCGGAATCTTGGCGGATTACATCGGCCGCAAGAAGATGATGATGTATTCGGTTTTCGTTTACGCGGTGCTGAGTGGCCTTACCGCCTTCAGTTTTTCAATCGGCACGCTCTTGGTATTCCGTTTCCTGACAGGACTCGCACTGGGCAGTGAGTGGAGCACAGGAATCTCGCTTATCAACGAAACCTGGCCCGAGCGGGCGCGAGCAAAAGGCGCGGGATTTCTCCAGTCGGGCTTTGGCTGGGGTACCCTTCTTGCCGCTGGCCTCTGGTTCCTGATCGCCGATACAAAACCGTTTGGGTTCGATACTTGGCGCCTTATGTTTGCGTTTGGGGCAATACCAGCCTTGTTCGTTCTCTACATCCGCAAGGGAGTGGACGAATCCGAACGATGGAAGACAGCCATTCGGGAGAAGCGATGGGCGACGACTGAGTTGTCCGTTCAAGCGAATACCGGAGGCGAATCAAAACGTCCGTTCACCTTGACTGAGATATTTCGCGACCGGGAGAGCCGGCGCCGCGTTCTTCTGGCTTTCGGCCTTTCAGTTACGACCATGATCGGATGGTATGCCGTTGCCAGCTGGCTTGCGTTGTTTACCAGTTCGATGGCAGCTCGTGAGCACTTGCCGAGTGCAGCCTCTTGGGGAGCCCGCGTTGCGATGCTTTATACGGTCGGCGCGATCATCGCTTATCTGCTTTCGGGATTCATGGCGGACGCCATGGGGCGAAGAAGATTCCTGTTGTTTACTTTTGTGGGCTCTCTGATCCTTACGCCGATCACTTTCCGCTTTACGGGGACTGTCGCTGCAATGCAGTTCGTTGCTCCGCTGAACGGGTTTTTCACCCTCGGATGCGCCTATTCGTGGATGGCCATATATCCCGCTGAATTGTTCACGTCTTCAGTGCGCGCAACCGCAATAAGCTTTATCTTCAACGCATCGCGCCTGGTCGCGTGGTTTTTCCCAATTATCGCTGGCACTATCATCAAGTCTTTTGGTGGCGTGTCCAATGCCGCGATGATTCTTGGTTCTGTCTACATTTTGGGACTCATCCTTCCATGGTGGATGCCTGAAACCCAAGGGAAGGGACTGCGCGGCTAGACAGGAACAGATCGCGGAATGGAGATGACGCCAATAAGGAATGCCGAGCAGCAAAGAATGCACAATCTCGGCGCGGCGGATTGAGAGCGCATTTTCATATAGCGATTCAGGACTAGACGCCTTCTTCCAGTTTAACCAAGGTTGCTTGTTCGAAACAGTGCCCTAAACCGGGTGCGAGCACAATCAGTTATGCGCGCTCGGCTTGTAAGACGTTTCCAACCGAAGCTTTCAACCATCCGACGAGCAGACTAGAAACTCGAGAAGAACACATCAATTGGGGCGTGCACTTGGTGCCGGTTACGGTCTTATACGAAGCAGCACCGGGCAGAAAGCAATCTTTTTTGAGGTCGTGCTGTTTGCGTTTTCGAGGGTCTCCGGACTCGTGGGGCGCATCTGAAAATGCGGAGTGAAATTCATGACTGGTAAAAGACGGCGAAAAGACGATGAACTCGGCTCGAATTCGGCTGGACAGTCTGGCGACATTCAGCAGATGCCGAATGCCCCTGAGGCGGATTCTGAGAGCGTGGAGGAATTGGCGGAAGAGGGCAATGCCTTCGAGGCCGAAGCTGTCCAAGGCGTAGAAGACGCTAACGATCCTGACGTTTCTGAGGTGACCACGCGCGAAGTGCCGGAAGACGATGTCCCCGCCGAGTATCTGAACGACGAGGACGAACACATCGCGTAACGCCCTGACGGTCCGGAACTCAAGCGTCTCACGATCGACGCCTACCGGAGCCGGTTTGACGCAATCCTGGTCTGGAAAATTGATAGATTTGGCCGCTCCCTGAGCATCTTGTGAATGCCTTGGCGAACCTCGGTGCCCCGAAGTAGCGTCGGAGACACCGCACTTGGTGCCAATCGTGAGCTTGTCGATGTCGCACGGCTGGCGACGCGCCCTGGAAACTTCGTTTACCAGCTCACGCGCCAAGCGCACTCCTTCTCCCAACGCCTTGTAGTAGCTGCCTGCCTCGGCGGCCACTGATAGTTCCGTGGCGCGGCCGCGGGCTTTGTGCTTTACTAGACGGCAGACATTTGATATCTCTTGCACGCTGCACATCTTAAGACAATCAAACGCAATTTCGAGGGGAGGTAGAATCATGCGCAAGCTCTCAATTATTGCTCTGCTCGGGCTCGCCGCTGGAATGACTGTGGGCACCGTCCG
>JBEKQP010000388.1:0-3309 GCA_049519595.1 Candidatus Korobacteraceae bacterium | reverse complement strand
ATCAGCGCCGCGGCGGCGGCCAATGCCCAAACCGGCCTCCAAACCCCTGTGCGTGGGTGACCTGCGGCATCCACAGAAGCCAGGATTCGCTGCTCCAGTCCGGGCCGTGGCTCGGCGGGCGTATAGCTGTTCAGAGCGCAATCAATCAGGCTGTCATATTTATCGTGCATGGCTTCCTCCTTTCCGTTCGATCAACTCCTGCTTAAGTTTTTGGCGCGCGGTGTGAATGCGACGCCGAACTGTTCCTTCAGGCAAGCGGAGAATCTTTGCGACTTCAACCAGCTTCAGCTCGCCGAGTGCGGCCAGGGCCAGCGGCAGGCGCAGCTTTTCCGGCAGCGCGTCGATGCGGGCGTGCAGCCAGGCTTCCATTTGCCGGTCCATCGCCGACTGCTCGGGACTGGCATCGCCGGATAGAATTTCGAGCGGCAGTTCCTGCTCCATCATGCGGGGTTTGCGGCGGCGGACGGCGAGCCGCCAGGCAACCCGCGCCAGATAGCCGCGCTCGTCTTCGATCTGTTTCCATCTGTCCCCCCGAAAAACCTGGAGTAAGGTCTCCTGAACGGCGTCTTCGGCATCGTGCGGGTCGCGCGCCACGGCCAGGGCAATGCGATAGACAAAACGAGCGTTTCGCTCGACGAAGGCGGTAAACGAGTCTGCCTCACGCGCGGCATCGCCCGCTGGCGGCGCAGGTTCTCCAGGCTTCGCGATAAAACTCGCGTTTGGCATTACTACCAGTAAAGAGCATGGAGTGGGGAAAATGTTCACGGAGGGAAGATTATTTGGCGAAAAGTCCACAATCCCAGGTCCCTAAGGCGTTACATAGGTCACCCCAGCTTCGTCAGCTGGGGTTTATCAGCAGCCAATAGTGGAATCCATCGACGATGGCCATCAACGCGGCCTGATTCAAATCGCTGCTGACTCCCGCGGTAGTCCACGGTTCGTGGCCTTCCGCGCGGAAGCTGACGGTGACGCGGACGTGGGCGGCTGTGTCCTGGGCGGTTACGTCAAGGGCTGTGACGCTGAAGGTGCCCAGATGCATTCGCGCGATTGACGGATGCCATTTTTCCAATTCGTGGCGCATGGCTTTGGTGAGCGCATCAACCGGACCAGCGCCCTCGGCGCGGGTTGTTGTTACGGTGGAGTCGCCGATGGACAACAGCATGGAGGCCTGCACGTAGCGGGTTCCGATAACATCGGATTCGTCGATCACTCGCCAGCTTTTCACGGCGAAGCGATCGCGCAAAGTATTGAGAACCCTCATGCAGGCCAGCTTGAAGGAAACTTCACTGACCGTGAAGCCGCCGCCTTCCATCATGAACTGGTTATTGTCGATGAAGGCCTGCGCCTGCGCGGAATCGAGAGGAACACCCACTGTTTGCGAGAGCAGGATGATGTTGGCGCGTCCCGATTGTGCGTTGACGCCGATAGAAGGGATGGCGCCCACGCGGGCGGGATCGCACCAGAGATAAGCGCCGGGATTCTTGCGCTCGCTGCTGCCATGCATGCCGGCCCAGGTGCCGAATGCGCCGGGGCCAACGATGGGAGCGCCATGCGGCGGCTCCAGCGTAAAGGCTGCGTAGGCCGAATGTGCCAGAGCGGTTAGCCCGCTGAGCGAATCCGGCGAGACGAATTCCGCTTCACCGCGGAGTTGCATACTGGCGATGACGGTGGTCAGGTTGACGTTGCCGCAGCGCTCGCCGGTTCCGAGTAGAGTGCCCTGGATTTGAGCCGCGCCGGCAAGGATGGCGGCGCGGGAGTTGGCAACGCCGAGGCCGCGATCGGTGTGGCCGTGAAAGCCGAAGCCGGCTTGGGGATAACGCTGCGTGAGGCCGCCGATTACGTTGGAGACTTCTTCGGGGCTGGCGCCGCCAGTGGTGTCACAGACCACGATGCGGCTGACCTGCTGGCGGACGCACTGCTCGACCATTTGATTGAAGTAGTCGAGGCTCTGCTGGCGGAAATCGGTGTCGCAGGGATTGCCGCACTCGCGGCGGCCGCAACAAGCGTCCATGGCGTGTTCCAGGTCCACGATCACCTCCAGGCCGCTGTCTTGCAGGCAGGCAACGGTTTCGTAGGCCATGAGGAGGTTTTCTTCCGGCGTGGTTTCCAGAGACATCTGCACATCGAGCAGGCGGGATTTGGCGACCAGCACAGCCACGGGAATGCGCTCTTTGTGGGCGATGATGAATTGCACGTCGGGCCATTCACGGACCTTGGCGCCACTGCCGCGGGTTCTGCCGAAGAGAGCCAGCTTCATGGCTCCGGTATCTAGAGAGCCAAGCGCGGCAGTCAGATCGGTGACAAACTGGTTGGCGCCGGCAAAACCGATCTCGGCATAGTGAACGCCGAAGGCTGCCATGTGCCGCAGCAGATTGACGGCATTGGGCACGGAGATGTCGATATTCGGCTGCTGCAAGCCATCGCGCAGGCTCGTATCGAAGATCTCGACTTTTCTCGCTGCATTTTGCATGATCTTTCCCGCACCGGAATCTCAAAGTACCGCACGAAAACGATAACCCATCCGTTGTATTGGCCGGTATTTGCCGCTTCTGCCAGAGAGTTCCGGAAGTTCCAGAATAACAGGAGCTCTGCTCAAATGAGATGACTGGCCCTGGGCGTCCTGCACTTCGCCAATGCTGCCCGGAAAATAATTAGACTGCGCGTCGCAACTAATCATCGACTCCAGTGTCTATCTCTTCAAAGGGACAGGCAGAGATTCGGTTTGCGTATCGGCTCCGGAGCCAGGATGCGCTGCGCGGATCTATGCCTGCAATCCAATCGCGCAAACCAGGCAAAAAGAGAGGCGGCGGAGATGAACTTCAGCAAGCATGGCATTCAATTGCCTATCACTTTGATTTCGCTGGCAGCTACCGCGTTTTTAGCGGCAGGCTGCGGGAGCAATTCAGTAATCCATCCTTTACCGGCAATGACCGGTTCGTCGTTTGTGGTGGGCACAGACGCTCCGATTACCGTGGCAAACGTCACTTCGTTTACCGTGCAGGTAGAAAACATCTGCGTAGTCAGCAACGTTGCAAGCACCGGACTTTCCAGTTGCGTGCCCTTGCTCAGCGGCACGCCCACGGTCGATTTCGCACGGTTTAACGGGCTGCAAAGCCTGCTCGACATGAACGATGTGCCCGCAGGCACCTATACACAAGTTCAGATCACGCTGGGCACGGCGACCATCGGCTACCTGAATGTGCCAGCCAGTGGCGCTCCAACCATCGCAACTGAAGCGGCAACATACCCCTCGAACGCGTCCACCTACACCTACACCGAGACGTTGGCGGAGCCGCTGGTCGTTGCAAC
>JBEKQP010000387.1:0-3313 GCA_049519595.1 Candidatus Korobacteraceae bacterium | reverse complement strand
TTCGACTTTAGTGGTAGATCGGGCATTTCCGGCGGTAAATGGGAGGACGCGGTCGCCGGTCATCAGTGTCTGAAATGCCGTATCCCGGCGAAGACCATGGCATGAGGCGCAGCGGCACGCCAACTTCTTGACGAGGTGCGTCAATTTTGCGATAGTTGCGCATGGCTCTGTTAGTAAGGCCGGGAGCTTTGCCGAAATATCGTGACAGGCGGACGGCGCGATTCGCCTCCGGCGAAAGAGTGAAGGAGTTTCAAGCCTTCAGAGAACAAGCGGAACGGCGCCTGGATATTCTCGAATCGGCGGTCGATCGGAAGGATCTGATGCTTCTGCCCAGCAATCGATTTGAGGCGCTGAGCGGCGATCGCAAAGGGCAGTTCAGCATTCGCATCAACCAACAATGGCGTGTGTGTTTCGAGTGGCCGGAGGGGCACGATCGGCCTTTCAACATCGAGATTTGCGATTACCATTCGTAGGGAGACTGCTATGGCGCGCGAACCAATTCATCCGGGCAGGTTTCTGGCTGACGAGCTTGAAGCTCTAGGTATGAACGTCCCAGAGGTGGCAACGATTTTGCACGTTCCCGCCAATCGGATCTATCAGCTATTGAAGGGACAGCGAGCCCTCACCGCCGATACGGCCCTGCGCTTGAGCCAATGGCTCGGAACCTCAGCAGAGATGTGGCTCAATCTGCAAAAGCTCTACGAGTTGCGCCTCGCCGAACAGAAGGCTGGCAAGAAAATCAAGAGCACGATCATTCGGCGAGATTCGGCCCGGGCGGCATAGAGCGATTTTGCTTGGGCGTCTGCAAGGAGATTTTCCAGGCTGACCGTGGAGAACAGGCCAAAGGCGGGCATCCAGCGTGGATTCTAGCTGATTGGCATCCAATACCCAGGGACCGGGTCTAGCGGTGTGATGAGGTTAGTTTCGAGCGAATAAAGATTTCTCCACTTCTCAAGTTTGGAACGCATGGCAAAGGCTGCGACTCCTCCAAGAACAGCGTCTCTCTCGTGTTGACTAAATATCTGAACTCCGCGTCCCTCAACTTTGATAAGGTCGGTTAGCTCAGCTAAAACGATATTGTCCTGACGGCGTGCAGCCGTTGCCTTCCCAAGGAGCCAAAGAAGCGCTTTTGGATGAGATTCCGTTATTGAAATTTCCTTTGCCCTTTGCTGGCAAATCATTGCCACAAGAATGCCTTGAATCAGGCAGGCTCCTCGAAGGGAATTGACATGCTGCACAGTTCCCCCAGCCGTAGGACACCCTTGCAGGCCTATTGCCTCTCGAACGACTTGGTCCGCGCGCCGGTCACCATCTCGGACCCAGAATAACGGCGCATCGATTCCGATCGCATTGATATCGAGTTTGGAACTATCTACGCACGTCATCGCTGCGTTAAACGCGCCTTGAGCATGGTCGGAGATTCCACAATCAACAACGTCAAGGGGAAATGTCTCGCCAGAGACAACCGCCCATCCGAAACTCCCGAAGCCACCAGGATCGAAACCTACGTAGGTACCCATGAACCGATTATGCATACCGAGCTCTCACAGGATACTTCGGCTTGAGCAGAAAATGCAGAAGCCGCCCCTAGAGAGCGGCTTCGCGCCCGGCCACCGAAGCGCCCGGGGGGACCTTGATTTAGACGATACGCTGGTCAGCGGACAGAAGCTACGCAAACGCCATGTGGTCTAGCTTGGGCACCTTGGCCGAAGTTCAATGCCGGAAATGTCGTATTCCCGTGAACACCATGGCCATCCCCAGCCTGTCGGCGGCGGCAATCACTTCCTGGTCCTTTACGCTGCCGCCGGGCTGGATCACTGCGGTTGCGCCGGCTGCCGCAACCATTTCAAGGCCGTCAGCGAACGGGAAAAACGCATCGGAAGCAGCCACGCATCCCACGAGGGGGAGCACGGCCTTCATGGCGCCGAACCTGGCGGCATCCACGCGGCTCATCTGCCCCGCGCCAATGCCGATGGTCTGCCCGTCGCGCGCATACACAATGGCGTTCGACTTCACGTGCTTGCATACGCTCCAGGCGAACAGCAGGCTGCGCAACTCCTCCGGCGTGGGCGGACGCCAGGTGACGATGTCCAGTTCACTCTCGGTGACCCTGGCTTTATCGGCATCCTGCATCAGCAGTCCGCCCGACACCTGCTTGACCACCGGGCGCGTTGGGGCGGAGTGCACTTCGACGAGGCGGAGATTCTTTTTAGCGGCGAAGCGTTCGCGGGCTTCGGCGCTGAAAGCCGGCGCCGCAATTGCCTCAACAAACAGTTTGGCAATCTCCTCTGCCGCGGCTCCGTCCACCTCGCGGTTGATGCCAATGACCGAGCCAAAGGCTGAAACGGGATCGCACTCGAGAGCCTTTTTGTAAGCCTCGAGCACCGTTCCGCCGATAGCCGCGCCGCATGGATTGGTGTGCTTGACGATGATGGCCGCGGGATCGGCAAACTCCTGCACTAGCTCCCAGCACGCGTCCAGGTCGACGAGGTTGTTGTAGCTGAGTTCCTTGCCCTGCAGTTGCGTTGCCCCGGCAACGCCAAGTCCTGATCCATCGGCATAGAGGGCGGCGCGTTGATGCGGATTTTCGCCGTAACGCAGCGACTGCACCCTGGGCAGGTTGATGCGCAGTGTGGAGGGAAGGGCGTCGGAGTCGGGAGATGCAGCCTCGTCGGGCGCGGGAGCCTCGCTGATGCTGTCGAGCGTGTTGGCGATCGCCGAGTCATAGGCCGCCGTAAGCGCAAAGGCCTTCTGCGCCAGCCGCCAGCGGGTTTCGCGGCTCAGGGCGCCGCTGTTGGCTTTCAACTCGTCGGTAAGCGCGGGATAGTCGGAGGTGCGCGTCACGATGGCGACGTCTTCAAAGTTTTTGGCGGCCGAGCGAACCATCGACGGTCCGCCGATGTCGATGTTTTCAATCAGATGACCGAAGGCAACTCCCGGTTGGGCCGCGGTCTTCTCGAAGGCGTAGAGGTTCACCACCACCATGTCGATGGGCGCAATGTCGTGCGCTGCCACGGCGGCTTCGTGCTCCCGGTTGCCGCGAATGTAGAGCAGTCCGCCATGCACCTTGGGATGCAGCGTCTTCACGCGCCCGTCCAGCATCTCGGGAAAGCCGGTTAAATCGCTGATGTCCTTCACGCCGAGTCCAGCTTCGCGCAGTGCGCGCGCCGTGCCGCCGGTCGAAACCAGTTCCACGCCAAATCCAGCCAGAACGCGGGCAAACTCAACCAGGCCGGTCTTGTCAGTAACGCTCAGCAGCGCGCGGCGAATCTGTTTCTGGGCGGTCAGATCGGAACTCACGGCATGACTCCTG
>JBEKQP010000386.1:0-3333 GCA_049519595.1 Candidatus Korobacteraceae bacterium | reverse complement strand
CGGCGCAGCCTTATCGCGGTGGCGGTTATCCAGTCCTGGTTCCTTCATATTCGTATCCCCCAATTCTGAGCGTACCGCATTCTATCCGGTTGCGTTCACGAACGCGCCGGGCCAGCGCCACTGCCCCTCCGTCAGCAATCCCGCAGCGACAAAAGGTTATTCGGGGCGTACCCGTCCGTCTGGGTCTTGAGGTATTTCCGGCCATTGTGGGTGGCGACGATCACCCACACCGACTTACCACCGACACTAACGTAATAACTCTCCGGATCTTGCTCCACATCGCAAATGGCGTCATCTTCCGCGCGCCACCACCCAGCGCCGCCGATGCCAAGGATGCGCTCGTGTGGATTGTGGTGCTCTCTTTTTGTGATGCACGTAACTTGCTTAGCCATAAAGGTTTTCCTTTGGGAAGTTTATCCTCTTCGCTTTATCTTCGCTTTGCGCCCGTCCGGGCGGACCTTGTGGGCCTCTCTATTTCCTATATGCTCTCGACCGGCCCTTGCCGCGACATCGTCTCTCGGCCCGGACCTTTGCTTGTAACGGGACGCAGGACGCGAGAGCATATGGTGGTAGGGCATGCCCACGGAAACCCCATCTGCTGACGAGCTTTGTGCCGCCATCAAAGGACTCCGGACCGACGAATTGATCCGGCTGCACCTGGTGGCGAAGGTGTTTGATCCGCGTCGGCACGAAGATCTTCTGCAGGAAGCAATAGCCCGAACTCTGTCGGGCGAAAGAAAATGGAGGAATGGAGTAACGCTGTACTGGCATCTCCACCAAACCATGAGAAGCATCGCGTGGGCCTGGTACAAGAAGCTGGATGAAAACCTTGTCCTGCTATCTCAGTGTCGCGTGGATGACCGCGATGCGGCCTCCTTCATCAATGCCGAAGCGGCAACTCCAGATCCCGAAAGGCAGGCTGCGGCTCTATTGACACTGGAGCGTGTAGTAGAAAACTGCGGATCTGACCCGGTCGTGGTGGGGCTGTTGATGGGGAAGCTTGAGGGCAAGACAGGACCGGAGATCAGGGAGGAGTTGAGCTTGAGTGAGCAGGATTTCAGCGCAGCAGCTCAACGTCTGCGACGTTCGGCAAAGGCGCTGGTCCGGGGGCGAAGATATGCCTAGAGCCAAGATCAGTAACTTCTGCGAACGGGAGCGCGATGCTCTTGTAATAGCTACCGCTTCGAATGAAGATAATCTTAAACTCTGTCGTGGAATTGGTGACGATCCCGGCGGGGTGGCTGAGCGCGTTCGGCAACTGCTACTTAGCCCGCTACGTTCCGCGCCGTCGGCAGTCAACTTGGCAACTTCTCCGCCTTCGGCCCTGCCGCCAAAGGACACGGGACTGCTGCCGCTGCACCGCATATTGCTGGTTGACTACGATCCCGTGAGGCTTGCGGCGCGTCTCGATGAGTTTAGGCTTCACCAATTCACGCTCGGGTTTCTGATCGAGACGGCGACGAGTGCAGAGGATGCGCTCGCAAGGCTTCAGAGCGAGCAATTCGAAGCTGTGCTCATCGAACTGCAATCGCCGACAGAAGAAAGCCGCCGGATCATCGAAACGCTCCGGAACTGGAGCACTCCATTAGCGCCCATACTCCTGAACAGCGCGGGGATGGAAGTTCTTGAACTGCGGAAGTTGAACCGCAACGTCGTTCGGGCGCTAGCGCAGTGTCTCCGAAAGGAGGCACCGCGGCCGTACAGAAAGAAAGGGCCGGGGCGCGAGGGGTCGAAGAGACCGTGCCAGAGCGCGTTATTCGAAGGTTCCGATCCGAGCAAGACCGGCACGACATAGTCGGCGTCGCAGGTCGCCGTAGAACCCCGCCCCCATTTTCCTCGCCGACCAGCGTACGCGGCCCGCACCCGCCGTAAAGGGTCTACGATGAACGCTCAAAAACGCGCGCCCTTGACTGCTCCTGGCGGCCCGCTGAATAAACCGTCGTTTCCCGTCATCAGGAAAATGGGGTCGCGCAAAGCGGAGCGCATGCAGCCCCCTTGACGGAGACCGTCTCGAAGGTGGCGCACACCTGTTAAAATTCGCATTCAGTGCTCGCTTGATGTGCTTTAGGAGGACGTTGCGCCCTTGCAGCCTTCCTAATCCCGTTCATACGTCCATGAAGATCGAATACATCAGCAGCGACGGAATCCATCGAGCAGAAAAGCTCGCGATCGAGAAGATGCGCGAGGCATTCAACGCCTCTCAATTTAGTCAACGGTGGCACGGTTTCGCAGGCTTCGAAATGATCGACCGCGAGACGCGGGACAGGGAGATCGACCTCGTCCTGCTCACCGAGGATCGGTTGCTCCTCATCGAGTTGAAGGACTGGCACGGAGCGGTAACAGCGGCGGGCGATCAGTGGTACTTGAACGGCGATTACCGCGGCCGTTCGCCCGTGAAAGTTACCAGTGCCAAGGCTCGGATACTGCACTCTCGCATAAAAAGACGCCTCACGGGCGGCGCCCGTAACACATCCGTAGAGTACTTCGTGGTATTTAGCGGCAAAACGACCTTCAGCAACATCCCGGTGGACGAGCAGCAGCTGGTGTTGTCGCTGGACGCGTTTTTGCGACTATCAAGTCAGAGCGTCTACAGCAAGTATTTCCGACCGTTTTCCAGCCTCTACTCGCCCTGCCAGGACGTGAACACGTTCCGGCTGTTCTTCAGTGGGAATGACTTTAGGCCTACGGTGTTCTCGTTCCACAACTACCGGGTCACCGGAGATCCGATCTTCGCCCATCCGCAAGGTCTATATAAAGAGTTTAAGGCGGTGAAGAAGGACGACGCCAACTACCAGGCGCTCTTGAGGCGCTGGGACTTCTCCAGTATGACTGGTCAGGCGGATACCATTGAAGAGCGCGCCAGAGTGGCTCTCCGCGAACATCAAGTGATCGGATTCGTACGAGAACAGAATGAAGCGCTAGAGGCAGTCCTGCCGGCGCCACTCTGGAGCCCGACTCAAGACGATGTGCAGGTCGACTTCTGCGAACTCTATCGGCTCCCAGGAAAGCAGTCCAGACTATCTGAATTTGTCAACAAGTATGGGCCGCAGCTGACGCCTTCAGACAGGGTTGTCCTTGTCAAGGTCCTCCTATCGCACTTTGCGTCCTTGCATGACATCAAGGTTGCGCACAGGGATATTGGCGACCATAGCGTGTGGCTTGAGTTGCCTACGAAGGTGTCGTTGTCCGGCTTTGTTACCGCCTATCTTCCCGAGGCGATGACGGTTGGGGAATTGCGGAGGACCCTCCGGGCAAGCAATGTTTCAATTCCTGAAGACGTCCAGGGATTGGGCGCCGACGTTAAGAGCGATCCGTTCCGGCGAGACGTCTACA
>JBEKQP010000385.1:0-3800 GCA_049519595.1 Candidatus Korobacteraceae bacterium | reverse complement strand
CGTTGGCGTTGGCGATGACAGGGTAAAAATTGGAGCGCCTTCGCCGGACGGCGTCGCGGTAGGCAAGGACCGTCTCCCGGAGAAAGCTGGCCGTGGCCACATTGACACCGGCAAAATCCAAGAACACGGGAGCGGGTTCCAATGGCTCTTGTCTCGTAAGTTCAAGCAGTTTCGTCAGAACTTTGCGGCCGCTGAGCGCGCCGGCTAGCACCTTTGCTCCAACCAACTTTGCCACCTCAATCCGCATTATCATGCTCCTCACGTGATGCATGTGAGATAGTTTACATATGGAGGGCTGGCTGTCAACTGTGAATATCTTGGAAAACGGTTTCCTTACCCGAAAAGGGCACTCTGAGCTGGTAATGAGCTATGCGCCGGCACAATGCAATCCGGGTCATCGTTCGTTACTGAGTTAATTCTCGTACTTACAGGAAAGCGTCTCATCTGCGACGCATCGAACGGCACGAGAAACTCCGCGAGCGCCTTCACATCCTTGAAACCAGGATCGAGCCATAGATCGTAGTTTTCTTGGCGCAGAATTGCCGGCATTCGGTCGTGTACGTTCGCCAGGAGCGAGTTTGGAGTGGTAGTTAAAATCGAGCAAGACTCAATCACCACGCCGGCCGGGTCTCTCCATCGATCCCATAGCCCGGCAAAGGCAAACAGTGAATCGTCCTGCATGCCGAAGTGGAAGGGCTGTTTTTCTTTCCCTCTTCGCATCCATTCGAAGAAGCCGTCGGCGGGAAGCAAGCATCGACGGCTCACGAAGGCATCTCGGAAGGCGGGCCTACTTGCAACCGTCTCCGCGCGCGCATTTATCGTCTTGAATCCGATACTCGCGTCTGTGGCCCAGGACGGAATCAGGCCCCAGCGAGCTAGCGAGAAGTGCCGCTCCGTCCTGTATGGATCCTGGCGAATAATTCCAACAGGCTGCGAGGGAGCGATGTTGTACCGAGGCTCCCAATCGACCTCGTTGTCGGTCTCGAAGTATTCCGCGATGAATTGTTTGCGTCTGGACAGACGATAGCGACCACACATCTCCCACTCCTCAGATCAAGTAATAATGTAATGGAACTGACGAATCGGCGTGACACGTGTTCGGCTTTCTCGGAACCAAGAATTGTATTGTCGGCGTTAGATCGTGCAAAAAATCATCCATGTCGACATGGACGCGTTTTACGCTTCGGTCGAGCAGCGTGATAATCCGCAGCTGCGCGGCAAGCCCGTGATCGTTGCTTGGCTGGGCAACCGCTCTGTCGTCTGCGCTGCTTCGTACGAGGCGAGGAGCTTCGGCGTTCATTCGGCCATGCCGGCAATACGAGCCGAACGCTTGTGTCCCGATGCGATCTTTGTACCTCCGGATTTCCCACGCTATCGCGCGGTCTCGCGCAGCGTCCGCGAGATCTTCAAGCGCCATACCGACCTGATAGAACCACTGTCTCTGGACGAAGCATATCTCAATGTCACCGAGAACAAGACCGGCTTGGCGACAGCTACCCTGGTGGCGCGCACCATCCGGCAACAAATTCGCGAGGAATTGAATCTGACAGCTTCTGCGGGAGTTGCGCCCAACAAGTTCTTGGCAAAGCTCGCCTCTGACTGGCGCAAACCTGACGGGCTGTTTGTCATCCAGCCTGACGACATAGACGCGTTTCTGCTGCCATTGCCGGTTGGACGCTTACCTGGCGTCGGCACAGTTACGGGCGAGAAGCTGGCGAAACTTGGAGTACAGACGGTGAGCGACTTACGAACTCTCGACTTGGCCTTACTCGAACAGCACTTCGGCCGCTATGGTCAGCGCCTGCACGAGCTTTCCCGCGGTATCGACCATAACCAAGTTGTCCCTGACAGGCCGACACAATCGATATCCGTCGAAGGTACTTTTGAGCATGACGTGCTGTTGCCGGAAACTGAGCCGATGATCCGGGGCCTTGCAGAAAAGCTTTGGTCTGCTTCACGCAAAGAACCCCGGATGGCACGTACGGTTGTCTTGAAGCTAAAGACAAGCGAGTTCAAGATTCTCACTCGCAGTCACACGCCAGACTCCCCACCCGCCTCCTGCGAAGAATTAACCGCCATCGCCCTGAAGCTGCGAGAACGGGTTGATCTCGGTCCGCAGCAACGCTACCGTCTCGTTGGCATTGGTTTGAGCAACTTTCAGCAACCCGAAGACACTGTTGCGCAGCCGGTCCTTTTCGAGTAGCAGCTATGGAAACGATTTCCGTCTCCGGAGCGGAAATTTACTACGACAGGAGTTTCCTTCCAGCTGAGGAAGCGACGATCTTGTTCAAAATCCTACTGACGAAGTGCGCCTGGCAGCGACACAGATTTTCCTTCAAATATGCCGTGCCGCGCGACGAAGCCTGTTATGGCGATCCTGGCAGCAACTACGCATATTCGCGGCGCGAGTACAACCGCTCACCTGGATTCCGGAGAAGGCGGCGACCTTCTTTGCGACATATCGAGAGTAAGTGACTCCTCTAGATCCGATCTCACACAATGGGCGGCAAAACCAGGAAAGACTGGTTCTTAGACTGAGCCTTGCCTATTCGACTCAAATAACCAAAAGGGCTCGACACCTGTTCCTTATACTTTCGCCAAACCTTAAGGCCGGCGTAAGAAACCAGCGTGATACCCAGGCCCACGCCAACTCCCGTCTGGAAAGTGCTAATCGCTCCTCCTCCCAGTATCAACGAGTTCGCTAGATCTGGCCATTTGACCTCGGTCGACTCAAAAATTGCGTCTAGAGCAAAGCGGGGTAGCGCCTTCTTATATTTCTCCCATTCTTCTGTGACATCGTGCGCGGCATCCCATAGTCGTTTCTCACGTTCCTTGGCATCTTTGATCGGTGGTATGCTGCCCGCGAAGGGTATCAACGCATCTTTGAATCTTCTCAGGTCTTTTCCATCCGCAAGAAGCTCTGCTATTTGCTTGACGGACAGCTTGCTCACGTCAAAATTGGTAGTTATTACAATCTCGGCGAGATCATCCACTGTTTCGTCTGGGCCAGGAGCACGTTTGGGAGCGACCTTACCTATCAGATCTTCGAAAATTTCCCCCTCTTTTCTCGAAACGACTGTATGGTGCACCTCAGAAGAATCGGTCACAATGTCGAGGCCGAGGTCGTTGGCAATAGAAATCGCTTTTACTGCTAGAATTGCACTCCCCAAGGCAGGATGTAACGCCAACCACTGGCCGCCATGACGCTGCTCGACTGTTCGAGCCTTGCTATACTTGGCCCGAATGAATTCGTCGTTCGCCCGAAGTTTGTCCAGTAGGTTTTCCTCCGCCCGTTGCGCTTCAGGCGAAAACAAGTCCACGGAGGTTAACAGCGGCATACCTCGTGGTCCTGATATGTCACAAAACTCTCGGATTTCTTCCGAATCGTCAGGGTCGTAGTTGTTTGGAATCATTCGTCTGACGTTTGGAAAACAGAGAAGCGTCGCCTTCAGCCAATTGACGTCCGTAATGTGAATATACGGATAGTAGAGCGCGTCTCGATCTAGTGCACTGGTGCCAGTCATCTTCTGGCCTCCATCGCCGCCGAGCGGTTTTCGGGACATAACGAATTTTACACGTGCGCCGTGCTGCCTGCCGCCGTGTTTTGTTCAATCATCGTCAAGGAAAGGCACGACATAACGAAAGCACAAGTTATTCAGGATGCCCGTA
Source organism: Candidatus Korobacteraceae bacterium (assembly GCA_049519595.1). GTDB lineage: Bacteria > Acidobacteriota > Terriglobia > Terriglobales > Acidobacteriaceae > CAWBRT01. Next base: position 131 of record JBEKQP010000385.1, on the reverse strand, counting down.
ACAGTCCAACTGGTAACTGTAGTAGTGAACTAGGCGCGGTCATCGCTCACACGATCCCCACATGCGGAGAGCAGGAGCAAGGTCATCAGAGCAAGCCGCTGCACAGGCCGGCCCCGGACAGCAGCAGGTAT
>JBEKQP010000384.1:0-3342 GCA_049519595.1 Candidatus Korobacteraceae bacterium | reverse complement strand
CAAGGCAGCCACAACTTACAACTTTACGGTCAAGGAGGCTATGTCAACTTGGCAGTTCTGGCTGCTGTGGATCATGCTCTTCCTCAACGTTTCCGCAGGGATCATGATCATTAGCCAGGCATCGCCCATGGCGCAACAGATTGTTGGACTTACGCCGGTGGCTGCCGCGGGTATTGTCGGCGTGATCTCGATCTTCAATGGGTTGGGCCGCGTCTTCTGGGCTGCCGTTTCCGATTTTCTGGGACGCGCCCGGGTGTACTTCCTGCTCTACCTCATTCAGGTGGTTGTGTTCTTTTCACTGCCACACTTGCACACTGCCGCGCTCTTCACGACGGCGGTGGCCGTCGTCGGCCTGTGTTACGGAGGCGGCTTCGGCACCATGCCGTCGTTCACGGCGGATTTCTTTGGTCCAAAATTCATGGGAGGAATTTATGGATGGATACTGCTGGCATGGGGAGCTGGCGCGATTCCGTCGCCGATTTTGATCGCCCGCGTGCGGCAGACCACGGGACAGTACACCACCGCGATTCACGTTATTGCGATCGTGATGCTCTGCTCTCTCGTTTTGCCACTCATAGCCAGGCGTCCAAAACGCGAGTCAGAGAAGTCGGCGGCGGTTCCGGAGAAGCAGGCCGCATAGCCCGGCTTGGATTCTGCGGGAGAGTTAAAGAAGAATTGGGCCAGCGAAGAGAGCTTCACTGGCCCGAATGAAGGGAAAGAACTGGACATGATTAATGTGCAAGCTGCCAAAACCCCGAGAAGCTCGTAAAATGGAAGCATGTTTCTCAAATCCGGCTACTTACGTCTTCTTCTTGTCAGTGTACTTTTGAGTGGGGCTTTCCTCCGTGCCGATAATCCCGCCTTCGATCTGTCAGGACCGCGTCTGGAGCTGAAGGTGACACGGGCAGGGAAAACTTTGCCGGTGTCACAGGTGCCGAACCTGCAAGCCGGCGACCGGCTGTGGATTCATCCGCTGTTGCCTCCCAGCGAGTCCGTGCATTATTTGCTGGTGGTGGCGTTCCTGAGGGGTTCGACCAATCCGCCACCTGAAAACTGGTTCATCCGGGCCGAGGCCTGGAACAAGCCAGTGCGGCAGGATGGAATCTTCGTCACTGTTCCCAAGGACGCGCAGCAGGCGTTGCTGTTGCTGGCACCGCGGACGGGAGGCGACTTTAGCAGCTTGCGTGCCACCGTACGCGGCAAACCCGGGGCTTTCGTGAGGGCCTCGCAGGACCTCAACCAGGCGGGTCTCGACCGCTCGCGCCTCGACCGATATCTTAACGCGATCAAGCAAATATCCAGCACAGAACCCGAAAAGCTGCATGAGGGCGCCGTCCTGCTTGCACGCAGCCTGAGCATCAAGCTCGACGAGAAATGCTTCGATAAGCCAACCGAGCAGCAAGCTCCCTGCCTGACGCAAAATATGCCGGATCTCGTGCTGCAAGACGGGCACACCCAATCGATGGTGGACGCTCTCACCTCAGGGCCGGGGGCCGATCTAATTACCGTGCTCAGTACTACGAGACCGGCCGGAGGAGGACTTTATAGCCCCTACGTCGAAGCGTTCATGGACGTGGCGAGAATCATGGAGAACCTGCACACGCCGGAATTCCAGTACATTCCGGCACTGTCGATCGCGAAGAAAGACGACGTGGTGGAGCTGAAGCTGAACAATCCGCCGTCTTTTCGCAAACCGAAATCGGTGATAGTGGTCGCTCTGCCCGCTGTGGAAGCGGCGCAGTTGCCGCCGCTGCGTCCGGTGGATTCGAAGCAGGTGTTTTGCCTCGAAGGGCCTGCGCTGACATTGCCGGTGGAGGGCGCTCCGCTGGTGTTCTCTACCGGGTATGCGCACGATCTGATTTTGCGCGTGAAGGGAAAGTCTGGCCAGAGCACGGACCTGCCCGTACGTGCGGATGCCGTGCGCGGTGGAGTCGTGATCGACACGCACACGCTCAACGCCGGCAGTCTCGACGTGGAGCTGACGGGAACGGTACGCGGCGACTGGGGATTTGAGTCCTACGACGGACCCAACCTTCACCTGCGCAACGCGCACAAGGCGAAATGGACGATGGCCGCAGCCGATGCGAACGCCCTGGTAGTAGGCCGCGAGGACGTGCTGCATCTGGAAGCTGACGATGCCGCCTGTGTCGATCAGGTCTCGATCAAGGATGAGCACGGTAAGATCGCCAAGGCAGTGTGGAAGCTCAGCAAACCGAATGAGCTTGAGGTGAAGGTGCCGCTGAAAGACGCCGCTCCGGGACGGCTGACCGTGCTGCTAAAAAAGCACGGCCTGACGCAGCCGGATGAACTCCCGCTTCAGGCCTATGCCGAAGCAGGGCACCTCGACGATCTGTTGATTCACGCGGGCGACCGGCAGGGTTTGCTGAAAGGAACGCGGCTGGATGAAGTGGCCGGTCTGGAAGTGAACGGGGTGCATTTTGTTCCGGCGGGGCTGAGACGAGCGCAACAGAAAGACGAACTGAAATTATTGGCGTCGGCCGCGGTTCAACAGGCGGTTTTGCAGCCGGACCAGAAGTTGCTGGCGCGCGTCGCGCTTAAGGATGGCCGGGTCCTGGAATTGCAAACCACGGTCGAAGCGGCGCGTCCCAAGGTTTCCCTCATCAGCAAGAGCGTGCAGACGCCGCAGGGCGCAGACCGCTCGGCCATTCGCCTGGCGAATCAGGATGATCTGCCGCAAAATGGGCGGCTGTCGTTTTTCCTGAAGGCGGAGACTCCCGCGACGTTTCCTCGCAGCGAGAAGATCGAAGTCGCCGCGGAAGACGAATCCTTCCATGTGCTGTTGAGCTTTGCCGACAGCAATTTAACATTGCAGGACCCCAAGACCGCTCTGGCTGTGCTCGATCCGCTCAAGAGTTTCGGGCCGTCCGCGTTCGGTCCGCTGCGCTTCCGTCCGGTCGACGCCAATGGCGCGGCGGGGGATTGGCAACCGCTGGCAAACCTGGTGCGGATTCCCACACTTAAAGAGATACGTTGCCCGGATAGTCCTGACAAGCAATGCACATTGTCCGGGACGAATCTGTTTCTGATCGATTCGGTTGCCTCCGACGCGCAGTTTACGCACGTCGTGCCAGTGCCGGTGGGATTCGCCGATTCCACACTGACCGTGCCGCGTCCGAATGGAACGCTGCTGTATCTGAAGCTGCGCGACGATCCAGCAGCGGTCAATAAGGCCGCACTTCCGGTGTTGCCGGAGGAGTGAGGGCGACGACAGGAACGAAGAATCCCAATACGGCCTGTGGCTGAAGCGCAGCCGAAGGATTTATCAAAAAGCTCAGAGCAGCGCGGGGTAGGAAAGCCTTTTGGGATGTTCGCTTCGCTCAA
>JBEKQP010000383.1:0-3348 GCA_049519595.1 Candidatus Korobacteraceae bacterium | reverse complement strand
GAGGCGTCACGTTATCGGCTTCGAAACTCCAACCCTTGCCGCGCGGGAGGTGATCTTTGAGCGGATCCTCCTGGGTGCAAGCTTCAACGCTGCCGAACTCCACAATCATCGGCGGGATGTAAACTGCTTGTTCCATCTTGATGGTTCTCCTTTCTTTGAAATGTTGGTGGTCTTGTCACTTCCCCGGTAATGCCGGGGCACTGTTAACGTCGAAACAACGATTACCATGGCCGACGGGCTCCGTTCTCTGGCGGCAAATACGCCGCAGCCAGAACTCCGTTACGAGAAATCGAACGAACTGAGTAATCTCGTGGTTATCGCCTTGCATGATTCGGTCAAAGGCAATCTGAAGTTGTGAAACCTCGATAAGGCCGAACTCTGCAAGTAGGGGTCGCGAGACAATGCTCCATAACGCTCCACGGTCGCGTCGCATTCTCAATATGAGCGCCGCGTCGCCGGTGGGTTGAGAGGATTTAAGGCGAATCTTCTCGGGAACAACGCCCGTCATGGCCTCGCGTAATAGCCACTTCGGGAGTGGCGGGTGAGAGCGTTCTTCCGCCGGCATCGAAAGGAGGAGCTCGATCAATCGAATGTCCGCATACGGGAAGCTCTTCTCAACACCAAACTGCTCGCTTAGATTGGCGATCGTCCTAAGTACAGCGGCACCGTGCAGGACGTGAGCCAGCCATTCTCTATCCGCGGCGTCGGAGAGGCGGGCTATCGGAAGCGGCTCGAAGTCGGCATGAGTGGAGGATGCGGGCCCGGGTTTGGCCCAAGACGGCGTCGCAGATTTGGCCGGGCCCCCGGGTCTCCTGGTGCGAGGGAGCAGTATCCACTGCAATAAGAGACTCGAATATGGCAGGCCAGATGCGGTTGCCCACGCTTTGAGGTCGCCGGCAGCTCGCGACCAACTACCACGATAAATCAAACTACGAATGTAAAGCAGGCTGGGTGCGCCTAGGAGATGGTCCGCGCCATGTCCTGTCAGATGTACTCTCGCACCTGTCTTAAGTATTCGGTCGCAGAGGCGCCGCGTCTCAAGAAGCGCGATCGATCCGAGAGCTAATTCGCCGCCGCCCGGCAGATCCGCGCTGGCGAGTTCTGATATAGGCGGGAGATCTTCGAACGACTCCAACTCAGGTTCGAGGCGAAGTGGAGCCAAAGCTGCCTCGACATATTCGATCTCCGAAAACTCGGGAGCGCTGGCTGGAACAATAGTCCGGCAGACCATTCGTTCGGAAGCTGAGCACTGGGTCTTTGAAAGCTCCGCATGGGCCAAGTAAATCAGTGATGTTGAATCAATTCCGCCGGAGGCATCAAACCAAACGGTCCCGCTCGATGGAAGGCGCGACCGTACTGCCTCCTCGAGGTTTCCCTTGAAAGCAGCCGAATACGCCTTCAGGGAACCCAATCGGTCCTTCTTGAGTCGCTCTGGGAACCAGTACCTCGTTTCCTGCCATCTACCTTCGGTCAGGGCTACGAAGTGGCCGGGGCGCACGCAAAGCACATTCTTGAAGCAGGTACTGCGCGAGTGCCGGAAGTAATCGCAACCGGCGAGAAACAGCGCAACGCGGGCTGGATCGATAGCCTCCTCAGCCGTGCGCGGTTCTACTAAGAAGTCCTGGTGCGAAGCAAAGTGGAAGCGATCAACCACCATTCTGTAATAAAGAGGCCGTATCCCGAGCCGATCGGTACAGCAGAAGAGCGAATGAAGTCGAGGATCCCAAATAGCAATAGCGAACTCGCCGAAGATGCCGTCCCAGAGCGCAGGAGAACCATTGCGCGCATACGCGCGAAGCACGATCTCGATGTCAGCGGTGTCTGGAGCTAGCTGGAGATCCTTCCGCAATTGGTCAGCGTTGTCCAGCCTCACCGAACCGACCACAAGGATCCGCCGGGGATAATCGAGGCAGGCGATTGCCGCATTCGCGTGCTCGCCGGCAGGCTGGGCCCATGCAAAACCAGCATGCGCCTCAGAAAGCTCCCTGCTCGGTGCCCAGTAACGAGTATGGCCTGAGACAGTGTGCCTCAGCCGACCCGACTCCTTATGTGCCGCCGCGGCGTCTGCGCGATTGAGAATCGTTCCTGCGAATCGACTCAACATGATGGAATGGTGAGAACTGTCGTGAGTGTTCGGATCAAGCCCTCTTCGTTAGCCAGGAAGGGACCATTGAATTCAACCCAGGCGTGTGATGCGAAAGGGAGTTTTCGAACGCTGATGTGCAGACGGGCTGGAATGTGACGCTTCCGAGCCATTACAAACAATGTGATCGAGCGCGGGAGACACTCTACACGATGCGGATAGATGCTGACCGCCCGATAATACGCATCTTTCAATGCCGCTAACACAACCTCGGCCTGTTCGGGCGTCCGACACTTTGTAATGCCCCACAGCCTTCGCACGAGCTTGATTGTCCTCGCGCCTCCGGCGATCGATAGTAGGAGGTCGCAAACGCCGATCAGGGCCAGCGCCTCGAATGTAGTTGTTATCCTGTTGATGGTTCTCATGACTCGCGCCTGGACAACAGCGACCTGGCGGAAAGAGCATCACGTATCCGGATAATATCAACGTGCGCCTCGGCGTCAGAAATGCTGTACCGCTGAGCATACTCACGCTCAAGCTCGACTATTGAGTTTCCAGAATTAAGTCTTTGAAAGATAAATGTCGCCGACTCGTTCAAGCCATAAAAACAGTTGTTTCCCAGATTAAGAACGAGAGCCTCTCCGCGGTCGATCATGACAAAAGTGTCTTTTGGATTTTCCATTTATCAAGGGAAGAATATCTCTAAATCTGTTACCTGTCAATAGCTATTTATACCGAAAAACAATGTCTCATAAGTTTGGGCTTAGTTTTACTGGTGCGCTTGCTAATATCAGTCACAACAAACGAAAAGCAAACTTGCGCCTACCTCCATGAGCCTATGGCTTCGAACCAGCATGTGGGAGTGTGCCTAAGTTTGTGAACAAGACAGGTTGGGTGCGAAAGAAAGAGGGGCTGATTCTTATAAGTTGTCGTGTCTCGCCCCGGTTAGAAAGGTCAGGCGGTCCCCTCGGCAAGATTAAGACTAAACAGCACTGTGATGAGCAGCCTTCGGAAAACGTCCCTATCATTCCGAAGAATAAACTATTTCCCGGTAAGCATGTGTGTGTCAGCATAGTACCCCGGACGATAGCGAAGCTGGACCCCGTGTCGGCCCGTGCGCAGACCAATGCTGTGGAACCTACCGTCGTTCTTAATCTCTGAAGGGGAGTACATCAACAGGTACCCTTCTCGCGAGTCATCCAGCGCTTCGCGGACCATCGAGTTTAGGTCGTTGGAGTTGTAGTAAGCCTTACCGCCTGTCCCCT
>JBEKQP010000382.1:0-3448 GCA_049519595.1 Candidatus Korobacteraceae bacterium | reverse complement strand
GTGATGGACCCCGCCACAAACTTCGAGATCAGAAGCACTTCGCGCCTCACTGGCGATAGAAGATAGAAGTGCAGGCTGCGCTCGATCATTTCGCCGCGAATGAGCCGCGAAAAAATCCCCAGGCAGCCGAAGAATACTCCGAGGCGAATGTAATAGAGCTGGATAATTCCCGCCAGGACGTTGGTATCGTCGTTCATCGCGAATGCAGGATGACGATCGACCACGCTATGAATAAAGATGATGAGCGCCGGAATGAAAGCGAGAAAGTAAATCCAACTCGCCTTCCATGAGAACAAATTCCGTCGCAATTCAATGCGCGTCAGGCGCTGTGCCTGGATCCACCACAGACCCCAGGGCTGCTGCTCGAACCTCTGCCGGAGATTAGACATTGGCTGCATTACGAAGCGCCCCCTTCCGTGCCGATCAGATATTGATAGATAGCATTGGCGTCGTCGTCCGCTGGGGCGACTGCATCGATTTTTACAAGCCCATCCGCCGCAATCCCGTTGAGGATTTGATAGAACTGATCGACGTCCGCGGTGCGCAGGAATACGCCCTTTCCATCCGCATGTAATCTGGCTTCAACGCAGTGATTGATGGAGAACATCTTTGAAGCCAGTACTTCTGGATGATCGCACCGAACCAGAACCTGCATCGGCTTTTCGTGGACCTCCTGCCGCACCTGATGAATATTGCCTTCGGCAACGAGATATCCGCCGGTAATCAGGATGACTCGATCGGAGATCCGGTCGACCTCGTCAAGAATGTGGCTGGAAATTATTACGTGCATTCCTTGCCGTCCGAGATCTTCAAACAGCGCAATCGACTCCGCGCGCGCCATTGGGTCCAATCCGTTCAACGGCTCGTCGAGGACCAGAACCCTCGGGTGGTGGGCAATGGCCTGGGCCAATCGAATCTTCTGACGCATGCCTTTGCTATAGCCCGCGATCTTGCGGCCCGCCGCGTCGCCAAGCTGAACTCGATCAAGAGCCTCGACTGCCAAGTCCATGGCCATGGCCTTCTCAATGCCATGGAGCATCAAGCTATCGAATACGAACTGCCAACCGGTGATGCCCCGAGGGAAAGAATCGAACTGTGCGCAATAGCCGACCGCGGTAAAGAATTCCATAGCATCGGCGGGAGTCAACCCGAGGACAGAGAGGCGACCGCTGGATGGCTGAATCAAGCCCGTCATCAAATTCATGATCGTCGTTTTGCCGGATCCATTTGGGCCAACGAGCGTCGTGATCCCAGGCGGAATGGAGAGCGAGATTCGATTGACACCGAGCACCTCGCCGTAAAACTTCGATACATCTTCGAAAATAATTCTGTCACTCATCCGCGCACCACCTCGCGCGCACGAATGCGCTTGTTCAGCATCCCGATGCAGACAATGCAAGCCAGAATCAGCATTGTTACAATGGCTCCAGTGGGCAGTGACCACCTGGGATTGATCGGTGCAGGCGCTCCAAGCAACCGCTGCCAAAGGCTCGAAATCATGAACGGCAAGTTGAGCAGGAATCCCCATTGAGTGCGGAGCACAGCGGTCACTATGCCTCCCACGCCTGCCGGGATGAAAACTGCCGCAAAGATGATGCCGGTGGCCACAACCCTCCACTTGACCCAGGACGACAGCGCCAGACCAATGAATGCAAGCAGCGTGATCCAGATGATTGACCCTGCGAGCAAGCCAACCGCTATGTGGAGATTGGCGACTACCCATGGAATTGGCGAGGAATAACCTTCATACGCGAATAGCAGCAGGCACGGAATCCATGTCACGATGGAGAGCGAAACGAACAGCGCGATGAATTTTCCGAATAGGTAGCCGAAGCGCGAGATGGGATGACTGAGCAGGATGGGCAGTGCACTGTCTGCAAGATCGAAGGTGATTACGCGCGGTGCGATCCACGACGCCAGGACAAGTGCAAGCCAGCACTGGCCTTCGAGAGTCTTCAAAAAGAAGGCCGCGTCGATCGCTAAAATCTGATTCCCCTTGGCGCCGACAAGGGCCTGTGCCAAAGGGTTATTTGCCAAATAAATTACGACGATAGAAGTAAGACAGGGCAGCAGGCAGAACACCAGTAGACCTATCGATATCTTTGACGACCATGCTTCATCGAAAGCATAGCGGGAAAGAACGAAAACACGCATCCACGCAGGAGTTACTTTTCCTGTATAGGCGCTATAACTGTGTTTGTAGACGGCCATTTCCCATCCTTTCCATGTCATTGTCCATTGCGCGCAGGAAGATATCTTCAAGCGAGTCACGCCGCTGATTCATGCGGCGGATCTGGACTCCCTGTTCGGACGCAATGACATAAAGGTCTCTCGCCTCGATGTTGTCGGGAAGGATGAGCTTGATGCGGCCGCCGGGGTAGCAGGCGCATTCGCAGCCGAGTCCTCTGATACTGACAGAGAAGCGCTCCGTCGCGCCAACCGTCTCGAGTTCAATGAAGCTGCGGTTCGAGCGGCGCTCCTCTTCAATATTGCACAGGGCGGCAATCTGGCCGTTCTTCAGGATCAGCACTTCATCGCATGTTTCATCGATGTCTCGCAGCAGGTGAGAAGAAATGAGGAGTCGAATGCTGCCTTCTTTGCGAATGTCCTTGATCAGCTGGATCATCCGCGTGCGGGCCATCGGATCGAGACCGTTGGTGGGCTCATCGAGAATAAGGAGCTTCGGACCGTGCGCCAGCGCCTGGGCCAGCTTGATGAGCTGTTTCATTCCCAGCGAATAGCTGTTCACTTTTCGGTACCGTACCTCGCCCAGTCCGACATAGAAGAGGGCTTCATGGGCTCGCTCCAGAGCGACGTCCGGTGGCAGGCCGGCGAGCTCTGCCATGTAACGCACGAATCGCACGCCACTCATATTTCCGATGAAGGAATCATTTTCCGGCATATAGCCGATTCCTCCACGGATCTGGCCCCGATCGCGATGCGAATCGAGGCCAAAAACGCGAGCCGTCCCGTTGGATGGAAGATGAAACCCCAGGAGAGTATTGATCAGCGTTGACTTGCCCGCGCCGTTGGGTCCGAGCAGGCCAATCGCGTTTCCTCGCAATTCTCCTGTTAGCCCGTTCAGTACGGTGCGATTTGCCAGCCGGACCTCTAGTTGGTCGAGATCGATGATACCCATGTCATTGTTTTACGCTGGTAATGGCGTTTTTGTTCCCCATATTCATTAAGGTTTCGAGAGTTGCAAAATCGAACCCGAACAGATGGCTGTCACTCGCGATTCCGATGCGGCTCTCTTCTCCGCGCGCACAGATTACGGTGGGTCTCGCATCCGAGGCTAGCTGACGCAGAGCGTCTGCCGTGTCTCCAGTAAACTGCGAGAGCAGAGGAGTTATAACCGGGGTCAGGTTCTGGTATGCCACGGCGGAATAATTCTCGTCCTGATCCTTTGGAAGCAAAGCCCTGAAGGATGTTGAATGCGCCAGCGAAT
>JBEKQP010000381.1:0-3491 GCA_049519595.1 Candidatus Korobacteraceae bacterium | reverse complement strand
CAGTGCGGCAGGTGACCACTCCCTGGCCGTACTGGGCGCCCACAAGAACTGCACCCTTCTTCATGCTTGGAACCACGGCAACACAGGTGGCCATGCGAAGAATGCCACTGGGGACCGTACTGTCCCTGGCGCTCATGATCTGGTCCAGAACAGTTCTGGCCGAGTCAATGCGGCCTTGCAGATCGTCTTTCGTCGATGCCGCAAAAGCAGTTGACGTAAACAGAAAGCTGAGACAAATGCTGGCAATCGCCTTTTTCATATTCATGTCCTTTCCATTCCGCCGGCTTGGTGCCGCGGTTCCAGGAATCGACCCGATCTCTCGAAGTTGAAGGCTGAGCTTCCGCTGCCGGAGTGATCGAGCCCAGAAGGTCAGCTGCGAAGAGGGCGCGCAACGCCGCGACCTCCTCGAACAGCCTACCGCATCCGCGGCCAGACGCGCATTTTTCTTTGCTGAAGTCTGAGGCTGGCAGGGTTGATTCCCTGCAGCCGGATCGCGCCAGGAAATGAAAACAAGATAGCTGCTTGCGGTAGCCAAAACGAGACCCGTGCTTCGATCACAACGGGCCTGCGCCCAGCCGTGCAGCAGCATCGCTCGACACGAACTCAGGGGTTTTGATGCGGAAGGAAGATAAAGGGAGGCCTGTCGAAACAACACAAACTGGCCCTAGAAGAAAAAAAGAGGAGTTCCCAGGCCTCATGGAAACATGCTGCCTGGGAGCTCCTTTCCCCAGATCTGCGTTGTTTCTGGAAACATCATGTGGAAATCATCACACATGCGCAAGAGTACTTAGGGGACATGACCGAAAGTAACCATATTCATTAACTACTTAGTGACTTTATGGTGCGGCGGAGTTCTGCCCAGGCGTTTGTTGCTCGCCTCCGCCAAAAGCGAGTAGCTCACCGCCGAAACCGACAGCTTGACGCGGTTGTCTGCACCGGTCTTGCGCATAAGTCTTGCAATATAAGACTTTACGGTCCGCTGCTCGATGCCGAGCTGACGCGCAATCTCGCGCGTCGATTGCGCCATTAGGATGAGTTTCAACACCTGCTCTTCGCGCACCGTGAGTTGAGGGTGAGGAGCGACCAGCGTCTCAGTCGGCAAATGCAGCAGTCGATCGATGAGGCGCGAAAGCAACTGGCGCGGAGCCCAGATGGAGCCTGAGGTAACAACTTCAATGGCTTTACGCACTATTTCAGGGCCTGCAGAGAGGCCCAAATACGCTCTGGCGCCGGAGATAATCGCCTTCAGCACCAGCTCATCGTCGCCTTCCGGCCCGATGACGATCAGCCGAATGTCGGGACGAGCGCCGCGCACCGCTTCCAGCGTTTCAAGACCGCCATGGGAAGAGTGCAGATCGACGACGACGTATCCGATGTCGGAGGCGTCGATCAGCTCCTGCAGGCTACCAATGACGGGAACAAGTTGCGCCTGAGCTGGCTGCGCAGGCAGATCGAAGATACTGGCCAAGCCGGCAACGCGAACGGGCTCAACGGCAAGAATCCCAACGCGAATGGGACGTGGAACTGCAGATCTGGATGTCATGGCCCTCCCTTCGGTTTTTCGAAGGGTCTTCCCCGGAATCGGCATACACGTATTCCGTGAAGTTTGTTCTTTGCATCCTTCCGTCTGTCGAACTCTTTCGTCCTGATTCGAGAGCCGCGCGTCCTCAGAGTTTGGGGAGGACGATACCTTGCTGCCTTTGATACTTACCTTTCCGGTCGGCGTAGCTGGTCTCGCACGGCTCGTCCGACTGGAAAAACAAAATCTGGCACAGACCTTCGTTGGCGTAGATCTTTGCCGGCAGCGGCGTAGTGTTGGATATCTCAAGCGTGACGAAACCTTCCCATTCGGGCTCGAAGGGTGTCACGTTCACGATGATCCCGCAACGCGCATAGGTCGATTTCCCCACGCAGATCGTCAGTACATCCCGGGGAATACGAAAATACTCTACGGATCGCGCCAAAGCAAACGAATTCGGCGGAACGATGACCGATTCCGCCTGGACCGAGACAAACGACCGCTCGTCGAATGCCTTGGGGTCAATGATGGCGCTATTCACGTTGGTAAAAATCTTGAACTCGTTGGAGACTCTCAGGTCGTAACCATACGACGAAAGGCCGTAGGAGATGACCCCTCCGGCAACCTGCTTTTCGCTGAACGGCTCAATCATGCGATGCTGAACGGCCTGTTCTCTGATCCAACGGTCGCTTTTGATCGACATGCGTCTCCTATTCCGGCGTTCTTTTCTGCTTCCGGACCGCGTTACTGCTCGTTCCGACCGAAGACTCATCTTACGCAAGGCTCGCGTCAAAACACAAATAGGAAAAGACGCATGGGACGAACGGCCACTTTCGCGGGACGAATGAATTTTCGTCCGGAAGCGCCCTCGGCGAGGAGGCTTTTTCGGAAACAGTAAACCGGAAAAAATCCAGAAATTGCTTGTTCCCTAATCGCCGCAAAATCTGTACTATGGGCCTTGTGGGTCGAAAGCCGGGCAAGCGCCGGGCTATTGGCTCCCTTGGCGAATGGCTATTCGCTATTCAGTTCCCGGCAAGCGAGGAGGTCCCGTGATCAAGCAGGACATCGTTCACAACGTAGTCGAGCGCACCGGTCTGCCGCGCACCAAGGCAGAGGCGGCAGTGGACACGGTCTTCGAAGGTCTGAAGCAGGCTTTGGCGGCCGGCGAGCGCATCGAACTGCGCGGATTTGGCGTGTTCAGCGTCCGCGCGCGCAAAACCGGTATCGGCCGCAACCCCCGCACCGGGACTGAGGTCAACATTGCTCCCGGTAAAGCGGTGCGCTTCAAACCCGGCAAGGAACTGCACGCGCTGCAGCCGGGCGCTCCCGCGAACAGCTAAGAACAGCGAAGTTGGCGGTGCTAACTCCGCTGCCCTCACATCAGCCGCAGTGCATCCACGTCCACAACCAGGTTGCGGCGTGGGATGCCGGTCTCGTCGGCGTGTGCGAGCATGCCGCGCAGCGCCGCGTTGAGCGCTTTGCGCGAGGCGCTTTTGAGAATCATGTGGAAGCGGTAGACATTCTTGATGCGCGCTATGGGCGCGGTGCACGGCCCCAGCAGCCGCACCCCTCCGGGGTTCTGGTTTTGGACTAAGTACTTGCCGAGGGCGGCAGCCCACCCCGCGGCTTCTTCCAATTTCTGCGACTGCACCAGCACGTTGGCCAGCACGCCGAAGGGCGGGTAGTGCATCCAACGGCGGTACTTCAACTCGCGCTCGGCAAAGGCCTTGTAGTCGTGGGCTGTGGCGGCCAGGATCGCGTAGTGATCGGGGTAGTAGGTCTGCACCACGACGCGGCCGGGCAATTCGCCGCGGCCGGCGCGGCCTGAAACCTGCGTCATCAACTGGAAGACGCGCTCGGCGGCGCGAAAATCGGGCAGCGAGAGCGTGTGATCGCAGCCCACCACGCCCACCAGCGTGACGCTGTGAATGTCGTGGCCCTTGGCGATCATCTGCGTGCCTACGAGCAGGTT
>JBEKQP010000380.1:0-3553 GCA_049519595.1 Candidatus Korobacteraceae bacterium | reverse complement strand
CAACACGACTGCATCAACTTTATTCTTACCGGCTATCCAGCGCTGGAGGCGGCGCTAGAGGCGAATCGCAGCCAAGTGGATGGTTGTCTCGTCAAGCCGGCAAGCGTCTCTTCGCTGCTCGGCGAGATTGAACAGAAGTTGAAAAATCCGGTTCGCCACCAGCCGCTTGCCTGCAAGCGCCTTTCAGTCTTGTTGCGGGAGTTGTCGAAAGAGATAGTACAGCGGACGCTGGCACTCATGAAGGCGGACCCCGAACTCATGGAGCTGCGAATTAGCGAGGAGGATCGTGTTGCTCCAATCGCGCCGGTCCTGCGGATGCTGGCCGATGTGCTGGACTCTTCGGATGCGGACAAAGCGTGCAATGATTTCATGCGTCTCGGCGCGCAATGGGACAAAGTCAGATATCGCCAGGGCTTTTCCATTCCGTTGCTCATCAAGCATGTGCGGTTGCTGGAAAGCGCGATCTTTGAGCTGGCCAGTGAGAATCTGCTCCTGCTGAACCTGAGCTATTTCCTGACCGATTTGAAGCGAGTCAACCAGACTCTGTTTTTGCTGCTGGAAAGCTTCATGAAGGCTTTTCAGAAATTGGACAAAAAGGCAGCATAGAAAAAGCTTCCAGAAGCCCGCCGGCCCAGCATCGCTTTCCGGCACTCTCTGCGCGATAAGTATCAGGGTGATGTCATCCCGAGTGCGGTAGGGAGTGAAGCTGAGGCGTTAATGCGGCGTCCGATTCGCCTCAGCACCTTAATTTCGCGATAATTTGATCTTCTTGGACGCGGCGGGGACGGCAGATTCGAGTACCTCTTCGACCATCTCATCCACAACGTCCTGCGGCAGGGCCTCGACGGCCTCCATCACGCCAAGTTGGCCGTCGTGGCGTTTTTCCAGCAGCACCACGGCGTGAGCAATGGCAGCGTTATCCGTGCCCATCCCCTCGGGTGTTTTCGCCTTCACCCCGACGCAGCTACAGTCCACTTTAAGCAATTCAGCCAAGCGCTGCTGAATGCGGGCAGCGTGCGGTCCGATCTTTGGAGCGGCCAGAATCAGCGTGGTATCGGCATTGGTCACCGCATAGCCGGCTTTCTCCACATGGCGCATCGCTTCTTCTACAAAAATAGCCGAGTTCGCGCCCTTCCACTTGGGATCGCTTGGCGGAAAGAAGGCGCCAATGTCTCCCGCCGCAACCGCGCCGAGCAGCGCATCGGTCAGCGCGTGCAGCAACACGTCGCCATCGGAGTGGCCGGCGAGTCCCTTGTCGTGCGGGAGGTCAACGCCGCCGATCCGGAGCGGAATGCCGGGCTTAAATTCGTGAGAATCCCAACCGTAACCGATTCGCATAAAGTAACTTCACCCCGTCCTGCCGCGCTGCCGGGCGAGCCGCCCCTCCAGGCGGCTGTCGCCGGTCACGGTTCTTCAGCCGGAAATGCTCGCCTTGCCGCGATTTTCCAGGGAGATGAAGAACTCGGCCAATTCGAGGTCAGCCGGGGTTGTGATCTTGATGTTGTTGACCGAGCCCATCACCACGTGGACAGGCTGACCGAGGCGCTCCAGCAAAGAAGCCTCATCGGTGCCCAGAAAACCCTCGGCAGTGGCGTCATCGAACGCTTGCTTCAAGATGGCGAAGCGAAACCCCTGCGGCGTTTGCGCCTGCACGATCATCTCGCGCGGGATGGTAGCCGTGATCACGGCTCCGTCGGCAGTGCGCTCGACCTGCTTGATGGTGTCGACAGCGGGCACGCCGGCGATTGCGGCGCCGTGCTTTTTTACGGCGGCAATGACCGCCGCTATGGTCTCGGAGGTGACGAACGGACGCACCGCATCATGTACCAGCACGATGTCGTCCTCGGCGGCATGCAACGCGTTCAGCGCGTTAGCCACCGATTGTTGCCGGTGCTCGCCGCCCTCGACAATGTGCACCTTGTGACCGAGATCGTACTTGCGGGCTTCCTCACGGAACAGCTCCGACTCTGATTTCCGCATCGCGACCCAGATCTCGCTGATTTCCTGCATCCGGGTGAACTTGCGGAGCGTATGTATGAGGATCGGGACGCCTTCCAGTTGAGCGAATTGCTTGCTACGGGTTCTGCCCTGAGCAGTGGCTGTGGAAGACGCCATGCGGGTGCCGAGGCCGGCAGCGGGAATAATTACGATTACTTTCATAAGGGCCAGCAGTATACAAGGCCAGGCGGAGAATTTTCAAATACTTGTTTGGCCGCACTGCTCTTTCCCCGATTAGCGATAGAGCAGCGATAGAGCATCCCTGATTCTGCCGTAGTCTGCCGTCTGAACCCAACAAGCCAACAACAGACTCATCGATGACCCCATCGAAAGCGTACCGCTCAGTGCGGTTCGGTGGTTCCGTTTGCCGGCGCGGCTGCCCCCGCATTCGAAGAAGAGTTGGAATTTTCGGGGAGCATCGACGGTTGCGGATTGCTCTTGCGGAGGTCCGGTGGTCTCGGTTCCGGACGCGCCATGCTGCTGATGCCACGCTCGTCAAACTTGCCAAAGATCATCTTGCCAGCCGTGGTTTGCAGAACCGAGGTCACGGAAATGTCAACCGTTTTGCCGATCATCTTGCGGGCATTGTCGACCACAACCATCGTGCCATCGTCAAGATAAGCGACCCCCTGGTTGTATTCTTTGCCCTCCTTGAGGATGAATACCTTCATGATTTCGCCGGGCAAAACGATCGGTTTGAGCGCATTGGCCAGCTCGTTGATGTTCAGCACAGCGACGCCGTGAAGCTGCGCCACCTTGTTGAGATTGAAGTCGTTGGTGACGATCTTGCCTTCGTAGAGCTTGGCCAGTTCGATCAGCTTCATATCGACCTCGCGGACGGCAGGAAAGTCATCTTCGACGATCTGCACCTGCAAGGTCGTGATCTTCTGAATGCGTTGCAGAATGTCGAGTCCGCGGCGGCCGCGGTTGCGCTTCAGCGAGTCGGCCGAATCCGCTACCAGCTGTAATTCGCGAAGGACAAACGATGGAATCGTCAGCACGCCATCGAGGAACCCGGTCTCGGCGATATCGGCGATCCAGCCATCGATGATGACGCTGGTATCGAGGATCTTGTAGCTCCGTTTGCCCTGCTTCTCTCCGCCAAAAATTCCGCCGAGCGCCGAAAGGTTCAGCAAATCCCCCTTGCTTGCGCCCACGATCAAACCGACGTAGGACATGATCAGGATGACCGTCAGTTGCAGAAAGCTCTGCGTAGGGCCGCTTTGAATGCTGTAGCGAATCACCGCGCAGAACAGGTAAGCGCCAATAATTCCCAGAACACTACCGATTGCGGACCCAATCAACCGTTTCAGGCTGACGCTGCGAAGGCGAATCTCGAACAGGATGACGGCGGCTCCGACCACGACACCCACCAGCGCGTCAACCAAGCGAGTCAAGCCGAACGGCTCCAGAAAATAAGAGGCAAGTCCGACTACAAGAATAAATAGCACACGAATAATTAGCAGTTCCAAGCGGACCTCTTTGCAAGGTCCATGCTTGTGCGACCCGGTCTTAATAAAATAATCCGAGGATCGTGACAAGTACGGACAGAATT
>JBEKQP010000379.1:0-3567 GCA_049519595.1 Candidatus Korobacteraceae bacterium | reverse complement strand
CAGTTCCGCTCCGCGGGAACGCTCTATTTCCCGCCTTACAAATCGGGAAACATCGTGCGCGGCGCGTTCGGCCGGATCTTCCGCAAGCTGGTTTGCATCCCAAGCTGCTTGGATGCGATGACGTGCGACGTGCGTGCGAGCTGTCCCTATGCGCGCGTGTTCGAGCCGCAGGCGGCACGCGGTGAGGGTCCGAGCGGGTTGGCGGATTGGCCGCGGCCGTTCGTATTCCGCGCCGCTCACCTGGACGGGCGCACGATCCAGCAAGGCGAGGCTTTTCACTTCGACGTCCATATTTTCGACGTGCGTGACCCGGCGCTGCCGTATTTCGTGCTGGCGTTCGCCCAACTGGCGCGAGAGGGCCTGGGACCTGGGCGCGGCCGTGCGGAACTAACTTCCGTGGATCAACTGGATCTTAACGAAGCGAGAGTGGCGCAAGTCTTCGACGGCGAGCAGTTCCTGATGCGCGAACTGTCCGCGCCCAACGTCGTGGACCTTAGTGAGACGCCCGATCCTGTGGGCCGAGTACGGGTTCGATTTGTAACTCCCACGGAGCTAAAGGCAGGACACCAGGTGGCGGACCGGCCGGAGTTCGGCATTCTATTCGGGAGACTGCGCGACCGCATCAGCACGCTCCGCGCGCTCTACGGCGCCGGCGCGCTGGAGATCGATTTCCGCGCGATGGGCGAGCGCGCCGCCGCGGTGCGGATGACACGGTGCGAGTTGCAGCGCACTGAGGTGGAGCGGCTTTCGTCGCGGACAGGCCAGCGACATCCGCTGGGCGGGTTCGTGGGGGAGGCGGAGTATGAAGGACAATTGGGGGAGTTTGTGCCGTATTTGCAGCTGGGTGCGTGGGTTGGGGTGGGTAGGCAGACGGTTTGGGGCAAGGGGGAAATCGCCATGGAGCCTCTATGACAAGGGAGCTGCCTGCTTGTACTTCCCATTGAATGTGAAAGTGGTCCTTGACAGGATGGCCGGTTCGGCTCTAAACTGATTCAAATGGTGGCACGCCCTGTTGTCGATATAGCGTCCAAACCTAGGGCCCAGCAGGGCGTCGCTCACCGATTGCCCCGCTGCGAAGGGGACTGCAAAATTGACTGCGAGAGTGGGCCACGGAAGTTAGCCGCACCCCTACGCGAAGGGGGCTGTTCTGCATGATGAACTGGACTGGTCACGTTCTAGTGGACGTTGGCATCGCAGCAGTCTGTGCGATGACCGGCAAAAAGGAACCGGCACAACTCACACTTGAAGACCTTGATGCCGCCGCAGATGAGATGGAGCGGTATTACTTCAGCGGCGCGCTCACCAGCTATCTCACATGTGTCTTCATGAACTCGGAATACGTGCAGCCTGGTAACGGAGCAAAGAAGGCCGAAACACGGAAACGCTACGCCGAACGGATACTCAGAGCCCACCGTGCCAAGCCCGAAGAGTCGGCCAAGACTGAGGTGTGCGCGTTTTCGGGTCTGCCTGCCACTCATCGAATTCACCGGGGGCAGATGCCCTTGCTGACCGGAGAGGACGTTTTGAATTTCTTTCCCGGCGGGGCGGGCGGGCTGTTTATCGCCGGACCCTATTTGACTGCTCTCCAAGCTCTGCCGCTCGGGGGCAGACGCTCTGAGGGGAAGCTCCTCATCGCCCACTCTGATTCCCCCGCTCTGACACTGGCATTGGCAAGAAACTTCGTGGAAGACAACCGGCGCCTGCTCGGGTTGGCGATGTCGGGTGGCCTCCCCAATCGGGACGGTCTAGCCGAGGGATTGCCCCGCGAACAGGCTTCGTGGGACGCGGCTAATAAGCGCCCGAAATACCCTGATGCGAAGTCGGCGTTCACGTTGGTGGCATCCGACTTGCTCGATGTCCTAGCGCGCCGCAGAGACGTCTGCGATTCGGGCACCCCAGCTTCGCTCCAGATTTATTGGTTGAGCAGTTCTGGGCAGGGGCCATCTCTCGACGTATTTTCCGTTCCTTCCAATCTGATTCGATTCCTGAGTAATGTGACACAAGCTTCAACAAATACCGCCTGGGGCCGGATTATTGCGCGCGGATGGGTTGCGGATGGCAAGAACGAGGCTGCATCGGTCAGCGGAATAAGGTCTACAAAGAAAGTTGCAGCGCCTAGACTTAGCGGACCGGGGCGATCGAGGAACCCTGTACTTGAGGATCTTCTGGGCATCTACCGGAACGGGTTCATCGACCCTCAGCCCGCAAATCGCTTCATCAAGCGGTATCTGTTGTCCGAACTTCGAGGAAGCATCCAGCACGCGGACGAATGCAATTGGGGATTGACGGATCTATTCTTGCAGGAGGTGTTGATCATGAGCCCGGACAGGATTCAGCGTATACGGGAATTTGCGGACGCCCTTGCCGCATATATCGAAAGGAGGAACGACGCCCCGTTCTTCCAGAAGATTACTTTCGCTCGGTACCCCGGGATTCTCCGCGGAGAGTTGGTAAAAGCTCAACGGAAGGAGTTCCTTCAGGCGAAAGACCTGCTTTTCGCCCTGGATGATTATGTTGAGGTTTTTGAGGCGGAAGACAACTCTGGAGCAGCGAATTGGTCGCTGGTACGCGATCTGATCTGCATCCGGCTGGTGGAACAGCTTCACAAGTCCGGCTGGCTAACACCGGAGAAGCTGAAGGAAGAGGTCGCCACTGTGGAAGAAGAGCAGGCGGCTGAAACGCGAGGATGATATGGCTTTTGTGACGGGTTGTCTCGTATTGGATGCACCGGCTTCCGCCCTCAACAATGCTGGATCAGATGACGGCGCAAGGACCGATAACGCTATAGTCGTTAAGAAAATTCCGACTCCTGACGGGCCTCACCCGTATGTCTCCGCGCAGGCGGTGCGGTACTGGATTCGAACGAATCTGGAGTTGAATGAGCCCCGGTGGAACGCCGCACCGGTCCGAAGAGAGGGCAAGATCGCCTACACCGATGCGAACCCGATCGAGTATTGGGACGACGATTTGTTCGGTTATATGAGGGCACCGTCGAAGAAGACTGACGCCGCCAAGGATGAGAAAGCCAGTCCTCTGGAGAAGGATAGGGAGATTACGCGTGTCTCGCCGTTCCGCGTGAGCACGTTCGTTTCAATCTCTCCGTCTCGACCAGTAACCGACTTTGGAACGATGACCCGTCAAGAAGGAGACCCGGTACCTTACGAACATGAATTTTACAGGGCACACCTCTTGGGGTTGCTCTCGCTTGATCTCTCCGCTGCCGGCACCTTCTTCGATGGGGCACGGGTCGGCTATAAGAACTTCGACTCTCATCGACGAGAATCTGCCCGAAAGAACGAGCTCACGGAGGTGACCGTTCGCAAGCAGACGGCCTTTCGCCTGCCGGTGGAGAAGCGAGTCGAGAGAGTCGCCGCCCTCATCGAAAGCCTCGCGCTACTAAACGGAGGGGCGAAGCAAGCGGTGCACTATACCGACCTCACACCTGCAATAGTGTTCCTTGCGGTGACGAGACATGGTAACAACCCATTCTTCCGGATGCTGACGTCATCGCGGACCAAGACAACGCAGTTCCACACGGCCGCCTTTCAGGAGCTGATGTCCACATAC
>JBEKQP010000378.1:0-3581 GCA_049519595.1 Candidatus Korobacteraceae bacterium | reverse complement strand
GGATACACGGAAGGTATATCCCGCGAAGGAGCCGGCGTATGGGGTTCCCCGCAAACGCTTTGGCGTTGGGTGGGTGACATCCGAGCGAACGGTGATACTTAGGGGCATGCCGACTGTTGAATTGCTCTAGTGGCGCTCTACTGCTCAATCCTAGGGTTTGCAGCCTTAACTTCCTGGGGGGATGGTGCCGAGCCAGAAACAGTTGCAGTGGGCACAGCTTCGTGTCGGGCTGACGGTTATTTTTGCTCTCATCGTTCTTGCCGTCCTTATTTTTCTGATGACGGGAACGACCGGCTTATTCACGAAGAAGCTGACGCTCTATACCTACGTTGATGATGCCAGCGGCTTGCGGGCAGGGTCTCCCGTCCGCCTTCAGAACGTCGATGTCGGCGCCGTTGAAAGCTTGATCATCGTACCCGAGCGTAAGCGCACACCCGTCCGGATCAAGATGAAGGTCGGCGGCAAGGCGACCGAATTCCTCAAGAAGGATTCGGTTGTGATGCTGACGACGGTCGGCGCTTTGGGCGAGACCTACGTCAACATTGACAGCACGGCGGCCACTCAGGGGCCGGCCCAAAACGACGATACGCTGCCGTGGCGTGATGTGCCCGACATCCAGGATGTGGTCCGTTCTTCGCAAACCACGCTGCAGAATGTCAATGCACTGCTGGGTCGCGTGGACAACATCGTCGGCGCCATCGAAGACCAGAAAGGTTCGGTCGGCCAGCTGATCTACAGCAAGGCTCTTTACGATAATCTGAACCGCTCGGTCCTCCAGGCGGAACAGATTCTGAACGAGATCAACTCGGACAAGAGTAGCGTCGGCCAGCTGTTGCGGAGCAGTGAACTTTACGACAAGCTGAACGCCAGCGCCGAAAAAGTAAATCAGATTGCCACCCAGCTGCAGGCGGGGCAGGGATCCATCGGTAAGCTGCTGAAGGACCCGGGGCTTTACGACAAAGCGAACAAATTCCTCGAAGACATAAACTCCGGCAAAGGAGCGCTCGGCAAGTTTGCGCATGACCAGGAGTTTGCCAACAAGCTGCAGAACGTGGTGAACCGCCTCTCGGACATCACCGACCGGCTCGATCGCGGCGAGGGTTCGGCGGGCAAGCTGCTGCGGGATCCCTCGCTGTATGACAATACCAACAAGTTACTCATGGATAGTCAGACACTCATCCAGGCGATTCGCCAAAATCCCAAGAAGTATCTGACGATTCAGATGAAGCTGTTCTGAGCGGCTCGTGTGCGGGGCCGGAAAACGTGCAAGACACTGCCGGCGTTCCGCGAACTTCGAAGCGTGAACCTTCTGGGCATCCGTCTAAACCAGGTTTCGCGAAAGCTGCATCCCATGAAGCAGCCGGGCTGCACGGGCCCCAGCTAATGTCTTCGCTGGGCTGGTCTAATTTTGGGGAGAGTTGAAATGCTTCGTTCGTTTCTCATCTGCGTGTTCGCTGCATCAAGTATCGCAACCGGCCAAGCTCAAACCCAGCCGGCCGTCGCTCCCGATGCGGCGCAGCCCAAAGCGATCAAGTCCTTTGACGTATCGCTGCTGGATCGCAGCGTTGCTCCGTGCACCGACTTCTACCGCTTCACTTGCGGCGGCTGGATGGAACGCAATCCAATTCCTCCGGATCAGGCGGTATGGGGACGCTTCAACGAACTTGCGGAGAACAACCTCATCATCGAACGCAAGATTCTTGATAAAGCCGCCGTCGAACGCCCCAACCGCGACGCCAATCAGCAGAAGATTGGCGATTACTATGCTTCGTGCATGGACGAAGCCGCTATCGAGAAAAAAGGGTTGGATCCGCTGCGTCCGGAGCTGGACCGCATTGCCGGGCTACAAAGCAAAGCGGAGTTGCCGGGATACCTGGCCCACGCTCATCGCCTTGGTAGCAATGCGTTCTTCGAATTCAGCTCCCAACCAGATTACAAGAACGCCGCGATGGAGATCGCCGAGACTGACCAGTCCGGACTGGGTCTGCCCGACCGTGATTACTATCTGAGGGATGATTCGCGCTCGGTCGAGTTGCGAGAAAAATATGTTCAGCATGTGCAGCGCATGTTGCAACTGGCCGGCGAAAAACCCGAGTCAGCCATGGCGAACGCAAAGGTGGTTATGGCGATCGAAACGGCGCTGGCAAAGGTTTCCATGGATCGAGTCAGGCGCCGCGATCCCGCACAGGTTTACCACAGCATGGCGGTGGCCGACCTCGAAAAACTAAGTCCGGTATTTGACTGGAACCGCTACATCGCTGAGACGGGCGCGCCTAAGTTTGACTCTCTCAATGTGGCCGTTCCCGATTTCGTGAAGGGCTTCAACGACGTGATTGCCAGCGCCGAACTGGGCGACATCAAGACCTATTTGACCTGGCACTTGCTCTCGACGGCCGCGTCGATGCTGCCAGAGGCTTTCGTGGACGAAAGATTTGATTTCTACGGCAAGACGCTGACCGGAGCCAAAGAGCTGCGGCCTCGCTGGAAGCGATGTGTCCGCTCTACTGGTTCCGATCTTGGCGAAGCCCTCGGCAAATCTTATGTCGAGGTGGCGTTTGGGGGTCAGAGCAAGCAGCGGGTGCTGACCATGGTCCACGCCATCGAGCAAGCGCTTCAAGGGGACATCCAGGAGCTGTCCTGGATGACTGCCGAAACCAAGAAGCAGGCGCTGGTCAAGCTCGCGGGCGTCGAGAACAAGATTGGCTACCCGGACAAGTGGCGCGACTATAGTTCGCTGCAGATTGTGCGCGGTGATGCGTTGGGCAATTCCATCCGCGCCAATGAATTTGAAACCCATCGGGAGCTCGCAAAGATTGGAAAGCCGGTTGATCGCATGGAGTGGAGCATGAGTCCGCCAACGGTCAACGCCTATTACAACCCACAGGAGAACAATATCAATTTTCCAGCCGGCATTCTTCAGCCGCCATTCTTCGACATGCGCGCCGACGATGCGGTGAACATGGGAGGCATCGGCGCCGTGATTGGTCACGAGCTGACGCACGGCTTCGATGACCAAGGCCGTCAGTTCGACGCCCAGGGAAATTTGCGCGACTGGTGGACGGCCAAGGACGCCGCGGCCTTCGAAGAGCGCGCGCAGTGTTTTGTCGACCAGTACAGCAAGTACGTGCCGGTCGACGATGTTCATCTGAACGGCAAGCTTACCCTTGGCGAGAACACGGCGGATAACGGCGGCGTTCGCCTCGCGCTGTTGGCTCTACGGGCAATGTCCGGACTGCAAGATCGGACCGTGAAAGGTTTCACTCCGGAGCAGCAATTCTTTATCAGCTTCGGGCAGATCTGGTGCGATAACGCCAGGCCGGAGGTGCTGCGGCTGCGCGCCCAGGTCGATCCTCACTCGCCGGACAAGTTCCGCGTGAACGGCGTGCTCTCCAATATGCCGCAGTTTCAGAAAGTGTTCAGTTGCAAGTCTGGCTCGCCGATGGTGAGCCCGAAGCCGTGCCGGGTGTGGTGAGAATGCGGCTGGTTTCAGAGTAGGTGCATCACGTGTGGAAAATTTTCGCGAAACCGTTTCAGCGCGTGCGGGTCGATTCCGCCTGCTCGTGGGCGTGATAGCTGGAGCG
>JBEKQP010000377.1:0-6125 GCA_049519595.1 Candidatus Korobacteraceae bacterium | reverse complement strand
CCCGAAGAGTTTCCCTCGGAACAAGCGAGCGCTGCAAGTGTCTGACCTGAGTGGCGTTACATGTTAGGATTCTGGTTACTCCCTTGTCAATCAGTTTCGCACCCCGCGCCCGCGCAAAAGTCAACCATGCTGGTCGGATGGGACACAGCTGTTTGTGTCAAGCAGTGCAACTTGCACTGCCCAGCAGCTTGGCTAAGGAGAAGTCTTTCGAGCAACTCGGCTGTGCCGGTGCGGATCGCACACAGTTGCGGACGCGCGATATCGTTTTAGCGACGTCGGAGCAGGGCAGATGAGCGTACAATCAAAACCGTTTTCAAAACCAATAAATTCGGTTAATAATCGAAACGCCTGCCGGCCCAGCTTGCGTATGGTCGACGCATGCGGCTGTTCGGCTGCGGCTTATGTGCATGTAAGTATATGGAGGATTGGGAATGAAGGCTTCTTTGATCAAACGCGACAAAGCTCAGCCGATTGAGCTGCAGGTCAACCGGGTGTACTGCATTGGATATGCGGGCCGTAATCAAGCCAAGGTACGAGAACACATCAATGAGCTGGCGAAGATCGGTGTAAGCGCACCGCCTCGCACCCCCACGGTTTACCCGGTCAGTACCTACTTGCTGACAAACTCCCCGACGATCGTGGCGCAGGGTAAAGAGACTTCGGGAGAGGTGGAGTTTGTTCTGTTCCTACAAGGTGACAAGACCTACGTGAGCGTTGGCAGTGACCAGACGGATCGCGACCTTGAGAAAGTCAGCATCATCAAGTCGAAACAGATGTGCGAGAAAGTCGTTGCGAGCCAAGTTTGGGATTACGAGGATGTGCGTGACCATTGGGATTCCTTGATCCTGCGGGCCTGGGTCACTGACGAGAAGGGGAAACGTTTATACCAGGACGGCCCCGCGACAGCGTTGCTGCCCGTTCCCGATTTAATCAATGCAGTCAAGCAGGAAACTGACCAGAATCTCGACGGTGCAGTTATTTACTCGGGTACGGTACCTACCCACGAGGGCTTCGTGTTTGCGAAGACCTGGGACCTGGAGCTCGAGGACCCCGTTCTGAAACGCAAAATTGCACACCGCTATGACGTCGATGCGCTTGAGCAGGAGATGAAGGCATGAAAACCGCGCTGATACAGATGGATATAGTTTTAGGTGACGTTGAGGCCAATCGCAAAAAGGCCTTGGCGATGATGGAGCAAGGACTTCGCTCCGGGGCCGAGTTGTTCGTCCTTCCAGAGATGTGGACGACAGGCTACAAGCTCGACCAAATCCATAAACTTGGTGAACCCGAAGACGGCCCATCCGTTCAGATGCTCAGATCGTTTGCCCAGCAACATAAGGTAGGCGTTGTAGGTGGTTCGATGGCTGAAACGCGCGGCGGCAAAGTCTATAACACTGCCTATGCCATCAACCAAAATGGCGATGTTATCGGAAAGTACAGCAAGATACATCTCATCGGGTTGATGGCTGAAGACAAATATATTAGCCCTGGAACCAGTAAGTCGTTGTTTGACCTGTGCTTCGGCAAAGTCGGCATGATTATTTGCTACGACCTGCGATTTACCGAACTACCCCGCGCATTGGCTCTGGGCGGGGCCCAGGCGTTGTTCGTGCCGGCTGAGTGGCCAACGGTGCGAGGAAAACATTGGCTTGCGTTGAACACTGCACGAGCTATCGAGAATCAGATGTTCGTAATTGCTGTGAACCGGGTTGGCAAAGACGAAGGCAACGTCTTCTTCGGAAACTCGCTGGTAATCAATCCGTGGGGCGAGATTTTGGCGCAAGGTTCCGAAGATAAGGAAGAAGTCATCATCGCCGATGTGGATTTCGCGTCAGTGGCTGACATACGAAAGCGGATACCCGTATTCGCCGACAGACGCCCGCAGTATTACTGACTTACCGGCTAGCGAAGTGCAATGAGCGACCCGGTAGGCTCTACTAAGTCGCTCACTCACTTACACGTGAGTTACGCGCGATAAGACGCGGGCCTAGCCCCGCATAATGGAGAACTACAACAATGAGCTCTACTGAAGGCACGATTGGAGCCAGCAGCAGCACTGGTATTGCGGCCACGGGCGAGGTCGAAGCAATCTACCTCAAGATCGCAAAACGAATTATGCCATTCCTGATCCTGCTGTTCGTAATGGCGTGGATGGATCGTGTGAATGTTGGTTTCGCCAAACTGCAGATGGTTAAAGATCTCAGTTTCAGCGAAGCGGTATATGGCTTCGGTGCCGGCATCTTTTTCCTCGGCTACCTGCTTTTTGAAATTCCGAGCAACCTGTTCCTAGAAAAGATTGGAGCCCGCAAGACGATCGCCCGCATTACCATTCTGTGGGGCGTCGCAAGCATTGCGACGATGTTCGTCAAGACCGCGACCTGGTTCTATATCGTCCGTTTCCTGCTCGGGGCTGCGGAAGCGGGCCTCTACCCTGGTGTCATCCTCTACCTGACTTATTGGTTTCCGGCGAGGCGGCGCGCACAGATGCTTGGCTACTTCATGGGTGCGATCCCGGTTGCAGCCATCGTCGGCGGCCCTATTTCCGGCTGGATCATGGGCAACATCGTTGGCCATGTTGGACTGGCTAACTGGCAATGGCTGTTCCTGCTTGAGGGCATACCGTCGATCGTCATGGGCCTGCTGACGCTGCTCGTATTTGTCGACAAACCGACGCAGGCGCGTTGGCTTACCGAGCATGAGAAACAACTTGTTACCGCCGACTTGAAGATGGACGATCAGCAAGCAGGTGTCCGCAAGCATGGGTTCGGAGAAGCGCTGAGGGTCCCGAAAGTCTGGCTACTTACTCTCATTTACTTCTGCCTGGTCAGCGCGAACCCCACGCTCGGATTCTGGATACCAACGATCATTAAGGGCCTGGGGGTGAAGGACAACACGACGATTGGCCTGCTCTCGGCGGTACCCTACATCGTCGGAGTTGTGGTGATGGTATTAGTTGGGCGTCATTCCGACCGCACCCTTGAGCGGCGTTTCCATTGCGGGCTTTCGTGCCTGGCCTCGGCTGTCGGTCTCGTGCTTATCGGTGTGTTTGCCGGAATTCCGGTGCTAGGTTTTGCGGCCCTTATTTTAGGGGTCACCGGGGTGCTCAGCGCGTTCGCGCCCTTCTGGCAAATGCCGACCATGTTCCTGGCGGGAACTGCGGCCGCAGGCGGAATTGCACTTATTAACTCGCTTGGTAATTTGTCGGGCTGGGTCGGCCCTTATGTTGTGGGTTGGCTTAAGGACATAACTGGTAAGGCTTCGACAGGACTCTACGTTGTCGCTGGGATAGAGGCGCTCGCGTGCGTTCTGATCATTGCCTTCATGCCGCGTCGCGCTCCAGGTGCCACGACAGGCAAGTGACCCTGTCTGGTGCGGGCGGCAGACTCACTTCGCATACTCTGTGAGGTGTTGTTGTGACTATCGCACCGGCCGGCTCAACTTGTAACCTACGTTACCGAAGTCGAGCACTGCAACGGCCTTAATACCTTTCTGCTGAGCTACGCCCTTCCGGCAGCGCTATTTCTGGCCACAGCGCAGACTCCGCGGCAGATGCTTGCCTTTCATGCGAAGCTTTTTGGGATTTTGTCGCTTTCCATGATCCTCACGTTTGCCGTCACCTTGGCGATTGAGCTGAAGCTATTCAAGTTCACGCTTGCCGATAGCGCCGCGGTGACGCTAACTATCGCACTCCCCAACTGGGTAGCGGTAGGACTGCCCTTATTTCTCGGGCTCTATG
The DNA here is from genome assembly GCA_049519595.1 of Candidatus Korobacteraceae bacterium. Taxonomy (GTDB): domain Bacteria; phylum Acidobacteriota; class Terriglobia; order Terriglobales; family Acidobacteriaceae; genus CAWBRT01. The sequence goes on along the minus strand of JBEKQP010000377.1, from coordinate 2,389 downwards.
GCACTCAGGGCAGCGCTCCCGTGGCGGTAGGAATTGTCTGTGGAAATGTGGTTGCCGCTCCGATGTCGTTGCTGCTGCTGGAAGCCGGGGGCGCGCAGTCAAGTTCCACCGGTGTTCTGCGCCGGGTGGGCATGGCCTTATGGAGAACACTGATGAAGCCGGTCGTGCTTGGCCCGATACTTGGAATAGGCTTTTCACTGGCGGGCTACGCGCTCCCGCTTGTCTTGGTTCGCTCGTTCGGCTTCTTCTCGCAAACCGCTGCCGGCGTCGGCCTATTCGTGACTGGGCTGATCCTTTCCCGCGAATCCGTCTCGCTGGGCGCAAACGTCTCGGGGGGACTGGTACTCTCGCTAATTGCTCAACCCCTATTAGCCTTCGCTCTTGCTTCCTCTCTGAAGTACCCTCCCCAGGTGGTGCGTGACGCTGTGCTGCTAATGGCCTGCCCGGGCGGATTCCTTGGGGTGCTCTTCGGCGTCCACTACAATGCCAGAAGCTTGGAGGCCGGCTCGCTGCTTCTACTTTCCTCTGTCCTTAGCGCCCTGACGTTGTCGGTGGTAATACTCCTGCTTCCATTCATCCGGTAAGCCAGCCAAGAAGAACAATTACGGTGTAAATCTCGAGCCCTGTCTGCGGCGGCGCCTATGAAGGCTCCATTGTGACAGTCTCGTTCTGCCCGATGGTCCCGATTGCCCGGTTCGATTCGCCATCCGCAGTGGCAATCAGGTCTTTCGGAACCAGCAGAATCAACGGCAAGATCAGAGCGTAAACCATGGTCGTCGCAATCACACAGTAGAGGAATCCATTGCTGGGGCTACTGTTATAGATACTAGAACCCAATAGGTCTCCGCCTCGCGCAGAGAGCGCAAAGACTCCCTCAACTAGCATCATTAAGGTCCCTTGCAGGCCCGGCGGACAGGATCTTATCGCCAGATCAAAGTACGCCGCGGTTGCAACGCCACCCATCAATCCAATTGGGACAGCTAATAGCAGCGCAAGGTTACCTGAGTGAATGAATGCCAGCGGAATCATCTGTGGCACCGCGATGATCGTTCCCCACCATAGCAGCTTATTGAGCGGCACCTTCTTACAAAGAATGCCGTACAGCATAAATGTCGGGATGAACGAAACCGCGAATATCCCGTTGTAGTACGAGTAAACTGCATCCGATGCATGGAGTTTGTTCGTCAGGTAGAACTGTAGCGGGGTTGCTGCCCCCGGCGCAAAGTTCCATAGGAAGCAGATAAGAACCGCTGGATAGATTGCCCGGTGTTTCAGCAACCGCTTGACATCGCCCAGAAAATCCAGTCCTCGTGCCTGCGGCTTGTCATAGGTATTGCGGAAGACAGAATAGGGCTTCCAGAGACCTAAGAGAGCTATGGCTAAGGTAAGTACCGCCACCAATGAAAATGTCGCCTTCGGCGGCACGTGATCAGATATGTATCCGGAAGCGAATGCCCCCATAATGACCGGGACAGAGCTGACCACATTCCACAGCGTGCTCAGCCGGCCAGACATGAGTTTCTCTTGGCCGATTAAAGCGATCAGACCTTGATAGGCTGCTGAGGTGAAGCGCGATGCCAGCATCACCAGCAACATTCCGATGAGCAGCCCCTGGTACGAGAGACGGGACAAAGCCATTCCGACAAATGCGATTGCGGTTATGGGAGCAAAAATCAGAAAGAAGCCGCGGTCCCGCAGTCCCAACGGGTTCCACATATCCCGCATCAGACCAAAAACGAACGCAAAATACACCGGAATGCCCGTTACCAGCCGGAATACCGAAACCTGTGTCGCCGTCGCATGCAACTGATTTTTCAGCATGTACGACGTCTGGATGTCAACCAGTAAGCCGCCAGGAGTGGCCAGATAAACGAACAGCGTCAGCCAGCCGAAGTAAACAAAAGTCTGGCTGGTGCCCTCGGAATCGTTATGAACGGCAGTGCTTATGGTATTGTCTCCACATTTTTCAACTCACACTGGACCCCGGTTCGCCACGGCTGTACGCGATCTAGTTCGCCAAAAATGTAGCCAGGCGTTCAACCCCAAGACGAAGCTTTTGGAGATCGGCTGAATAACACCAGCGCAACCACCCTTCGCCTTCCGGGCCAAAGGCTCTGCCGGGTGCCAAGCCGAGGCCGGCCTTCTCGACGAGCAGTTTCGCCAGTTGCAACGAGTCGGCGTATCCCGCCATTCGCAGAAAGATATACATCGCCCCGTCCGATTCAGGGACCTCGATGCCGGGAAGATCGCGCAGCTTGCTGATGAGATATTGTCGTGCCGCGATCAATTCCGCGCGAAGGCTTGCGACATGTGTTTCGCCATGCTGCAAGGCGGCGGCAGCAGCGCGCTGCACAAACTCAGGAATGCAGGATGTGTTGTATTCAATGAG
>JBEKQP010000376.1:0-4263 GCA_049519595.1 Candidatus Korobacteraceae bacterium | reverse complement strand
GGCAGGCTCAGACCGGCATCGAGCAGCAGCGGGTTGATCGCATAATCGCAGGCCTCGTTCCAGCGCCTGGGGTCGCGTTTGGCCCGCCGGGTGTGATGCTGGAGCGCGGGGTGCATGACCTCGTGAGCCAGCACCCCGGCCAGCGTCGCCGCATTCAGCGTATCGACGAACGCGGGGTTGTAGCGGAGTACAACGCCGTTGGTTGCCATGGTCGGAATCGAGCGATCTTCTTCGCTCTTCAACCGGAACAAGAGCGAGCCAAAGAAGGGATGGTCTAGTAAAAGCGACGTGCGCGCTTTTCGGATGCGCTCGGGCGCAGGATTTTCGTGTGTGATTTGAAGCATAAAGTGGCATCCATGGAACCATAAGGTGGCAGTAAGAGGCTATGGAGAGAAGCGAGCCTCTCAGTTTTTGTTCGAGGTTTACTGTTTGGTTGCGGTGTCCAACCTGAGTTCTTGGCGAACGGCCTTCGCCACAACAGAGAGACCGCCCACGCCGATTTGACACCCACCGACGGAGATCCTCGTGCGTAGTTTCGGGGTAGACGACCATTCTGCCCGGGCCTACACAACACACCACTCCGCGCTGCCCCCTCGAAGCTTCGCCGCGCCTGTGTTCGCCGGCGCCCTAACGTCCAGAGTCCAGGGAGCAGCAGCTAGGTATACAATTCTTTTTGAAAAAGCCAAGGCGAAATCAACGTTAGGGGACGGCGCGTCTTTCAAGGCTGACTCACCTTAAGGAATGGGGTCTGATCTCATCATGGTCACGAGAGAGAAATGCATCGACGCCATCAAGAAATTCCGGGCCAAGCACGCAGTCGATACAAGCGATGAGAACATCATTGCAACGATGCACTTGATGAATAGCTACGCTGTCGATGTAAATACGGCGCTGGACCAAAGCTCCCGAGGCGCAAACGACGGGGGGATTGACGCTTGGTACTTCGACGACAAGTCGGGCGGCCTTCATATTTTCCAAAGCAAGCTAAGCGAGAGTCGTGCGACCGTTCTAAAGGGAGTCTCCGATCTCGACAGAGCGCGATTGTGGTTGGAGCAGGTTCTTGTTGACGGGCACGTTGATGCCGTTCCATCCGACAATCACTGCCTGTTTAATCTCTATGCCCGACTTTCGGAAGCGAAAGACAGAATAAGGCGAGTTCATCTCGTCCTTGTGTCCACCTTTGACCTCGACGAGCTTGAGGATACCCCAGAATACATATCGTTTGAGCGAGGCTTGGTAGATTCATCTCTAAACAGCTTTCTCCAGACGCAGCACGGGCGCTTGTCCGCTGACATAGAGGTTTTCAACCTTGAACGCGGGGTCCCGCAGCAGATTAAGAAATACTCCATTCCGAAGATAGACGAGGCCAGAATTGAGCTTCGGAAATCCTCGCACCTCGATGTTGCGTTTGTGACGCTAAGCAGCCTTGTTAAGCTCTACCGGCAACGAGGCGACGTTTTATTTGATAAGAACGTGCGGCTTTCACTAAAGTACAACAAAGAGGTAAGAGAGCGGCTCGTTAGTCCGATGCACAACACGCTGGATCAGATCACACAGGGGCGAATGAGCCCAGCAATCTTCCCCTTCTACCATATCGGGGTGACCATCTCAGCGTCCGCCTCCTCCGCCAAGGAGGAGGACTCATTTCTTTGCCTTGAAGCTCCGAGTATCATCAACGGATGCCAGACGATCACAATTGCCAACGAGTACCTTAAAGGGCTTGAGCGCCTGAAGAACGAAAGCGCCATTAAAAGATTCCAAGAGATCAAGGTCATAGCCAAAGTCGTTGTCGGCACCACAACCGACGAGCTAAAGGAGATAACGAATTCGAATAACCGTCAGATTCCAATCGAGAATTGGCAACTATTTTCGAATGAGCCGGTACATATCGAAATCGAGGCTGCGCTCAAAGATGTTGGGGTATTTTATGAGCGGCAGAAGGGGAAATTTGAGTCCATAATGAAGAACCTGGATTCGGTCAAGTACTACCCGAACACAAATGGAGCATATATTAAGGTCTTAGACCTGGCTCAAGTTATCGCTCTATCTAGAAGGGATCTGCAGGCGGCCGCGAAGCCATCGGAGATTTTTGCGAACAAGGAGAACCACGACCGCGTCTTTGACAAGTCAATTCCACGGTACCCCCGAGACATGGTGTTTGTCTCAAACACATTTAGGGCAATGAAGAGAGGCTTGACTAAATACGTGGAGAGCCCGGCGCATGTTAACACCAACGCCCCCATCATCTTCAAGAAGCCTATTGTTAGGCAGCACGTATATAGACTTGCCCTGTTGCATTTTTATCAGAACGAAAGCAGGGCTAGCACGCGCATTGAATACTCCACCAAGTTGAACAAGATTGCTGTGCCAAGGCTGGTAGACGAGGCGGAGTCGTTTTATCGTAGAGTCGTCTTGAAGACACGCAACTGGTACACCGAGGAGTCGAAAGGCCTTTCTGCCGAGATCGGGAAGACGAAGATGAACTCGTTCTTCGACATGCTTGAGTCGGAACTAGGACTGGATTCGACCCATGGATCCATCCCGTTCAGCCCGACCGGCCTCGACCTGCACGGTGAATGAGGCACAGGCTGCGCCAGCAGGAGTCGTGGCAACACGCACCTGTGGGCGGATTGTTCATCTCGATGCTCGTTCGACTCGATTCCTCGGGCTGCGCTTGGGAAACCGGCAACTCGGAAGTGATTCCCAATTGGCGAACAGGGCGAATCACTCACTGACGGGCTCTGGGCAGATGGTCGGCAATGTAGAGATTGAGGGCAGGACAGCGGAGTTTTGGCAAAGGTCAAAGAATGCGCTCGCGCAGGTCAGCGCCAGACGGCACGCCTAAGACACAGAAGCAGGACCAATCTCGTCGCTGATCCCATATATCAGAGTTCGCAACAGCCGCTTTCCCTCAGGCCAGTCACCCATATTCGTTGCAATGTGGTCCGCAGGTCCTATGTCAATGAAGCGGCTTCCCCAGAAGCTGGCGAATTCGCGCGCTCGGGCGAGGGGAGTGTAAGGGTCGTCGCTGCTGGCCACCACAATAGAAGCAAAGGGCAGCACACCGCGAGGTACAGGTCGAAAGTTTCTGATCGGCTCAGCACACTCGGGGCGGTCAACGTCGGCAGGAGCGGCCAGCAACGCGCCTTTGGTCCGGCTGAGAAGCTCGGGCGAAGCGGTTTGGGTCCAGTGTGCCAGCGCAATGCATCCCAGGCTGTGCGCAGCAAAGACGATGGGCGACCGAGCCCTGACAACCTCCCGCGAGATTCCTTCGATCCAGTCGCTGAGCTGGGGTGTTACCCAGTCCTTCTGCAGCACCCGACGAAACGATGCTTCCCCCTGCTCCCATAGGGTTTGCCAGTGCTTCGGCCCCGAGTTATTCAAGCCGGGAAGAACCAGCACACTGGAAGCAGGCTCACTTCTGAGCGCGGCAAAGCGATTCGCATTCTCGAATTCTTCGCGTAGGGCCATGGTCTACCTCTGCAGGTCTGCCTTCCTGTGCCGCATTTTGCCAACCCGGCCCGACGGATCGGATTCAACCATTTGAGACCGCGGGCGATGGAGAGTTGGTGGATCCTCGGATTCTGAGAGTAGGGTCGGCTACTGTCCGATTGGGGTGAGCTGGATCACGCTCGCGTAAGGGCATCCAGCACAAACGGCTCTTGGTCAGAAACCATCCATTCTCGCAAATAGCCGCGAGCCTCACTGGCCGGCAAGAATTACAGCCATAAGCAGGCCATTCTGGCCAATTTATGGTTGTAGTGCCATCGTGTCTCATGCCGCCGCGGGCGCCTCCATATACGCCGACATATGGTCGAAGATGTTCTCAACCGTTGCAAATTTCGTCTCAGCCTGCTCCGCCTCACGATTGCGGATCGCCTCGTCCATGCGTGTGACAATTTCCGCAGCCTCGGTCGCCGTCACAGCGCGCAGCAACTCATGCTTCTTGAGATCGTGCGCCGTGTAGGTGCAGAGCTTCTGGCGGGCCTCTTCGGCGAAGCGGTTCAACTCCGGATCGCCCGTGACGTTGAGCCGAGGCAGCAACTCCACCAGATCGAAGATGTTCGTCACGAGCGTCGCGTGAAAGCGCGACTCGGGCTCGTTCAGCCGGTCCACCATGTGCGAGACCACATCGCGCAGTCGGCTCCAAAGATCCTCGGTCCCGCGCACCAGCGACTGCCGAACATTCGAGTCGATCTCGCGGGCGACGCGCGCCTGCTCCTCGGCCGACATCTGCACGCGGAAGTCGTTGCCGGTGGGAAT
>JBEKQP010000375.1:0-3787 GCA_049519595.1 Candidatus Korobacteraceae bacterium | reverse complement strand
CTATTGCGGCGTTAAATGTTCAGCAGCTTGCCGACCTGCTTGATGTCCTTATTCTCACTCCCACAGAATTGAAAGATCTCTCAACCGACGTTCGGAACCGCCTGTTGGGCGACCATGAAGAGAACTGGTCGGCGATAACTGTGAGCGATGGTGCCAGCCACTTGATAGTGGCAAACACCTCTCATTCCCTTACCCGGGTAAACAGCAGTATTGCACACGAGCTCGCGCACATCATCCTTGGACATGAGCCTTCCATGATGTTCATGAGCCCCGCCGCAGGGATTACCCTGAGAACACACAACGACGAACAGGAAGAGGAAGCCAATTGGCTGGCTGGAGCCCTCCTGCTTCCACGCGATGCCTTGATCAGTGTTCGCCGAAGACGGCTGCCTGACGAGGAAGCTTGTAGAGAATACGGAGTGAGCCCGGCCATGTTCAGGTTCAGGTTCAACGTCACCGGCGTCGACGTGCAACTCCGAAGGGGCCGCCGATCCACATAACGCGCCGCCACCCCAGGGCGCGACTCCGTGGTCGCCTAGTTTACCTCCGCTTTCTATATCCTCTGTGATATAGCAGTTGTTATAACATTTGTTGACAACCGCCATGCGGAAATTGTATGGTTTTAGGTATGCTAAATCCGGATCAGCTTACAGCGATTCGCACAAACCTGGAGCTATCCCAGGAACAGATGGCTCGACTCCTTTGCGTGTCGTTTGCCAGTGTCAATCGTTGGGAAGGGGGACACTCAAGCCCCACCGGACCAACCGCTGATCTTTACCTTGCGATGGATGCCGCGATTCGTGGTGGAACCGCCCCTCATAAAATCCGCCAGGCGGCGAATAGTGAGCGCGGCGCGTTTCTCTATTCTTTATTTCGGATGGCCTACGCCCGCAAGAGCAAGAGGAGGCCTCGATGAGTTGTACGATTGTGAACCTTCGACCATTACAGGCGGGAGGTAACGGGGATTTGTACCTCGGCCAGCGGAGCGACAACGGGGAGCACGTCGTAGTCAAATACCTCCGCGAACACCATCTTCCTCATGCGAGAAAGGCATTCGCTCGGGAGATTCGCATCCTTGGTCGCCAGTTGCGAGGGCTGGTCCCTCTGCTGTCATCGGATATGGTTGGCGGACGACCGTACTATGTGATGCCCTATCTGCCTGGAGGACCTCTCACGCAATACGCTGGACGACTTTTCGACGGCCAGGTGCATGCTGTTGCTATGGAAATCGCGATGACGTTGGCAACGCTTCACGCGGCAAATATTGCGCACGGAGACATCAAACCGGACAATATTCTGGTAACCCACGACGGACATTTGCAGGTTGCCGATCCGTTGGGAAATGGTGTCGGATGCACGATGCTGTTTTCCCAAAACCGAGGGGGAACACCAGGCTATTGGGCACCGGAGGTGTGTGCTGGAGCGCCGATCTCTTACCCGGCAGACGTCTACTCGTACGGGGCGTTGTTGTATCAGTTGTTGACGGGGCGAAAGCCCAACGACGGTCAGAAATTTGATCCCGTATCTGACGGTTATGTAAATGCGCCCTTTGTCGTCCAAGTAATAGTTGCCTGCTGCTGTAATATTCCCGCAGCACGTCCAACCATGCAGGAAGTTCTGCGTATCCTCCGCGGGGAAAAGTGGTCTGACATTCAGGCTGAACGAAAAAAGCGGGAGGAGCAGATCGTTGCCATCTGCGTTTTCGGAGCTTTAGCGGCTTTGGGACTCGCGCTAGCGAAGTCTGGCAGAGCTGTGGTTTGATACGGCTAGCCAGACTGGGACCCCGGGCACAGAGCAGGCACATTTCAACTCCAGGAATCCGCGGCCTGAGCGAGGTGCTGACTGTTGGAATGTCAGTCGGCTATCGATACCTTACTAAACCGCTGCAGAACCAGGAAAAACAACTAGCACAGTTACCCGTTGTTCGCGATGACGCGGTGCAGACAAAGTGAAGGCCGTTCTTCTCACGCACCCATGATCGCAGTGATGCCCGAAACCTACTGCCGCGGAATCCACGCATCGGGAATGAGGAACTGGTCGTGGCCCTCTCTCCAGTTTCCAACGAGGTGAACGTGTTGCACACCGCGCCACGTAATTGAACCGGCGTGCTCGGTAACGATGATCTGAAATTGCGCAGAGACGGCGTCGAGGAACGCGGAAAGCGCGGTGAAGATGCGATGTACGCCTTCTATGTCGGGCGAGCGATCGGCTTTGCCAGGCGTCTCCGGTGCCTGCTCCATAGAAGGCCATGCCTCGGGAAAATACACTTGGCTAGGTTGGTCTATCACAAGGAAATTAGCAACCGGACTGTCGTGCATGCCTAGGAAGTGTTCATGCAACGCAAGCATTCCAGCAACATGATAGCCAACCCAATTTTGGCCACTGCCAACTTCCCAAAGAAAATCTGTTCGTCCGGACAATGGACTAAACTGGAGAGTCAGTTCGCGTAAATTGAGCTTGACGTTCTCTGCCGCGTGCTCCAATTGCAGTACGCGAGCATAATTCGCGGTTCCCGCCGATACTTTATCGACAGCGGCCCTCAACCTATCGCCTTGGGCTTTGGGATCGAGCTCGCGTCTCAATTGGGCGATCCTTGTCGCCAACTGTTGCATTTGCTTACGCAATTCGTCTACGTTGCTGCTCGCAGATACATTCTCCAATGCTTGTTGCACGCGACCGACAAATAGATAAATCTGTCGCACCCTCTGGCGCTGCGCAGCAAGCGTAGCGGATTGCGCCTCTAGGTACTTGCGCTTCTGCCGAGCCTTGCCAAGCAGGACCTCCTTTTCGCGCAACTCGACTCGCAGTGCTGCAAGTTCGCGGTCGAGTTTTGCGGGTGCTTGGTGGACTGAGGCCGTCAAAGTCCTCATCTCCTGTGCCAGCGTTTGGAGATCGGCAAGACGTGCGTTGCCGTCGTTGTGTACCGCTGCACATACCGGGCATATGTGCGTGTCTTGCAATTTCTCTCCGAACCATCCAACCCCTTGCAACCGATCTTCTTGGCTAACAAGATCGGTGCCGTAGTGGTTGAGAGTCATTGAGAGTTGCTCAACCTTATCCAGGCGGCGACGGATTAATCCCGTCTCTTGTGCGAGTTGATCCTCCTCATTGGCTACCTGGCTGAATTCCACGGCAGCTGCCGCATTGGTACCCTCTTTGACATCGGGTATATCCATTGCCTGGACTAACGTCGGTACTTTGAGGAGTTCTAAGATGTATTTTTCGAGCGACCAGTTGGGCGCAATTGCTTCCGAATCCGGAAGCAAACCTAGCCCACGCGCTTGCAAGTAGTAACTCTCTACCTCTGCCTCCCATGCTTTGGCAGCAGCTAGCCGCGCTTCGAGTTCACGGCGTAGACGCTCATGTTCACGCTCAAGGTCTTTCAGTTCGCGCTGGGTAGCCAAGGTGCTTGCCGTAATCGCTCCGAGAGCGAGAGGGAAGATGATCCGCAACTTTTCGCGATTCTCGGTGGTGTCTGCCTTGTAGAAAAATGTGTAAGGGTTCGCGACGATGTGCTGGGGCTGAAAGTTGAACGAAGCCATATCGCGAAAACTAGGGCGGCCGGAAAATCCAATGTCTTCGCCTCCCATAAAATCCAGTGACGGAAGGTTTGAGAGTTGATTGAAGCGGTTTTTCAAATCTTCCACTCGCGCATTCTTTCCCGCGATCATGGCTGGAACGTCCAACTGAAGCCCTTCAGCCCAATATAAGTCGGTGGTTGTTTGTTGATCACCTGGATTTCGACGGGCGATCAGCATTTCCGTATTGGCAAGCTTGAGATGAATTC
>JBEKQP010000374.1:0-3797 GCA_049519595.1 Candidatus Korobacteraceae bacterium | reverse complement strand
GGGCAAAATCGAAGTAGAACCCGCTTGCAACTGGCGTGACATTCAAGAACATGTAGTTATTTGTCGTGGACCAACTGTCACCCATTCCCGACACGGTGAAGGTAATCGGCTGGCCAGTGTAGAGAGTTCCGGTGGACGGGGTCACCGTGGTTGCAGGCAGTTCGAGCGTTACAGTCACCGAGGCGCTCGCCCCGCCCGCTGTCGCCGTGACCGAAACGACTTGGTCCGGCGTGACCGGAACGGGCGCCGCGTATGTGGTTTGTGAGACGTTGCTGGTCGGCGAGATGGATCCCACTCCGGTCAAGGCCCAGTTCGCATTTTCCAAGCCTCCAGTGGATGGGTTTCTGGCGGAGACGATATCCGTCCCGCCAGCGTAAGCCACGGGAGAATTGTCTGACACGGAAACTCCGCTGGGCGAGACGGTGAACATAAACGTACTGCCGGTGGTTAAGGCGGGCTGAGAGGAGTCCATGACAGTCACAACAAATGTGTAATTGCCAGAATCGGAGTTCGCGGATTGGAAATTCAGCGTCCAGCCCTGCGAGGCGTTACCGCCGATCGATACTGCCGGCAGCGGCGCAACACCTTGGACTGCGGAAACAGACCAGGTGTAAGGAGTCGTACCTCCAGATGCATTGAGCCCGATGACGAAAAGTCCGCCGGCGGAAGTCGTGGCGGTAGTGCTGGTGAGGATAGTCAGAGGAGACGTCGCCACCGTGATCTGAAATGTCTTGACGGCGGTCGCACCCTTGGCATCCGTTACGGTAATCGTTGGACTGAAGGTTCCACCGGTAATCGTAATGCCGGAAATGGCGCCGGTGCTGGAGGCAAGCGACAGCCCCGGAGCGAGCGAACCCGTCGCCGCGGACCAACTGTAAGGAGTGGTTCCGCCGCTCGCCGCGACCGTCGCCGAGTACGAAGAGTTTACGGTTCCGCCTGGAAGCGACGTGGTAGTAATGTTGAGTGCGAGGCTTACCGTGATCTGAAACGTGCTGTTCGTCTTTAGCTGATTGGCATCTGTTACAGTTACGACTACGCTATAGGTTCCAGCACTAGCCGGCGTCCCGGAGACCGTGCATGTAGTGGATGAGCAGGAGGATCCGAGCAACAGCCCCGTTGGAAGCGAGCTGCCCGTCGCGGCCGCCCAACTCCAACTGTAAGGAGCGGTGCCCCCGGTCACGGAGATCGTCGTCGTGTAGGCAGTACTTATGGACGCAGGCGGAAGCGGCGAAGTGGTGGTGATGGCCGGCCCTGAGGCTACCGTGATCTGAAACGTGCTGCTCGTCTTTAGCTTATTCGCATCCATCACGCTCACCACTGCGCTGTATGTTCCAGCGCTAGTCGGCGTTCCGGAAATCGCGCAGGTGGTGGATGTGCAGGAGGATCCGAGCGATAGCCCCGTTGGAAGCGAGCTGCCCGTCGCTGCCGCCCAGCTCCAACTGTAGGGAGCGGTGCCACCGTTCACAGAGATCGTCGTCGTGTACGCAGCATTTAAGGTGGCTGGCGGAAGCGATGACGCAGTTGTGATGCTGACGCCTTGGTTTTCAATAGCGATCACCCGGCCGCCCAAACGAATGTAGTCCTTGGAACTCGACTGCCCGTACAGCGAAACAGCCAGTACCAAACACGAGGCCAGAAGAAGCCACCTCAAGGTCGCGCCGGCGCGCAACCCGAGGGTGGAGCTATGTCTCGAGGCCAAGTGTTCGCCTAGCTTTTCAAACGCCTCTCCCTGTTGCGAGGCGCCCCAGACGAGCTCATTGAACATTGATGACCTCCTTGAGCTGGGTCTGGCCCACCGGAATGTTAATGGTGATCGCCTTGCCGGTTTGCTGATTGATCGCCGCACCGGAACCATCCGTCAGGGAAAGCCCCGCGCTGAATGCGACGAAGAGGAGGTTGGTCCCAGTGGGGACGAATATATGCTGATCGGCGCCGGCCGAGTCCACGGCTGTGACCGGAATCGGAATCATCATGCCGTTTGGAGAGCGGACCGCCAGCATTAGACTGACGCCTGGCACTTTTCCCTCCTTCGCCGCGCGTGTTCCATTCGGGTCGTTGACGCGGACGTAAAGATCGGCGCCCGGCTGCAGTTGAATCGTTGGCGCCGCCGTGATCGCTCCGCCGGAAACGGTTGCCTTCGGCTCAGTTCCCCAGCGGCAGGAGTCCACATGCTTCGTGTCCGCCGGGATAGGGCATACGGCATATAACCCGTCGGGGAGTCCGGACAGGCTGAACGTGCCATCGGCGCCCGTAAATATCACCGAGTCAAGAGGCTTATACGTCGCAGCGACCGCACCAGGCCGGGCATGGATCTTAACCAGAGTCCTGAAAGCGGGCTTGCCGTCGCTAGTCTGCACCGTTCCATTGATGCCGCCGGTGGCGGACGCCGTCTGGCCATAGGCCACGCAGGCGCCCAGCAGAAGCACCCCGGCCCGCGCCGCAGCATTGCATCTCCGTCCGGCCTGGATTGGTTTCGAGCTCATTTTCCTGCTCCTTAGGTTGCGTCAGTTCGGGCTCCCGCTCTATTGCCGATTAGCGTCTGTCTTTCGGCCCGGAATCAGGGTCGCTTGCCGCATGTTCGGTGCGCTGTTCCTGGCGCTCTTCCAGGTGTGATATCCGCTCTTGAAGCTCCTGGGATTGATTGCGCAGCTCCTGGTTTTCGCGCTCGGTCTCGATCATGTGCAGCGTCAGTTCCTCGATCTTCGCCAGCAGTTTCGTCTGCATATCGCCGAGGTTGACGCCCTGCTCCTGGACTTCCTTCGCCGATGGGATGCCGGGCAGGTGGTGATTCTGTTCAATGTAAGTCGCGACCTCGGTCAACGGGCTGAGGTGATAATCGGGCTGGAAAACGTAGTCCGCGCCGGTAGCGCTGACGATGACTTCCTCGGCGCCGATGGTGCCTGCGACGTGCAAAAGATGCTGCGGCGTGGTCGTCCCGATGCCGACGTAGCCGGAGGAGGGCTGTATCAGTACATTGCGATTCGTCCCGCCACCATAATAGTTCGCATTGATGTAAATGTTGCCTCGCGAGGCGCCAATCGTGCCCAACAGCGTGTCGCCAGGACTCAATCCATAGTTGCCGGCAGCGGTTGCTAATCCCCAGACAGCGCTTATGGAGTTCGAGTTGGGCTCGGTGTCGGCGTTGCTGAGCTCAAATTCGGGTGCGCTTCCCGTCACTGCAACGCCGCCGCCAGGGGGGACACTTCCAACTTGGAGGGAGCGTACTGGGCTTGTTGTCCCGATCCCAATGTTCCCCGTAGCTGGCCATGGATATGTGTTTTGACCCCATAGTGAGCTCGGAAACTGGGCCGCACAAATGGCCGCGACAACAAGGCCGAAGAGGCGTGCTCGTCGCGAGATTTCGAATCCTTCAACTGGTTCAAGCGGGCGCTTCAATGTCATTGTCTTCCTCTCGTCATAAGAGATCCGTCTTCCCGTCGGCGGTACTGGAATGGTTATGACTCCCAAACCTTCACGGAGTCTCGCACGGTTTTGGCAACAATCTCAATTAATCTTTAGGAATTAAAGATCTGAATAGTACTGTGGTGCAATTCGGCAGCAACGTGCCAGGATAACTAACTCCGCGAACCGGGCTCTGCTGGCGTCGCGGGATTCCGAATTGAACGCGGGCTGGCCCGAGTCAATTCGGAAAAATGCGATGTTGCGCCCAGAGCTGATGCTCCGCTCGAGATGAGTCGGGAGGAATTGAGGTCCTGTCTGCCCCTTCCGCCTCACGTTTCGCTTCTTCCAAGGTTAACCGGGGACGGAAGCCGCGAATCTCGATGAACTGGTGCGAC
>JBEKQP010000373.1:0-3802 GCA_049519595.1 Candidatus Korobacteraceae bacterium | reverse complement strand
CAGGAGGCGTTGAAGGTGAATCCTAAAGAGCCAAGCGATACGGTCATCCATAAGACGTTCCAGATCGGGCTTTTCGCCACCGCCGCCAGATAGAGCGCCGCACAACAAAGCACCAGTCCGAGAATTCCAAAATACGTCCGCGCCTTATACTTTGAGACCCCACGGGCAACCAATCTGTCGCTGATGAAGCCGGTCACAAATACCATGGTGCATATCGCGAGCCACGGCAAAGCCGCGGCAAAGCCCATTTTCTGCAGCGAAAAGTGATTGACCTCCATCAGGTACAGAGGCAGCCAGGCAAGAAACACGTACATGATGTAATCGGCGATGAAATACTGGATGGCAATTGCCCAGAATTGTGTCGATCCTATGAAACTACTCCATGGGGCAACTTCTTTTTTGTCGTCGACCCGTTCCGGTCCCTGAATATGCTTCAATTCGGCGGCGTTGATGCGGCTGCTGGTGCGTGGCGAGTCGGTGGCCAACCAGTACCAGGACATTGCTGCAACAATTCCCACGAGGCCAAAAACGATGAAGACCGACCGCCAGCCAAAGGCGACCATGAGGGATACGGTAGCTGCTGGTCCAACCACTGGGCCAAAAAACGTTCCGCCCAGAAGAAAAGCGTTGGCCTTGGCCCGTTCGCTGCGGTTAAACCATTGCATGGCAAAATTATTGAAGGCCGGATAAATCGGCCCTTCACCGAAGCCAAACAAGAACCGCACGATCAGGAACCATACGAAATTGCCACAATATGCGGTCAGCACCGTGAAGACCGACCAAAGCGTGACAGCCGCGGGCACAACCTTGCGGTGTCCGAACAGTTCCGTAAATATTCCCCCCGGAACCTGCATGAGAGCGTAGCCAAGGAAAAAAGCGGTTTGCACATAGCCCATGTGCATCTTGGTAAAGTGGAATTCCTTCATAATCGCGGGAGTCGCGACCGATAGATTCACTCTATCCATGTAAACCATAAAGGTGAGAAAGAACATGAGGAATGCCAGATTCCACCTGAACTTAGTAGGCCTTATATCGGTGTCGTCCGGTCCCACCTGCTTTGCCTTGGCGTTGCCGTCTATCAATACTTGATTTTCCATAAGGCCTCTCGGGTTTTAGGGTTCTAGCATTTGACTTGCATTAACATATTCACCGCGGCTTTGGCATCCAGCCCGACCGGGCAAACGAACTCAGACATGGTCAAGGCGGAACTGAGTGGCGCCAATCGGCCTTGCACCAAGCCCAAAGCGATTGCTTTAGGCGTGAGCACCACTTCGGACCACTTACACTTCGCCGCCAACGCCGCGCATTCGCCGTAACACGCGCCGCAGTCGATGCACTTCAGCAGAGTTCCCAACCCCTGGTCGCGCAGAGCCGATCGCCCGTTATCCAACAAAATGACATGCACCTCTTTCGGACCGTGCATTCCGTAAGCCATCCTGAATTCGATATCGGCGGTGCGGCTGGGGCCGGCGATCAGAGAACAATAGTTTGGGGTACTGTGTCCCATACCATAGACCGCCGTCGTCTGGGCCAGTGTGACCGCGTCCTCGGCCAGCCAGGTAAGCTTATCCAAGCCAACCACCGCCACGTGATGATAGG
Source organism: Candidatus Korobacteraceae bacterium (assembly GCA_049519595.1). GTDB lineage: Bacteria > Acidobacteriota > Terriglobia > Terriglobales > Acidobacteriaceae > CAWBRT01. The sequence goes on along the minus strand of JBEKQP010000373.1, from coordinate 2,203 downwards.
GCAAGTTGGTCACGGCGCGGCCATCGCCCTCATCTTCAGCCAGCACTAATACGCCATTCTCCGCGACCACACTGTCGGCGCCAGTTACACCGTACCCACACAGCAGAATGTTCTCTTTGATGCGTCGATGGACGGCTTCCTTCAGGCGTTGCGGAGATAGCTCGCCTTGAACAGCGACAAATCTTCGCAGCGCCACTTCGATTTCCTGAGGAGACAAGTCCCATTGCGGAAGCCGAGGGTGTCCACGGTACGAAGAGCCCTGATCGGCCCATACAATTTCTTCCATCCTCGACAGCTTAACCACCGTCCCTTGAGCGGACATCAACTCATCAAATCCAATTTCCCGCAGCGTCTTGCTGTAGGTCCTCACCACCTGCTCTTGTTTCTGCAAAATTCCGCTAAGAATGGTGGCTGCTTCCGCCTTGTCTTTGGCCTGGTAGACGATGCATTTTTTGCCGGTTAAGGTTTGCACGGCCTTCTCCGCCAGCGCAGGCAGGTTTGCCACCGCGGTTTCCCGAATTGCCGTAGCACGGGAGGCGAGGTCGGGATAGTCCTTCAGTAACGCATCGCGACTCCTTGCAATTTGCTCTAAGCGGCTCATTGATTCTCACCCCCGTCCTGGTTGTAAGCTTTCGCCAACAGTTCAATGACATGCATTGGCTTTTGCCGGCCGTTCTCATGCGAAATCCCATCCGCGAGGTGAACCATACAGCCCGGACAACCAGTCACAACATAATCAGCGCCGGTTTCCATGATCTGCTTTACCTTGTCATCATTGATCTTGCGAGACAAGTCGTAGTAGAAAAGGCTAAAACTACCGCCGAAGCCGCAACAACTATCCGGCTCCTTCATCTCCACCATCTGCACTCCCGGAATCGACCGGATTAGTTGGCGCGGCTCATCTTTAATTTTCAAATCGCGCACCAGATGGCAGGGATCGTGATAGGTCACCTTGCAATCTAGTTTGCCTTGCGGAGGCGATATCTTAAGAACCTTGACCAGGTATTCGCTGATGTCCATTACCTTGGCGGCCAGCGCGTTCGCGGCTTGCGCCAATCTGGAATCCTGCGCCAACAGACGTGGCCATTCCCGCTGGGCCGTGCTGGCACATGTTGGACACAGAAAGACCAGTTGATCGAAGCTCCGTTGCGACAGCATTTCCACATTCGTGGCCGCCATTTTCCGGGCGTCGCTTTCATCGCCGCTCGCAAGGGCGGGGATGCCGCAGCAGGCTTCATCCGCGAAGGTAGTGACTTCGACTCCTTCACGTTCTAAAACGTCGAGCAGATTTACTCCCAGGTCTGGGCGGAAGAAATTGACCAAACAGCCGGCAAAAAATCCGACCTTATGCCCCTTGCGGACAACCGTCGTCGGCTTGCGCTTCTTGACCATGTCGGAGAAATGCTCCCGGGCGAGCAAGGGCACTAACCGATCCGCAGGCACGCCGTCGAAAAGCGACAGTCGCGGCTTGGCCATGCCATCATGCGGCGCCTTGGTTGCGGCGCCTTGCAAGGTTTCAGCCAGGCGCGCGTAACGGGGAAGCTTATTGGCCGAAAGCATCTCGAACATTGTTTTCCGCGCCCATGGCAAACCTTTCTCATTCACGGCGGTTGCCCGCAAACGGGCAATCATGCCTGGAGTTTGCATTTCCACGGCACAGGCTTCTTCACATCGTTTGCAGCCAATACAAAGAGACAAGCCGGCTTCTACCGCTTTGTCGAGAGTGGCGTGCATGGCCGTAAAGACCGTTCCGCGCCCACCCAGGTATTTGTAACCGTATTTCTCGCCAATCGCCGAGTAAACCGGACAAAAGTTCAGGCAACTGCCGCAATTGATGCAGTACAAGGTCTCTTTGTAATCGTCGGCGACGGCTTTTTCTCGGCCGGGTTTCAGGAACACCACGTGTACTTCCTGCGGACCCTGCGCCGTCCCCAGAAAGGCGAAATCCTCGTTCTCGAAGCGGCTCGGACCGGAAATCACACTGACGTAGGTGCCGATATCCTGGCCAACACCATAGGCCGCCGCCGCTTTAATTACGGTAATGCCGTCCAGCAGCTTAGGAACGATTTTCTCTATTCCGGCAATAGCTATATGAATCCGCGGTATGCTGGTGACGGCCCGAATATTGCCTTCGTTTTCCGTAACTATGATCGCTCCCGTTTCGGCGATCACCGCATTCGCTCCCGAGATACCAACGTCGGCT
>JBEKQP010000372.1:0-3803 GCA_049519595.1 Candidatus Korobacteraceae bacterium | reverse complement strand
AACAAGATCTTTGTTACGAACAACAACAACGAGTGACTGTAATCGACGGCATCAGCAACAGCGCCAGCACGTTGGCCTCGCCGGGGGAACCCAAAAGCATTGCGATCAACTCCGCCATCAACCGGGCGTACGTTGCGAACTATGAAGGCAGCACGGTCACCGTCATCGACGGAGTCACCAACCAGACAGTGACACTTACGGTTGATTCCGAGCCATCTTCGCTTGGCATCATCGCGAGCCTGAATCGAGTATTCGTCGCCGATACGGGCTCCAATGGCGTCAGCGTGATCGATACCAGTGGAGTTTTGGGAAACTCGGCACCAACGGTTTCCGTAACGTCTCCAGCCAATGGCAGCACGGTTTCGCAAACCGTCACGGTTCAGGCGAATGCAACTGCGTCGAGCGGCCTGACACTGGCGGGAGTTCAGTTTCAACTTGACGGCGCGAATCTTGGCCCTCAGATCACATCCACGCCGTACTCGACGTCATGGAACACAGCCCAAACTACAAACGGAAGCCATACCATCACAGCCGTGGCGAAAGACAGCGCGGGCACTGCCGCTTCCTCATCCGTAACCGTTACGGTTGCCAATGCCACTCCTGCTCTTGCGTTGGCCGCGCAGTCAAATAGCTCCACCTCGGCAACGGTAACGCCGGGCGTGGCTGCCACATATCTTCTCAACCTAACGTCGAGCGGAGCCTTCAGTGGTACCGTATCGCTCACCTGCTCTGGAGCGCCCGCGACTGCGGTGTGTTCAATATCGCCGCCTTCTCCATCCGTCTCCGCCAATAGCACCGTGCCGATAACAGTAGCCGTGTCGACCGCGGCTCAGTCCGCCAGGATCGCCCAGCCCGGAAGGGGACGCGCTCCGTTTGCTTTTGCGCTGACACTGCTCGCGCCGTTTGCCGTTGCCGGCTGGTGGGGGAGTCGGCGCCGTAAGACCATCTCGCAAGGGGTTATCGTTGCACTTTTGGCGCTCATGACTCTGATGTCCTCCTGCGGCGGAGGCGGCGCAGCACCGGCAAATCCGTCTTCCGTGAGTACAAGCAAGAGCACGGGCACGGCCGCCGGAACCTACACGCTGACGGTTACGGGCACAAACGGCACCATTTCGAGCAGTATTAACCTCACTCTGACTGTGACATAGCGTCCGATAACGGTGAACTGGTGCCGGCAAGGCGCTGCCCCCGGGCCGAGTTCACGAACCGCACTTTACACGACAACTTTTTAGCCGGAGAAAAGGCGATTGCATCGCTAGCAGGCCGCGGAAAAGGTCCCGTGAAGTGTCATCCTGAGGTCGCGCTGTCTTTGCGCAACCGAAGGATCGGCTTTTATTTCACGAAAAGCAGATCCCCCGCTCCGCTCGGGATGACACGCCGTTCAGCGAGGGGGAAATGACTTTTCAGCAGCCTGCTAGAAATAATGATCCCTTCGTTATTGTCTCAAGAGGCAATGGCCAAAAGGGGGTAAATCCCTGATTTACGACAGCGGGTAAACCAGTAGATACTATCTCCAGAAGCTCGTGACAGTCCAAGGTTCCAAGCAAAACGACTTAGCACCGAAAAGCCATGATTCGCCCGCCCCTCCGGCCTCTCCGGGCAGGAAGTTCCGGCTTGGCGTGCGGCCGACCATGCTCGTTCCGTTGATCGTAGCCTGTGCCCTTTTCATGGAGCACGTTGACGCTACGGTGATCACGACATCGCTGCCGATGATCGCACGCGATCTGGGGGTGGCCCCGATCGTGCTGAAACTGGGTTTGACGGCCTACCTGGTAAGCCTGGCCGTTTTTATACCGGTATCGGGTTGGCTCACCGACCGTATTGGCGGGCGGATCGTGTTCTGCTCGGCGATTGCGATGTTCATGGTTAGTTCCATGCTTTGTGGCGTAGCGCGCTCTTTCAGTTTCTTCGTGGCGGCGCGCTTCCTGCAAGGCGTGGGCGGCGCCATGATGGTTCCGGTGGGGCGGATTGTGATTGTGCGGACGGTGGGCCGCGATGAGCTGGTAACGGCGCTGAATTACCTTACGGTTCCTGCTTTGCTGGGGCCGCTCTGTGGACCGCCGCTGGGCGGTTTTATCACTACCTATTGGCATTGGCGCTGGATCTTCTTCATCAACGTTCCGATCAGCATCCTGGGTATCTTTCTGGCCCTGCGTTACATGGATAACGTTCGCGAAAGCGAAGTGACGCCGCTGGACACGTCCGGGTTCGTGCTGTCGGCTATCGGTTTGTCGGTGCTGATGTTCGGGCTGAGCGCGATTACCGAAGATGTGGTGCCGCGGGGGTTGGCTGCCGCCTGCGTTCTCTTTGGCGCCGCGATTACCTATATCTATTACCGCCTTGCGCGGCGCAAACAGAGACCGTTGCTGGAATTCAATCTATTGAAGATCCCGACCTTCTGGGTTGGGGTTGGCGGAGGCTCGTTGTTTCGCATTGGCATCGGCGCGATGGCCCTTCTATTGCCGCTGATGCTGCAATTGGGATTTGGGCTCACGCCTTTGCAATCGGGGATGTTGACCTGCGCTTCGGCCATAGGGGCCTTGTTCATCAAGAGTCTCATCAAGCTGTTTCTGCGCCTGTACGGCTTTCGCAGATTGCTGCTGGTCAATAGCGTATTCGCCTCCGCGACGGTCGCCGTCATCGGACTGTTTACGGCACACACGGCCCATTGGCTGATTTTCATCGTCCTGGTGATTACCGGGTGCTTCCGCTCGATGCAGTTTACCGCCCTGAACGCGCTCACCTACGCTGAGATACCGGACCATCGGGTCAGCGCCGCTACCAGCATGTTCGCCACCGTGCAACAGCTCTCACTGGGCGTGGGCGTAACCATGGGGGCCTTCGCATTGCAGGCCTCGAATTTCCTTCAGGGCCATCCAAAAATCGTTGCCGGCGATTTCTGGCCGGCCTTTCTTGTCCTGGGATTCATCGCCATGTCATCGGCCTTCTCGATTTCGAAGCTGTCTCCCAACGCGGGAGCGGATATGGCAGGGCGCCAGCCAAAACCGGAGCTGGAAACCGTCGGAATGTCGCAAAACGCGGAGTGAAGTTGTCGGCGTGCCAAAACCGGACAGATATAGAGCACCGGGCAATCATTTCGAGAGCTGGGCTACCTGCAAAGGCAAAACCCCAAGCCGAAAGCTCAGGGTTTTGTAGGGGGTAGGAATTCAAAAGCAATTTGCAGCTATTCTCGAAGCGTAGAAGGATAAAATCTGGTCAAAAGTGAACACTTGGCAACTTTATTTTGGGCATAGGTACATCTATACCGTCACCGCAATCTCGAAACCCTACGCCTCACGAAGGTATTTAGAAATGTATTTCGCGTTCTTGTTGCGACTCGTCCACTCGCGAAGGCGAACTGAGCGGATGAATTGATCGGGTCGCAGCTTGAATTCGCGAACGGCCTGCGCGAATTCAGCGATGGTTGATGTCGCCGGCCCAACCAGCTCCGGCTTGCCCCAAATCGGATTGCCGCGTCTTTTTGTCATAAATTCAGTCCCACCGCAGCGATAAAATTAAGTCAATATGGAATTTGCCGGGGAACCATCCATCTGTAAACTGCCCTCATAGCGCCCAGCATCTCCGAACCTACCAAGTGCAGAGAGGTGTGTCTGGTCAATATTGCTCACGGGCATTTTCCAGGGTGAGCGATATTGAACAGACGCCGAATCAAGCCGCCAATAAGATGACTTTATTGGACTTGAAATGGCAACAACATACGGCAATAAAAGCAGCAGCACAGAACGCCTCGCCACGAAAATATTGGTGGTAGACGATAACGAAAACGTGCGTACATCACTACG
>JBEKQP010000371.1:0-3824 GCA_049519595.1 Candidatus Korobacteraceae bacterium | reverse complement strand
CTTTTATCGTGATCGGCTCCATGGAATCCACGCCAGGTCGAGGGTCGAGACGTAAACAGCGATCGCCGCCGCCATGAGAAGCGCACCTATCCAGAAGCGCCAGTCACGATGCATACGCTTCCAGTAGGGGCCTGGGCCGGGTTCACCACCATCGCCACTATTTCCTTCCCGGTTGTGCCTGTTTCCCGTCATCTCTTCTCCAATGCTTAAGAGTATTCGCCACGGCTTGCGGGCTGGTTGCAATGTGTGCGGTTATCCGTGTTTACACGCGAATGGTACCCGAAGTCACTTGGCCAACTGCCTTTTGATCGCGAGCAGTTCGAGACGCCGCTTTGCCGTTGTCCGGGGATACGTCATCTTGAGTTCTCGCATCGTTTCGAGGAGGATCTGGGAGACGATAAGCCGCGCGTTGTCCTTATCGTCGGCGGGGACGACGTACCACGGCGCATGATGAGTGCTTGTCGCAAAGAAGCAATCCTCATAAGCCTTCATGTATTGCTTCCAGTATTTCCGCTCGTGAATGTCGGAGGTGCTGAATTTCCAGTTCTTGTCCGGCTCATCGATGCGCGCAAGAAATCGCTTTCGCTGTTCCTCATAAGAAAGGTGCAGGAATATCTTGATGGCCCGCGTGCCGTTGCGATGAAGGTGCCTCTCCAGATCCACGATGGAGTCATATCTCTGCTGCCAGATATCCTTCTCGTCGCGCAACTCTTCGGGAAGCCCCTGGCTGCGGAGAATCTCCGGATGCACTCGGACGACCAACACTTCCTCGTAGTAAGAGCGGTTGAATATGCCGATGCGGCCGCGTTCCGGAAGCCGGCACGTAGTACGCCAGAGGAAATCGTGTTCCAGCTCTTCGGCGCTCGGCTGCTTGAAACTGAACACCTCACAGCCTTCCGGATTGACCCCGGACATGACGTGGCGGATTGCTCCATCCTTGCCGGCGCCGTCCATGCCCTGAAAGATCAGCAGCAGCGCATAGTGGTGGGATGCGTAGTGAAGCTGCTGCAGCGAGCTCAGCTCCTCCATGTGTTTCTGCAGAATTTCCTTATACTGCTTCGTCGATTTCGAATAGGTGGCGACAATCGTCGGCCACTTGCCGAGGTCGACCTTTTTGCCTGGCGGCACGCGGTAGTCTTTCCAATCGATGGCCATCTGTCTCCTTCAGTGTTCGATGTGCTCGAAATGCCTCTCTTTCAAAACTCATCAGGATCTTCAGGAAATGCGGAGGCGGGCAAAGACCGGAACCTTGACCACGTCCAGCATCGCGCCGAATACAATCGCCGCGCCAAACTCACAGGCGATGACCGCGACAGGCAATGGCGCCATTGCGAATCCCAATATCGCGAGCGTGGAGATGATGAGTACGTCGGCCACGGAAGAGAGCACGAGCCAAAGGCTGGGACGCAATCCCCAGAGATGTTGACGTCCGCGAATCACGTAGGTTGTAACCTGACTACCAAACACAATACCGACCGCAGAAAGGGTCTGAAGCGCCTCGATGCGCAGATGCAACTCGTATTTGCCGACTGCAAGGAGGGCCGTGGAGAACGCAAGAAAGCAGATTCCGAGAATAACGCCTGCGCCTGTAATCCTGCCGATTTGCCATGAGTTCGGCATGGTGGATGGCCGCACTCGGTCAGTGGTCAGCGACATGGAGAGGAAATCGCCGCTAATCATCACAATGACCATCAGCATGGGCGTCAAGACCGCGTGCCCGGTCATGACCAGGCCGACGGCCAGCAGCAGCACTTGCAGGATCTTCTTCATTACCGAATTCAGCGTGTAAGTGAGGATGCGTTGAAACGTGATCCTGCCCTCTTTTACAGCCGACACGATGCCGCCCAATCCAGCTTCGGTTAATACCACACCGGCAGCCGATTTTGCCACATCGGTTGCTGTCGAGACGGCAATGCCGATCTGCGCCTGACGTAGCGCAGGGGCGTCGTTGGCGCCGTCCCCGCACATCCCAACCGCATTTCCGCTCTTTTGAAAGGCCTTGACGAGGTCATACTTGCCTTCCGGGAGAATGCCTGCAAAGACCGCAAAATCCTCTGGCTTGATACTCTCGGGAAGTTTTCCGGGCGGGCAGACGGAGCCGGTCAACCCAACCGCATGAGCGACGATTGCGGCTGTGACCGGGGCATCTCCTGTCACCATGACAGTGCGCACACCGAGGGTGTGCAATTCCGAGATGAGAGAGATCGAGTCTGCCCGCGGCGGGTCACTGAGGGCGATCAGACCGATAATCTGTACGCTTGCGGGGACGCCTGCAGCCACTGCCAGTACCCTGAAACCCTGTTTCTCAAGTTCGCCGGCGATCGCAGCCGCTGCGGGTGACGGAGCTGTCAGGGCTACAACCGCGGCAAAAGCGCCTTTGATGATCCGCTCTGCGCTGCCCTTCTCATTCGTCGTTGTAGCCTCTGAGGTTTTCTTGACCGGGTCGAACGGCACAAACGTGGCCAGCTTCGGCAATTGCGATGCGGGCTTGTGCGAGGCGGCGGCGCGAATCGCTTGATCGACGGGGTCCTGGCCGCCTTCGGAGCTTGCCAGGGCCGCCATTCCGAGAACATGCGCTTCGTCAAAACCGGGCATAGGACGAACGCTGGTTACTGAAAGCTCGTTGCGAGTGAGAGTTCCTGTCTTATCCGAACACAGGACGTCGATGGATGCAGCTTCATCCACTGCGGTGAGCCGCGTTGGCAACACTCCCTGCTTGGCCAGAGCTCGAGCTCCCACCGCCGCGGCAAGAGTGAATGTTGCGGGCAGCGCCACGGGAATGGCCGCCAGAACCGACGTGAGCAACAGGGGAACGATCTCGCTCCACGGCATCGCATGGGTGTAGGCGTATGCGCCCATGGCAAGGATTACGGCGCCATTGAAGATGGCCAGGTTGCGCACGATCTTGAGCACAGCCTTCTGTTGCGTGCTCACCACGTGTGCGGTGCGAACGAGCTCTGCTGTGCGCCCAAACTTCGTGCGTGTTCCCGTCGCCGTGACCACGGCTGTTGCTTCACCACGCCGCACCAGAGCCCCTGCAAAGGTATCCGCGCCGGGGCCTGCTTCAATGGGCAGGGATTCACCTGTGAGCATCGACTGATCGAGCTCGACCGATCCGCCGGTCAGATGCACATCGGCAGCAACCACGCCGCCGAGCGACAACTTCACCAGGTCGCCACACACCAACGCCGCCGCCGGCACTGTCTTCCATGCGCCATCGCGCTGGACAGAAGCGTTGAGGGCCAGGCGCGACTTCAAAGCCGCAAGCGTTGCCTGGGCGCGACTCTCCTGGAAGTAGGCGAGCGCAGCGTTGAACACCAGCAGAGCCGCAATGACCGCAGCTTCGTAACCCCTATGCAACACGATCTCAAGGACAATGGAAACCTCAAGCAACCATGGGACCGGCGCCCAGAACTTGGCCAATGCATTGCGAAGTGGATGAGCCGAAGTATCCGGCATTGCATTGGGGCCGTCTTTTTCAAGACGGGCGCGCGCCTCATCGCTCGTGAGGCCTTTTGAGGCGATGTCCTCAGCGGGCTTTACGGCTTGACTGGATGATGCGGCCGACACAGCACTGCTTGTGCTCACATTTGGACCCCTGCGCCGCTGTTTTCGCTACCACCATTTCGTGAAGCGCCCTGACGCAGTCTCTGCCCCGGGCTTGGCGGAGCGAAGAAGCAGGAGCGGACATTGCACGAGCTTGACGACCTTTTCGGCAATCGATCCGAAGACCAGCGGATGCCAGCCGGAGATGCCATGGGTGGAGATCACGACCATGTCGATATGCTCGCGCTCCACCACTTCCATGATGTTGCCGGCTACGT
>JBEKQP010000370.1:0-3830 GCA_049519595.1 Candidatus Korobacteraceae bacterium | reverse complement strand
CGAATACGGCGATTCAAAAGGACTTCGCCGTGCCTATCGGCGTCTTCCGAAACCATCAGGTTTTGGAAGGGTGGGCGTTGAATAATCGCCATCTCGCGCCACGCTCTCATCAATCCGCAATTGGCAAGAGGTACACTGGTGCTGATGGCAAAGCGGATATCGCGATCCGAATCCAAGCAGCGCCCTTACAAAACCACTGGACTCCATTTGCCCGAAGAGCTTTGGGTGCTGTTGAACCGAGTTGCTTTCGAGCGAGCCAGGACCAAAGGCGGAAGAGCGTCCGTCTCGGCGCTCCTGGTCGAGATGATCGAGCGGCATCGCAAGGAACTGGAGAAGGAGTTGGCCTCCGCGACTAGCTGATACCGAATGGTGACGCCGGACAAATATCACCGCTGTGATGAAACCGCACCGACCCAACAAACCCGCCTCACTGCTTGGACGTGGGAAGGGGCGAGCATCATGGGGCCGACGGGGGAGATCGCTGAACCATTCCCCCAGGTTCCGTTTTTCAGCCACCCCGTTCCGGGTCGGGGCGAGAGCCGGTTTAAGACTGATAATTCTGCCGGATCGGTGCGGACAAACGGGACTTATCATGCACGCAGTAGGACCGCCGATGGGTGGTGCAAGGGACATAAACAGCTTCATGAACCACGGCCAACAACCCGAGTTTAAAGCATCAGTCACCCAGATCTGGGCGAAGACGGACTCGAAGACCGGTCAATGGCACCCTCTCCTCTGCCACATGATCGAAACTAGCGCCGTTGCCTCAGTTCTATGGGATGAGATCCTGGCGCCTGGCACACGCGACGTGATTGCGGACGCACTAGGGCTGCCTGTTGATCATGCCAGACGGTGGTCGCTGTTTCTGGCCGGCGTACACGATCTGGGTAAGGCGAGTCCGACTTTCCAGCGGAAGTGGGCTCCCGCAATATCCAAGCTGCAGCAACTTGGCTATCGATTCCCGGCCAACGTTGAACCCGTTCCGCATGGCCGCGCAACTGCAATCGCGCTTGGTCCCATGCTTGTGGACCGCGGAATTGACCGCAAGGTTGCCAATGAACTCGCGAAATTAGTTGGCGGACATCACGGCGTTTTCGACAGCGCCATCATCCTACAATCTTCGTCGCCTCAAGCCGTTGGCGAAGGTATGTGGAAGGAATCGCGCGCGTGGCTCTTCGACTGGCTGGCCCTGCAATTGAAACTGTCCGGGTTACCTGGAAAGCGCCAACTCCCCGGCCTCACCTTGCTGGCAGGGCTAACTACTGTTTCTGATTGGATTGCTTCTTCGGAAGAACATTTCCCCTACCGAACCGAACCAGTTGAACCACATCAGGCTTTCGACAGCTTACTCTCTGAATCGGCACGCAAAGCTACGGCGGCGTTGGCCCAACTGCGTTGGCTAGTCAAGTTGCGGCTGCCTGAGCCGCTCAACTTCCAGCAGTTCTTTGGCATCTCGCACCCTCGTCCAGTTCAAACCGAGTGCATCCGCGTTTCGGCCGGACTGGACTCGCCTTCCCTGGTCATCGTGGAAGCACCGATGGGAGAGGGCAAAACCGAGGCAGCGCTTTTTCTCGCTGAGCAGCAGAAACAGCACTATGAATTGCGCGGGAGTTTCATCGGGTTACCCACGCAGGCTACCTCCAATCAGATGTTCAGTCGTGTCGTGAAAGCTCTCTCGCAAGGAGCGTCCGACGGGATTGCCCATCTCCTCCTCCTCCATGGCCACGCCTCTCTTTCCGCGGAATTTGATGACCTCAAGAGGAGAGGACAGGATGGCTTCCTGCCATCCTCAGTGGAACCGGACGGCCCCGCTTCGGCTCAAGTGCTGGCGGGCGAGTGGTTCACATACCGAAAACGTGGCCTCTTGGCTCCTTACGGGGTGGGTACCGTTGACCAAGCGCTAATGGCTGCCCTGCAATCGAAGCATGTTTTTGTGCGGCTGTTGGGACTTGCGGGCAAGGTTGTCGTGATCGATGAGGTCCACGCCTACGACACGTACATGTCCGCTCTGCTCGAACGCTTGCTGGCATGGCTACGTTCCATCGGCACATCAGTGGTCATGCTCTCTGCGACTTTGCCTGGCTCGCGTCGGGTAGCACTGGTCCGGGCTTTTGCTCCCGATTGCGAGATCTGGTCCGCAACTCAGGCTTACCCCTGTCTGACCGTTGTGAGCGGCGGTGAAACGCGCACGCTCGCCTTCGCCGCCGCAGCTCCGGAGAAACGGATTCGCATTGAACCTGCGCCATCGATGCCCGGTGCCCTGGCCGTTTGGATCCGCGAGCGCATTGATTCCGGCGGATGCGCCGCTGTCGTGTGTAACACCGTCGGGCGCGCGCAGGAAGTTTACGAAGCGTGCTCACAAGCCATGCCCGGAGATGCCGACGATGGGGGGCCGCTCGTAGATCTGCTCCACAGCCGCTTTCCGTTTGAAGAACGGGAAGCGACGGAGCAGCGGACACTGGTGCGTTTCGGCAAACCCGGTGAGGCCCGCCGACCCGCCAAAGCCGTCTTGGTCGCAACGCAGACCATAGAGCAAAGCCTCGATATCGATTTCGACATTATGGTGTCCGAGTTGCCACCAATTGACCTCCTGTTCCAAAGAGCCGGCCGCCTTCACCGGCATGAGCGAGGCCGGCGGCCGACGGGTGACTTGCCGACCCTGGGCCTCATCGAAACTCCGTTGAACTCTGATGGTGTGCCCGACTTCCCGAAGGCCCACAGAAAGGTCTATGAGGAGCACACGCTGTTGCGCACTTGGATCGCCCTGCGCAACCGCTCCGAATTGAGAATCCCCGACGAAATTCGCTCCGGCATTGAATCGGTTTACGCGGAACCAGGGGGCCGGCCTGCGGAGCCTGCGTTGCGGGCGCTTTGGGAAGAATCAGCCAAGAAGCTGCAGGTCTCCCGCGAAAAGGACACCAAAGAGGCGGAAACACGCTATCTGCCAAGTCCTGACAGTCGGGCCCGACTTGACGCACTGACCGCAATGGGACGGGATGACGACGAGGACCTGCATCTATTCTTCCGCGCCCTCACCCGTCTCACCGAGCGCTCTGTTACGGCGGTTTGCCTGTTCCGTCGCGGCGACGATCTATTTCTCGACAGCGCCTGTACCCGCTCAATATCGTTCGTTCAGAAGCCCGACATGGAGGGCACCGCCGCGATTCTACGGCGGTCGTGTTCGATTAGCGACCGACGGGTAGTGGAATGGGTAGAAGCCATTCCCGTTCCTGTCACCTGGCAGAAAGCCACCCTGCTGCGCAACTGCCACCCAGTGGACTTCGACGCTAATGGTTACCGCCCAGCCGGCCGGTGGCGACTGAGGCTGTGTCCCAAGACGGGTTTGAAAGTGGAGGAAAACCCATCGTGCTGACTTTCAATCTGATTCGTGAGCCTTGGATATGTTGTGTGGCCTTGGATGGACAGATCCGCTCGGTAGGGCTGGCTGAAGCCCTGGCTTCATCCCGAGAGATCGCCGAGATAACCGACGAGTCGCCCCTGGTGATTGCCTCGCTCCACCGTCTTCTGCTGGCGATCCTCCATCGCAACCTTGGCCCTCCGGATACCGAGACCTGGGGCCGGCTGTGGCGCCAGGGCTGCTTTCCCGCTGCCGTTCTGGATGCCTATTGGACGAAGTGGGAATCGCACTTCGACCTCTTTCACGATACCCAACCTTTCTATCAATCCGCCGCGATCACTGAAAGCGATGAGCCGCGCACGACGGGCATTCTTGAATTCCATCGTTCGTCGGGCAATAACGCGACTCTGGTCGATCACACAACGGACGACCGGTCACCGGTGATGACTCCTGCCGAGGCAGCGCGGGCCCT
>JBEKQP010000369.1:0-3848 GCA_049519595.1 Candidatus Korobacteraceae bacterium | reverse complement strand
GTTCTTCACCACTCCGGAGCTGCTGGAGATTGGCGACGTCCCGTTTCCCAGCGCCAATCAGAAGCCGACCCGGCTGGAGGCGCTGGAATACTACCGCAAAGTCGCGGACTTCTACGAACTCGTCGTGCGTCAATACGAGACGGTGCTGAGCGTCGAGGGGAGTGACCGCAATTTCGAGCTGCGTACCACCGACTTCCTGGGACGCGAGCGCACGTATCGCGCCTGCAAACTGGTTTTGGCCACCGGCTACTACGACCGGCCAAACTACCTCAATGTTCCCGGAGAAGACCTGCCGAAGGTGGCGCACTACTATCGCGAGCCGCACCCTTACTACAACTCCGATGTGGTGGTGGTTGGCGCCAAGAACTCGTCCGCGATTGCCGCGCTGGAGGTCTGGCGTCATGGCGGACGCGTCACCCTGGTGCACCGCGGACCCGCGATGCATGCCCACGTCAAGTACTGGATCAAGCCGGACATCGAAAACCGGATCAAAAATGGCGAGATCAAGGCATATTTTAACTCCACGGTAAAGGAGATCACGGCGGACTCTGTGGTGATTGCCACGCCGGAGGGCGAGCAGCGCCTGCCAAACGACTTTGTGCTCGCCTTGACGGGCTATCACCCCGACTTCGAATTCATGAAGGCACTGGGAATTCGCAGCACCGAAGACGACTGCCCGGTGGTGGACACCGAAACCCTGGAGAGCAATGTACCCGGAATCTACCTGGCGGGCGTCATCATCGCCGGCAGGAGAACCAACGAGATCTTCATTGAGAATGGACGCTTCCACGGCGCTCAGATCGCCCGCGACCTGATCCGGAAGTTGCAGCCACGCGAGTCACAGGGGGTCGAGAAGCGGTAGGACCGACGGCTCATGAATTCAATCGAAAGGTTAGGCAAGAAAGCTCGACACAGACCATCCCACATTTGCCATCAGAGGCAAATATGGGGCACCCTCGAATCGTCAACAACCGTAGTCGCCTAAACTGACTTCCCAATAATCTGATGAGCCCGAGCGCGATCATGAGGGAATAGGTCGGGAGGAACCGTAATCCCCGCCTGATTGACCAGGTACCTGGCACACTGCATCTTGTCGCCCTTACAATAAATTTGCTTCGCCAGGGTGGCAGTGTTGGGCATGTTAGCCATCTTGTCGGTGAAAAAAGGACACGTCTGAAGTTTTTCGCAGTCAGCCATCACACCTCTCGTCCTCACCCAGTTCGAATTTTAGTCTGAATTTGGCCAGCTCCGTCGCCAAAAATAACGCCACTTTCGGCTCAGAGCACGGCTAGTACACAGTTGTCCTATCGAGCCTGACGGGCTCTCATTTGCTGACGACGGCACTTTGGGCCACCGTCAGGCGCAAGCACAGACGCCGACTGCTTTCGTCTCGTGGTACAACAGTGCTATGAAGCGGGCTGCTTCGTCGAAAGCGCAAGACGCGGTCATCACTGCCACGGCACCCTGCCGCGTAGACCTTGCTGGAGGCACGGTCGATATCTGGCCGCTTTACCTTTTCCATCCCGGCGCCGTTACCGTCAATGTTGCGGTCGACATTCAGACCCGTTGCCGCATCGTGCCCTCGGGTTCGCCGGAAATTCATCTCTCGTCCATCGATACCGGGCTGGAAGATCGCTTCCCCGGCTTCGAGGCGCTGGACGACGCTGCGCTTCGGCGTTCCAGGCACGCGCTGGCCGCTCATCTGGTGCGCTTTTTTTTCGCAGGCGAACATCAGCAGAGCAGAAATCGACAGGGCCGGCGTCAGCCGCGCGGGCTTTCGCTTGAGACCCAGTCGGACGCACCCGCAGGCGCCGGTATCTCAGGTTCTTCGGCGCTGATGATTGCCACCACGGCAGCGTTGGCCCGATACACAGGCCGTGCGTTCACGCTCGAACAGATACGTGAAATTGCACAAAACGTGGAAGCGCAACTCATAGGGGTTCCCACCGGCTGCCAGGATTATTATCCGGCTCTATACGGCGGGGTGAGCGCGATTCATCTCGATCCGGATGGGCTCCATCGCGAGGCAATCGCGCTTTCGCCCGCCCAGTTGGAGACGCGCGCCGTGCTGGTTTACACCGGCGTGCCGCGCCAGTCAGGGATCAATAACTGGGAGGTTTTCAAGGCGCATATCGACGGCAACCGGCGGGTGCAGCGCAACTTCCAGAAGATTGTCGAAATCGCGCAGGGCATGACCGCGGCTTTGCGGGCAGAGGCTTGGGAAGACGTCGAACGGCTGCTCCGCGAGGAGTGGAGATTACGAAAGACAAACGCTCCAGGGATCTCGACTCCATTCATTGATCGGCTGATCCGGATCGCCGGACGCAACGGCGGTCGCGCTGCCAAAGTCTGCGGAGCCGGCGGCGGAGGCTGCGTGTTTTTTCTTGTCGAAGCAGGAGCGCGGGAGCGTGTCTCGCGAGCGCTGGCGAAAGCCGGTGGGAAAATCCTTTCCTTTCGAGTGGCGGCCAAGGGGCTCGATGTATGCACCGAAACCGCAATGGCGGTGTCTTCGCCGAGCTCTGCTCACGGGGGTGATCGGGCAGATGGATGATATGGATCTTGCATCGCAACCGCACCAGGAGAATACAGAGCCCGAGTTGAACGGTGTTCCGCCGATTCATGCAATTTTCCGCTTCCTGATTGCGGCTGCCGTTACCTGGTTGGTGAATTGGGCGGCCGCGACCAGCGCGTTTGGTGTTTTCGGCAACCACCTGCTCTTTGCCGATCTTGCCTACCGAGTGGTTGGGGCCGCTCTGCTGATCGGAATCTACGCGCTGCTGCTTAGCTTGCTGGATCACCGGGAAGGCAATCGCCTGGCGGGGCAAGGTCTGCCGCTCAACCGCCTCGCCCGCCGTCAGTTTCTGGCTGGCTTAGCCTTCGGGATGCTGCTGATTGCCATTTGCGTGGCGTTGGTAGCCACCTTCGGCCACTATCAGACGCGAGTCACCATTACGGCGCATACGCTAAAGCTCGGCGCGGAGGTACTATCGCTGCTGTTCGCTGGTGCGCTGCTGGAAGAAGTCATGTTCCGGGGCTATCCATTTCAGCGCCTGGTTGAAGCCGTGGGGCCAGTCTGGGCGGTCACGGTCGCGTCGGCGTTGTTCGCGGCGGCACACCTGGGCAATCCCAATGCAAGCGGCGTTCTGAGTTGGGCGTTTTTCAACACCATAGCCATCGGAGTGCTGCTGGCAATAGTGTACCTTCGGACTCGGACGCTGTGGCTTCCGTTCGGCATCC
This sequence comes from Candidatus Korobacteraceae bacterium, assembly GCA_049519595.1. Taxonomy (GTDB): domain Bacteria; phylum Acidobacteriota; class Terriglobia; order Terriglobales; family Acidobacteriaceae; genus CAWBRT01. The sequence continues at coordinate 611 of JBEKQP010000369.1, read as the reverse complement.
ACTTCGGGTGGAATTTTGCTCTCGGCTTTGTCTTTGGACTGCCCGTGAGCGGCTTGAGCGATTTCAGCGTGCTCGTACATGGATCGATTCGTGGCCCTCAGTGGCTCACCGGCGGGGCATATGGCCTGGAAAACAGCGGCGCAGCGGCGTTTCTGCTGGGGCTGAGCTTGCTGGTGGCCTTGAGGGGATGGCGGGCGTGGGCAAAGAAATACGCACCCGATTCGCGAGGGGTTGTGGGGACGCTGGTCTAGCTGGCCATTCAGGTTGGAAGCTAGCAAAACGGCGTGCCCGGACTTCGGGGCTCGCATTTGTTTTCGTGTCAAAAAGGTAAACAGGGACGAAGAAAAGGAACGAATCGAGAAACTTTCCTTTTTGCGATTGCGTCCAATCATGATAGATAAAGCGCGAGGAGGACATCTCATGCGCAGGTGGGCAGTTCCATTGACCGTACTGGGGGTTGGGGGTATCGGGGCCTTGATGCTATCGCCACGCGGGCGCACTGCAATCAGGTGGGTGTTCCGCCGCATGAAAGAGGCGCCAGAGCATATTGCGCAGTGGAACGAGACGGCCCAGATCGAGTTGGAGAAGATCCAAACGGCACTGAATGAAGT
>JBEKQP010000368.1:0-3862 GCA_049519595.1 Candidatus Korobacteraceae bacterium | reverse complement strand
CCTTCGCCGCATAAAATTCAGGGCATTGGCGCCGGCATCATTCCGAAAACCCTCGACTTGTCGTTGGTCGATCGCGTCGAGCAAGTGTCGAACGATGAGGCCGTTGAATTCGCTCGTCGCCTGACGCGCGAGGAAGGAATTTTGAGCGGTATCTCGTGCGGCGCTGCGACAGCCGCAGCCATCCGCCTGGCGAAGCAACCGGAATTTGCCGGCAAGACAATTGTTGTGGTTTTGCCCGATTCCGGCGAGCGGTACATTTCGACCGTTTTGTTCGAGGGGATTGGATAAGACGTGTCAGGTTCCGGGTGTCAGGTGTCAGCAAGCAGTAGAGGTATCATGTATCAGGGTTCGGAGGAGATCCGGGTATCGGGTGATGGGATTGCACCGGTACTTGGAACTTCGAACAGGTATCACGTAAGCATCTGGTTTTTACCGGCACATGACACCCGGGAGGTTCCAAAATGAGCGCCGAAGACATGAAATGCCTCGCCCAGGAGTTTCGCGCGGATCTGGATGCGCAACTGGCGGGAGACGAGAGCAGCGAATTCAATTTGCCTACCCGTGAGGCGGTGGCGACTCTCTGCCGCCGATATCTGGAAATTCTTTTTCCCATCTATTACCTGTCCGGCGAACGCGAGGTGCCGGGCGCGCTCGCTTGTCATCACTTGATCGAGATCCAAACCCTGCTCGCACAACAGATCTGCAGCGCGGTGCGGTTTGAGTGCCGGCGCAGCGGTAAGCTAATTCCTTCGGACCTCGAGCATTATGCCGAGGACGCCCACAAGAGCTTGTTCATGCAGTTGCCGGAACTCGCCCGCCTCCTTTCGACGGATATCGACGCGGCCTACCACAACGACCCATCCGCGTCGAGCGTTGAGGAAATCCTGCTGGCTTACCCCTTCATCGAACCTGTCACCGTGCAGCGGCTCGCGCATCGCCTCTACCTTCTTGATGTACCCTTCATCCCCCGCATGATGACGGAGATTGCCCACAGCCATACGGGCATCGACATCCACCCCGGAGCTTCCATTGGCGAATCGTTTTTCATCGATCACGGTACGGGCGTGGTGATTGGCGAGACCTCCATCATCGGAAACAAGGTGACGCTTTACCACGGCGTGACGCTAGGCGCATTTAATCCGCTGAGCAAGGACGAGAATGGCCAACTGCGCCGGGGGCAGGGAAATAAGCGACACCCTACCATCGAGGACCATGTCACCGTGTATCCGAACGCCACAATTTTGGGCGGCAATACGCATATTGGCCATCACAGCGTGATCGGCGGAAACGTGTGGCTCACCCACTCCGTGGCTCCCTATAGCCGGGTGACCGTTGAAGATCCTGAGCTTCACATTTTCAACGCCGGGGACCATGCTTGGGGTCTTTACGATGGCATTTAGTGGATAGGGCGCATCCATCGAGGCCACGTGTCGGTGGCCTCCGTGGAAAATCTGAAATGGGGGTGCAAACTGCTCGACTTGGTGGGCGGCAAATTGTCGCTAGCCCGACTTTCGCAGCTCGGAGCTTTTTTGGGCGAGATCTGGTGGGGGCAGCGAGATAACTCTTGCATCTTCAAGCGGAGTGTTTCGGGAAGGCTTGTAGTGTAGACCTACCCCCTTTTCATGGCGGGCGAAGCTTGGCACAATGCCCGCAGCCATGTACCTGCGTGCGAACAAGCGCAAGAAAGACGGCAAGGAGCACCGCTATTGGAGCGTGGAGGAGAGTCGGCGTCTGCGTTCAGGGCGCGTGGTGCAGCGGCGGGTTCTGTATCTGGGCGAGATCAATGACAGTCAGCAGGCGGCGTGGCGCAAGACGCTGGAGGTGTTTGATGAAGCCGAGCAACGGGCCGCGAGTCTGAGTTTGTTTCCCGAGGACCGGGCGCTGCCTGCCGATGCGCTGGACGGCGTGCAGGTGAAGTTGAAAGAAATGGAACTGCGGCGGCCGCGGGCGTTTGGCAACTACTGGCTGGGGTGCGAACTGTGGCGGCAGTTGGGGTTGAGCGCGTTTTGGGAAGAGCGTTTGGGTACGGGGCGGGAGGAAGTGCCGTGGGCGAAGGTGCTGGAGTTGCTGGTGGTGAGCCGGTTGGTGGCGCCGGGCAGCGAGTTCCGATTACATCGGCAGGGGTTTGACCAGAGCGCGATGGGAGATCTGTTGGGCACGGGCTTTGCGGTGGCGGAGAAAGATCGCTTGTATCGCTGCCTGGACCGCCTCGGGGAGCACCAGACCGCTTTATTCAATCATCTGCGGCAACGCTGGCAAGAGCTGTTTCAGGCGCGCTTCGACGTGCTGCTGTACGATCTGACGAGCACCTACATCGAAGGCGAAGGCGAGGAGATTCCCAAGGCGAAGCATGGCTACAGCCGGGATCACCGCTGCGACTGCCGGCAAGTGGTGATCGCGCTGGTGGTGACCCCGGAGGGCTTTCCACTGGCCTACGAAGTGCTGGCGGGCAACACCTCGGACCGCACCACGCTGCGGGGATTTCTGGACAAGATCGAAGCGCAGTACGGACGGGCGCGGCGGGTGTGGGTGATGGACCGGGGGATTCCCACGGAAGAGGTGTTGGCAGAAATGCGCACTGCGGGGCGGGAAGTTTTCTACCTGGTGGGGACGCCGCGCGGCAAGATTCAGCAGTATGCCAAGCGCTGGCTGGAATTGCCTTGGCAGAAAGTGCGCGCGTCGGTGGAGGTGAAGTTGTTCGCGGAGGACGGCGAACTGTATGTGCTGGCCAAGAGCGAGGGGAGGCACGCCAAGGAACGCGCCATGCGGCGGCGCAAGTTAGTGCGCTTGCTCAAGACCTTGCGCAAGCTGCGCCGCAGTGCTCCGGCACGCGATCAACTGCTGTTGCGGATCGGCGCAGCGAAAAAGGAAGCGGGACGCGCCTTCGGCTTCGTGCCGATCGGCTTGCCCCCAGAGGGAGAGGAAGTTACCCGTCAGACGTTTTCTTTTCGCTTGGACAAAGAGAAGTTGCGCAAGGCGGAGTTGCGCGACGGCCACTATCTGCTGCGCTCCAACCTGCTGGGAGAGAATCCGGAAGTGCTCTGGGAAATGTACATTCTCCTGGCCCAGATCGAAGCCGCCTTCAAAACCTTAAAGAGCGAACTAGGGCTGCGTCCGATTTATCACCAAGTGGAGAAGCGCGTCGAGGCTCACATCTTCGTAGCTTTCCTTTCCTACGCCTTGTCGGTCACCCTCCGGCAGCGGCTGGCTCCCTGCGCCCCCGGGCTGACCCCGCGTGCCGTGCTGGAAAAACTGGCCACGATTCAAATGCTCGATGTCTGCCTGCCCACCACCGACGGACGCTGGCTGATCATGCCGCGCTATACGCAGCCCGAAGCGGAACAGATGCTCCTGCTTCACCAACTCCATCTGGCGTTGCCGTCGCAACCTCCGCCCCGAATCAAGCCGGCCGTCGCCGATCAACCGATGCAGCTCAAAATGTAGTGTAGACCTTGGAGATCGCTTTGCTGAAAATAAACTACTTACCCTTCGACTACTGCCCCAACTGCGAAAGTTGGGCTAGTTTGGCGTGGCGCTGTACACTTTGCCCGGCCATCACTTCTTTGAAATTGAACCCGGGTTCCTTGTTCAGTTTTGTCCGACGCTGTTACCCATCGCGCAGAAAAAGGGCACGCTAAGCGCGAATTACCTTAAGGAAGTTTCTGCAGAGGAGCCGTCATGCCAGCATTGAAATTGATTTTCCGGTCGGGCAGCAATCGAGTCTTTGGATGCGCCTGCTCGCTTCTTCTGGCGGTTGCGATTACCAGATGGGGCGGACTTTCGGGTCAGACGTCGACCAATTTGCCGCCGCCTCCTCCGCCTCCTGCGACCAAGTCGACGTGCGCTACGCCGGCGGCGAGCA
>JBEKQP010000367.1:0-3865 GCA_049519595.1 Candidatus Korobacteraceae bacterium | reverse complement strand
TTTCGGCCTGGAAGCGCCCATCGTAGTTGACATTCCCGTTTGGGTTGATTCGAAAGGGAGACCGCAGGAAGATCCAAAAGCGGACGCCCTGCATATGGCACTTGCCAATCATACCGGGATAAGGCTTAGCCAGATCCCAAGCGATAGGACTCGGTTTCTTGTGGGAGGCGGTCGAACGGTCGTCCAAGTCGCAAGGATGATAAAGAGAAGAGGAGTTCTCTGGTCCGATATCCGCGTCGATGCACTGAGTGGGCGGATTTGGACAGACACCTGGCAAGTAGATGGGCCAGACTTCCGACGGCCGCTTGACGCAGATGACGCAGCAAGAATATTGGCATCAGCGTGCCGAACAGGAGCGAGTTTCAGTCAGATTTGGCACCCGATCTACGCAGAATCGATTGACCAGGCTCACGCAATAATGCGAGAGCATTCCGCATTTAAGCAGGATGGGAGCTGGAGCACCCCGAATCGGGCCGTTCGTGCAATTTGCGGGATAGGATCGCTGCAGTTCAGCGGTGGGCACCGCATCATGGGGTTCCTCGAATCTTATCTCAGTGTCCACGGTATTTCGCAGGAAGACTTAATGCGGATGATCCAGAACGGTACGCTCGGCGATCTCGATTTGCCCAAGAGGCCTGATCCCTCGGCGCCCTATCTCAGCAGGGTGGCTTTGGAGCTGATCACCGCAATCTCTTTCGCGGCCCAGCACAACTTGGGGTATTTTGGTGACATTGCCAATCGATTATTTCCGTGCTTGCCTCTGCCGCAGAATCTAAACCCTGAAAAGCTGCCGAAGATTGGGGATTTTGCGAACCTCCTCAAAAAACTCGACGCACTCAATCGTCGGGCGATAGTGATGCAGTGGTCACATCTTCGGCAAGCATCCACATGGGTTGTTGCGGGTGGCCCGCACAAGTTGGGGCCCATTTGGACTCTTGCCATTACCCGATATATCGAAAGGCAGCTGCGCAATTCCCCGAATAGAGACGTAAGCATCATGAATCATTTGACTACGGACTCATACACGGCCGCAAAAATGATGGAGGCTCTTGAAGCATTCAAGGGCTCCATGCCAGAGGTTAAAAAGTGGTACCGTGACCTGACTGAAATTCTATTTCAGGATGACCCTATTGATGCGGGGGGCGGCAAGACTTACCGTGTCGCGCAATCGACAACGAGTCGGCGTCGGACGGAAACTCCGGTTGCGTCGACGAAAGGCGGTCAGCCCGACGAAGATGGGAATGCTAGTGTACCTGCAAGCAAAATTGGACCCATGGAAGAGCTTCGAATAAGTCCGAGCCTACGCGTCTTCATGTGTCACGCCTCGGACGACAAACCTGCCGTGCGTGAACTTTACGAGCGCCTGAAGCGGGCTTCGATTGACCCGTGGCTTGATGCGGAGGACATACTGGCAGGCCAGGCATGGCGCTATGAAATCGAGAAGGCCGTGCGTTCGACCCATATTGTCCTAGTCTGCCTTTCGAAGCGGTCCGCGAGTAAAACTGGCTTTGTTAACAGGGAGATAAGAATAGCGCTTGATGTTGCTGATCAACAGCCCGAAGGAACGATCTTCGTAATTCCCTTAAAGCTGGAAGAGTGCGATGTCCCAGATAGGCTCCGGCAATGGCAGTGGGTCAACCTCTATGAAGAAAAAGGGTTTGAGAAACTGATGCGCGCACTGCTTGAGCGCGCTCGCAGCGTAGGAATCCGCCTAGAGCAATACACTCCCCCATAAGAATCCGCCGTGAGCGGTTTGGTGTCTATTTGGTGTCTATTTCTTGGAAGCACTGGAAGGCACGAGCGAGACTTACGAGACTATAGAGACTTCGCTTAAAAGAAAGAAAATAAAGGAATTATTTCATAAATGATTGGATTCACGCGACTTGCGATATGGAGCGGATGAGAATCCCACTCTCTCCGCCATAAATTTGGCACCAACTAGGAAGAATCTCCATCAGCCTCCGAATCTTCGCCCGCCCTATTAGAATCGTCCCGGCGTGGCGCGGAGAGAGAGACCACATTTCGTCTGTCCGTGACGGCGCCCGATCGGGAATTATTTCCCTTCGTCGTTAAGAGGGGGCATGGCTCGCCTGGGGATGGGACACTGTGCGCTGAGAAGTATCCCAATCATGCTTAACAGGGTGTTCCGGCTTTCCGCCCTGATGTGGGCCGCATCCGGCCTCACCGTCCAACCGCTGTCTGCCCAATCCAAACCTGTGCCACCCTCTACAGTGCAGACCTGGGACCTGCCGTACGGCACGGTTGTGAAAGACGCGAGTTCTCGTACTTACCGGTTCACCGTGGGCTACGACAGTGCCAACCGCACCGGCGAGGTAGTTCATCGCCAGCGCGTAACCAGAGACTATACGCGCGGGCTAGCCAATGGAGAGGTCGAGCGGAGGAACGTTGGCGTGGCCGATGCGGGCGGCGCCACGGCTCCATTCTCTGCGGCCCGGATATGCGACTTCATCGAGGGACTCCGCTATCCGGCGGCGTCCACTGACACGCTGAAACCGGATTCCTTCAAATCCTTCCCACCGACAGCGATCCTGGAGCGTAGCCTGATTTGGGACACGAGCGTGATGGAAGCGTTCGGCCAGAACCACTTCGATCTGCTCAAGCTGAATGTCCCGCTCCACATCCTGGCTGACCAGAATGTAAACATGCCGGGCGTGGGGACGTTCCATAGCCGCGATACGGTGCTGGGATGGGTCGGCCGCTCCGAAAGAAACGGCCAAGACTGCGCTCATCGATTACCGGGCATTTCTCAATCCTGTTGAGATTGCGAACGGCGGCGCGACTATTCAGGGACGCAGCGATTTCTGGGGAGAGATCTGGGTTTCGCTGGCAACCGGGCAAATCGAGTACGCCACGATCTATGAAGAGGTCTCCGGCGAAATGAAACTGCCCGGCCAGGACACGCCGCAGCTTCTCAGTGTCTTCCGCATCGGCACGCTGGAATCGCAGAGCGCGAAGAATTGAGGCGGCGCATTTCGACGAACGCGGCCCCATTCAAGCACAAATGGTTGTTCGCTTTCTTGTGGACCGATGTCGGCGGGGCGCTGGTGGATCTGATCGTGTTTGTGGTAGTCCTGCTCGGACCACCCGCGACCTGCTGCTAAGCCTGGCATTCACAATTGTCTACGCAAGCCTGACCTGCAATGTTGCGCTCTTGATCCTGGGTCGGTTGATTGAAAAAGCCGCTGTTCGCAAGGTCCCGCCGTGGAAGGTTCAGATCCCGGGCATCCTGGTGTTCATCCTTGGGGGCTGCCTGCTGGCGCAATCGCTGTTGGCTGCGGCCGGCTTCTCTGCATCACACCATTTCTGGCTCGACTACTTTCACACGCTGCGTTTCTAAGTGCTGCTGGCGCTGGTCTTCTGTCTCGGCGCCATCGCGCCCGCGTCCCTGCTTGCCCGCATGCAGACGATGGAGCGGGAACTGAACGGGAAGCAAATCGTCGAAGAATGATCGCGAAAACTTGCGGAAGAGGCGCGCGTACGGTCGCTCGAATCGTGGACTCATCCTCATTTCCTGTTCAACACGTTGAATTCCATCAGCGCGCTCATAGCCCTCAATCCTGGCCGTGTCGACCAGATTGTGGGCCGATTGGCGACTTTGCTGCGGGCCTCCCTGGACACCAGCGCAAATTCGCTGATCCATTTGCATTAGGAGATCGCGATGGTGGAAAGCTACCTGGACATCGAGCGTGCGCGCCTCGGCGACAAGCTGCAAGCCCGGATTGAAGTGCCGGATACGCTCAGGGAGACCATGGTTCCACCCATGTCGGTCCAGTCCCTGGTGGAAAACGCGGTGAAGCATGGAATTACTCCGCAGAGCGAGAGTGGAAATCTTGTCGTGACCGCG
>JBEKQP010000366.1:0-3872 GCA_049519595.1 Candidatus Korobacteraceae bacterium | reverse complement strand
TATTGATGCGGCTCAGCATGTCAATCACGATGTTAAGTAGGTCTTCTTTATCTATCGCCCTGCAAGCCAGCAGTTCGTCGCGTTTATTGCGAAGCGCATTCACGAGCGGGCCTAACGGCGTATCTTCATTGGGCCTGGTGCCGATAATGATCTCGTGATACCCGCGTGCAACAGCTTCCGTCGCGCGGACGGCGTGAAAACCGGCTGCTGTTGGAACCTCAAAAGCTATGGCGCGTCCAGACTGTCGAATGTCGAGTGTCGTGTGCGATGAAAGAAGCGGTATCATTGTGGCGTCGAATATCGTTTCGGCGTTGTCTATCAGCGCATCTATGGAGTATGCGCGTCGCTTTGTTACAAACCATATTGGCATCGCGTCCAACTCTTGAGCCATAATAGCCTCAAGGCGCGTGGCGCAATCGTTCATCCGGTATACATGTAAAGTGCCAGCTATAGGCGTTACGCGGCTCATGGGGGACAATTCGGCTTTGTACTTATCCAAGGCCTGGATAAACTCTCTCACCACGCGACTGGTGGATTCAAATGGAACCGGTACATCATCCTCCATCCCTTTCAGGAGCGCCCAGACCATAGCGACGCCGGGAGCAAGATCGGCAAACGTTGTTTGCGGTTGATTCAGCATGTTTTTGAATTGCCCAAGAACATGCCCAAGTTGATAAAGCGAGTTTAAGCCAGATACTTTTTTCACTTGCTCACCTAGACCGAAATATATCCAGAAGCGCCGAAAGCCGAATGGCGTTACTGAAAAAAGCCCGGCATTCCCTGTGGTTTCAGGCGTGGCAGTTGCGTAGGCGGCATTCGACATGCTAAACTCCTCATGTCTGGCACACTACAAACGCCATCCGTCACGCGCCGGTTTCCGATGCTGGTAACATCGAATCCGCGAGACCATCAAAACCCATTCAATGGGGCGGCTTCGGTCGCCCCTTAGCCTTTAGTATTGTATCACTTCTCTACTGCACGACCTCCCACCGGATATCACACATGGTCTGGACGCCCGGTTTGATGGATTGCATTATCAGCGTTTGCGTGCCGTCTGGCTCCCGTTGAATGCGCGGCAGCCATGCATCGTGATCGAATGTGAACTTCAGGCGGTCGCTGGGAAGATTTCTGAACTTCACTTCTCCGTTATGCGGAATTGCGACTGGCCAGTTGCACAGCACGCCCGATGTTGGCCTAGCGGCCTCTACGGGCGGCGCTGGGCTGCTTTCGGTAGTCGAAGGCGGGTTGGTGGCTTTGGGTGTATCGGAGGGCCGCTCGGCTACCTGCGCTTTGGGTTCCGGTGGTGGATTTGGTTCGCTGTCCGGCTGCAACTGTCCCTCTTCTTTTGCGATTTCAGCGTTAACGAGATTAAGCTGTTCCAGTAATTCCGCGGCGCGTTTATGCTGTTCATCCATTTTGTCCATGAGGAATTGGCGCTCATCCGGATCTGGGAACGGCTGAGCGCTCAGGTTTGCAGCGTCAAGAATGAGTTTCTTCGTCATTTCCCGTTCCAAAGCTATTTTCCACCCTATGCCTTCCCGTTTCTTGCGCAACTCCTCAAGCCGGGCTTCATGCGGATTGATGGCAGAAGGCGTTGCGACTTCTTGGGTGGGTGGCTCTGTTGGCCGTGGCGTGCTGTCGCGCATGGTATGCAGAACGAAAAGCACAATGCATACCCACATGCACACAATGAAAATCTTGCCGCCCCGACTGGCGTTCTCCCAATGCGCGGATGCGCGCGTTAATCCGCAGTTTATGCAGCGCACTGGATAAAACGGAATCATCAGTAGCCACAGGCCGAAGGTGACTAGCACCATGAAAAGCGTGCCGCATCCCAAGTCCCTCTTGAATCCTGACCGATTCCCGCAGTTGGGGCAGAAAATCATCTGCATGTCAGCCCAATTCTATATCCATTCATAATCGAAAGCCAAACGGAGAATACCGGGACCTTTATGCCAGTAAGAGAAGAAATCAAGAAACGGATTGCCGAGGTAGTAGCGAAGATGGCCGATGAGAACTACTGGCCACCAGCAGCCAATGCGGAAGAGGAACTTTGTTTTGCTTTACGCTTCAGGATAATGGAGGGTCGCCAGATTCTCGGCGAGACTCCAGAAGAGACGCGAAAAGACTTAATACACTCAGAGAAGCTGGGTCGTCTTTTATCGCCAATGCATCCTGCAACTCGGATTCAAGCTCGATCCAAGCAGGTGGCAGACGGTTTGTCTCCATCTGAAGCAAAGCCGCAAAATCCTTGGCCCCCGCAGGGTTTTGTTTCATTGCTTGAGCAAGCACTGCACGAAGTCCTCGATCCTCAATCTCCAACCGGAGCCAGCGAAGCACAAGCCAACGGAACAGCACGCGGTCCATTGTGATCGTTTTCAAGTCTTCCAAATCTTCCATATTCGCAGAATTGTAGCATGGGCAACGTTTGGCGGTATGATGGAACCAGCATGAAGACGCAAGCGGAAACGATAGCAGACCTCAGCGCAAGGTGTGCGGGGCCGGACCAGTTCCAGAACTTCGACCGTGGCATCCGGGCGTGCCTCAGTGTGCCCAAGGAAGCCTTATTGAAGGAAGAGGCGCGGCAGAAGCGGCTCAGGGCGCGGCGGCGCGCCCGCAAGCTCGCCTGAATCCCCCGACCTGTCACGCCGCTACCAGTTTATCACTTTAGGCAAGTATATATTTACCCTAGCTTGGGCAAATATATACTTGACTAAAGTGGCCGAAGGCGCTACAATCAAAGCATGGAACGAGAACCAATCAGCCTTCAGGACGCCATAGAGTACTTCTCCGATCCTACCAACTGCCGGGACTATCTCGTAGCGCGCCGCTGGCCCAACGGCGTCGAATGCCCCACTTGCGGATGCAAGAATGTCGCTTTCCTGGCGAACCAAAACCGCTGGTGGTGCCCCACGAAGCACCCGAAACAGCAGTTCTCCCTGAAAACCGGGACCATCTATGAGGAATCCCCGCTGGGCCTGGACAAGTGGCTGGTAGCGACATGGCTGGTTTGCAACTGCAAGAACGGCGTTAGCAGTTGCGAAGTGGCGCGGGCGCTGCACATCACCCAGAAGACGGCATGGTTCATGGACCATCGCATTCGGTTCTCGCTGAATATGGGACCGGGGAACAAGCTATCCGGGCAGGTTGAAGCGGACGAAACGTACATCGGCGGGAAGGCGCGAAACATGCACGCGGACAAACGGGCCGTCAAGATCACAGGCACGGGTGGCAAGGACAAAGCGGCGGTGATGGGCATCCTGGAACGCGGACCCAAAACGGTCGGTAGCAAGGTTCGGGTGAAGGTCATCGACAACGCGAAAAAGAAGACGCTGCAATCGGAGATTCGGGAGCACGTTTTGGCCGGGTCCGCCGTGTTCACCGATGCCCTGAAATCGTATGAGGGGCTTGACGAGTTTCAGCATGAAGTGGTGGACCACGCGGTTGAATACGTCCGGGGTGAGGTCCACACTAACGGGCTAGAGAACTTCTGGTCGCTCCTGAAGCGCGGTATCCACGGGACCTATGTCAGCGTGGAACCCTACCACCTCTTTCGGTACTTGGATGAGCAAGCCTTCCGCTACAATAATCGCAAGGGTTTGAATGACGGCGAGCGGTTCGATATCGCTGTGCGGCGGATCTTTGGCAAACGGCTGACCTGGGACCAACTGACGGGCAAGGTTGAAACCACTAGTCAACTTAACTAAGAAAGAGCGGACCCGTCAAGGGCGTGGCAAGAGGTTGACCTAGAAGAACCCCGGCGTAATCGGTGGAGAAGGGTGCTTGTGTTGCGCATCCTCTAGCATTAAATCAATCGCACATTTTGCTGAATCAAATACATTCATAGCCCCCTGTAAATCCAACACCATATC
>JBEKQP010000365.1:0-5228 GCA_049519595.1 Candidatus Korobacteraceae bacterium | reverse complement strand
AGCACCCTTTGATGGATCAGAAGGGATTGCAGTTCCAGCCCCACATTCTTGTCGTGCAGCAAGGAGCTACTGTCGATTTTCTTAACAGCGACACCGTGCAGCACAACGTCTTCTGGCCCTCTATTAGTGGCGACAAGAAGGCTGGTCACAATCTCGGCACGTGGCCGAAAGGCGATAAGCGCTCCTTCAAGTTTGATAAGCCCGGCGTGGCGCCGCTGCTGTGCAACGTGCATCCGGAAATGTCGGGCTACATCATTGTGAGTCCTTCGCCGTACTTCGCGGAGACGGATGCTTCGGGGAACTACAAGATCGATAACGCTCCCGATGGCAACTACACGGCAACCGCCTGGCATGAGGGAATGAAGACGCAAAATAAACCGGTGACGGTGTCAGGTTCCGGCAAGGCAGACTTTGCTCTTTCAAAGTAGCGCAGGGGAACGGGAGTGTTTTGCTCCCTTCCCGTTCGCATCAGAAGATCGGAGAGCAGCCGGGTGATACAGAAGCGATTCCTCAACAAGAAGGTCGACAAGGATTGGCTTAACACGAATTTTCCGTGCATGATGGCTTGCCCCGCGCACACTAATGCCGGTCGTTATGTTGCGCTCATTGCTGAAGGACGGTTTGAAGAGGCCTATCGTTTCGCACGCGATCCCAATCCCATGGCCAGCATCTGTGGCCGTGTCTGCGCCCATCCGTGCGAGACCGCTTGCCGCCGCGGCACCATCGACAAGCCGATTGCCATCCGCGCCTTGAAGCGCTTCCTTACCGAAAACTACGGACCTGAATCGCGTTCCGGCGGGGCGCCTCGACCGCAACCAACGGAAAAGCTTCCTTTCAAAGTTGCCGTTGTTGGCGCCGGACCAGTCGGTTTGTCCGCGGCGCACGATCTCGCGCTGATGGGGTACTCGGTCACCATCTTCGAGGCGACGCCAGTTGCAGGAGGGATGCTATATCTCGGAATCCCGGAGTATCGGCTGCCCCGCGCTGTTGTAGAGGCGCAGGTGCGCGAGATTCTTGAAACCGGCGACATCGAACTGAAGCTGAACCAGGCTGCCGGACGCGATTTTACGATCACGGGATTGCGGGAGCGGGGTTTCCATGCGGTGCTCGTCGCCGTTGGAGCGCATCGCAGCCGCGACCTCACCATCCCCGGTGTAGACCTCGACGGCGTTCACAAGGGTATCGATTTCCTGCTCAACGTAAACCTGGGTTACAAGTTCACCATCGGCAAGCGCGTCGTCGTAGTTGGCGGCGGGAACGTCGCGATGGATGTGGCACGTTCGGCGGCACGCGAGGTGCTGCGCGAACATGGCGCTACGGACGAGTTCATTCCCAAGGAAGAGAATGTCGCCGCTGTTGCTACGCATGAGATGGTGGACATTTCGCTTTCGGCGCTACGTCTGGGCGCGCGCGAAGTCCATATTGTGTGTCTTGAAACGCGAGCGGAGATGCCGGCAGCGATCGAAGAAATCGAGGAAGCCGAAACCGAAGGAGTCACGATTCACGCCGGCTTCGGCCCCAGAGCCATCGTCGGCGAAAACGGCAAAGTCGCTGGTTTGCAGACACTCGACACGGTTAGTGTTTTCGATGCGAATGGCCGCTTTGCTCCCACGTTTCGTGAAGGCAGCGAGAAAGTCATTGAGTGCGACACGGTCATCATGGCGATCGGGCAGGCGCCTAAGCTCGATTTCCTGCGACCGGACGACGGGGTGCAACTTTCGCCTCGCGGATTGGTCGTGGTCGACCGCGAGTCGCTGATGACGACTGCTCGTGGCGTATTCGCAGGAGGCGATTGCGCCTTCGGTCCTCGACTGATCATCGACAGTGTCGCCGACGGGAAGCGGGCCGCGGTTGGAATCGACGAGTTCCTGCGCGGCCGTAAGCACCCCGAACCACTGATCGAGATTGAAGTGTTGAGCCGGCATCGAATGCTTGAGGACTACATGGAACTCGATCGGCCGCCGATTCCGATGCTGCCAGTCGAACGTCGTACCGGTATCACCGAAGTAGAGGTGGGCTATACCGCCGAAGAGGCCATGGCCGAGGCTCGCCGCTGCCTGCGCTGCTATATCAACACCATTCAGGAAGGCAACGAGCAGGACGGCACCGAATGCGTACTGTGTGGTGGCTGCATTGATGTTTGTCCCGAGAGCTGTTTCCAGTTGGTCTCGCTCGACCGTTTCGAGTTCACGCGCGAGGCGTTGGAATCCATCAACACTCAACCGCAAGTTCTTGGCGTTGAGTTAAGTGATATCGCGGCCGACGAACTCGGCGTCATCACCGGTTCGGTGATGCTGAAGGACGAGACCCGTTGCATCCGATGCGGCCTATGTGCGCTGCGCTGTCCGGCGGACACAATCACGATGGAAGCTTACAGCCTCATTCCCGCTGAAAAAACTGGCTTGATCTCGATTCAATCGATGGATCTGACCACGTATCTGCAAGAAGGCGGCCGGCGAGGGAGATGACCTGCATGTCTGAAGATGCAAAGAAACCGGCTGAGCAGGAAGATGGCCTGAACCGGCGCCAGTTCTTCGTGAAACTTGGCGTGGGGTCTGTCGCCGTGGCCGCATGCGGGACGGTGGCGTTCGGCTATGAGTTCCTTTCGCCCAATGTGCTCTACGAGCCGTCACCAGTGGTGAACGCAGGCAAGGCGGACTTGTATGCACCCGACTCGGTCACACTCGATCCGCAGGCCGGTATCTTTATTGTTCGCGCGGCCGAAGGTTTTTATGCGCTCACCGCGATCTGCACGCACCTCGGCTGCATTACGGCATGGAAGCCGGAGTTGGGAATTATTGCCTGCCCGTGCCACGGCAGCAAGTTCAACCGAGATGGCACGAAGATCGCCGGGCCTGCGCCGCGTCCGCTGCCCAGGCTCAAAATGTGGGTTTCCGATGAAGGCGACCTGATGGTTGATCGCTCCAACATAATCACCGACCGGGCACTGGTCAGGGTGTGACGATGCCGAAATCAATCGACGACCGGCTGAAAGCCGCGCGCGGCAGCCGTGCATGGCGGTCAGTGTTTCGTAGTGGGCCGGGGTTCAGCAAATTGCACCGGGCAATGGTGGTGCAACAGAACGTCTTCCTTCACCTGTTCTCGGTGAAAGCGCGGAAGCGTGTGCTGGCCTTCAACGTCACCTGGTACCTCGGCGCCTTAAGCGCTGGAACGTTCGCCATCCTGGTGATCACCGGCATTCTGCTGATGCTGTACTACCACCCCTCGGCGCCGCAGGCATACGACGACATGAAGGACCTTCAGTTCGTTGTCTCTTCCGGTGTATTCCTGCGCAATCTCCATCGGTGGTCAGCGCACGCGATGGTATTCCTGGTCTTTGCGCATATGTTCAAGGTGTTCTATCGAGGGGCGTATCGCGGCCCGCGCGAATTTAACTGGGTCATCGGAGTCTTTCTACTGCTGGGAACCTTGCTCTTGAGCTACACGGGTTATCTGCTGCCCTGGGATCAACTCGCATTCTGGGCGGTAACCGTGGGCAGCAACATCGCTTCGGCAGTCCCGCTCATTGGTGACAAGATGCGGTTTCTCATGCTTGGCGGGCACCAGGTGAACGCCAACGCGCTGCTGCGCTTCTACGTGCTGCACTGCATGATACTTCTGGCGCATTCGCAAGGATGGAGGTCTTTACCCAGGCCCCGCAACGAAACCGGTCTTGATTCCCAGCGAGACTAGAAACGAGGTCATCCAGCAATGAGCGACAAAGACTTCGTCGTTGGCGTCGATTCCAACGCCCAGAGGACGCCGATGCGAGTGGCGTTCATCACCCGCCGCACCTCGCCCCAGGTAAAGGCGAGAGACGAAGACTTAGTGATGACGCACCCCGAGGCCTTCTTGCGCGTGGCGACGGCGGTCGAGTTGCTAGCCATTTTTCTTGTCCTACTCGCGTTGTTATGGGATGCTCCGCTGGAAGGACTTGCCGACCCGCTGCATACACCGAATCCAGCGAAAGCGCCGTGGTATTTCCTGGGATTGCAGGAACTGCTGCACTACTTCCCGCCGGTCGTGGCCGGTGTGCTGATTCCCGGACTGGTCGTCACGGCCCTCATCGTCATTCCGTACTTCAATATCAACATCGAGTCGGAAGGGATGTTCCTGCGTCAGCGCGCGCTTCGCCTGCGGATCTTTGCCGCGGTGTTTGTCGCATTCAGTATTTTTCTCGCCGTATTCGATGTTATCGTCGCCTTGGTACCCACCCTGATCATCGGGGTATTTATGATCGTCGCAGCGCTTACGAAACCGGAGAGTGCAATCGGCTTTCGGCGCTGGCTGGTATCAAAACCGCTTTCCTTTTGGATCATGACCTGGTTTCTCTTCGAACTGATCGTGCTGACCGCCGTTGGCACGTTCTTCCGCGGCCCGGGATGGTCATGGGTGCTCCCGTGGAGAAGCTGAGATGAGCGGCGCAGAGGGCACATTCGACCGCTTGCGACGGATGTTTTTCGGCGACAGCGCGCGTGCCTTCGGCAGCGTCAGCTTGTTGCTGCTGATCTCGCTTGCGATTGCGCCCGCCAAGGACCACTTCAACGAATGGCGGTATTACCGGCGGCAGTACCGCAGCTTTCTGAAGACGCGCGCCGATGGCGCCACGCTGGAGAAGCACTTCGAGCCTGGCGTGCAGCAGATATGGCTTCCCGAGCAGGGCGTCACCGACCGCTGCACCACATGTCACACGGGACTGCGGGAAGCAAGCCTGGCCGACGTGCCTATGCAGCCCTTCCGCAAGCACCCCGTCATTCCGCATACGCTGAATGAGTTCGGGTGTACTCCGTGCCACCGCGGCCAGGGCGGCGCCACTACCGTCGACGAGGCGCACTACAGTACGCTTGCGTGGGAGCAGCCGATTCTGCCGGCGAAGTACATTGAGGCTGGCTGCGGACAGTGTCATCTGTCGGCGATGGATGGGACCCCGCGACTCAATGCCGGCAGGCAAATCCTGACGCGTTATGGTTGCGTCCACTGTCACACGGTCAAGATGCCGGACGGCACGCGCGTAACCCCAACCGACCATCCGCCGTCGCTCGTTCACGTTGGCGACAAAACAACGCGCGAGTGGATCTTCGCCTGGATCAAAGATCCGAAAGCGTACTCCTCCACGGCCACGATGCCGAACTTTCAATTCAACGACGCTGACGCAAGCGACATATCTGCCTACCTGATCGCACAGAGCACGCCGGCTCCGACCTCTCATGCGGCTGTCTTACCGGTCG
>JBEKQP010000364.1:0-3979 GCA_049519595.1 Candidatus Korobacteraceae bacterium | reverse complement strand
CGCCGTATCCCACGGCCTCGACCTTCATGGACGGGAAGCTACCATAGGCGGAGGCAAACGTGCGCACGATGGCAGCCCCGGTCGGCGTGACCAGCTCCTTCTGCACGCCGGAGGAGTATACGGGCGCGTTCTTCAATAACTCCAGGGTGGCCGGCGCGGGGACCGGCAACGTTCCGTGAGCGCATTTCACCACGCCTCCGCCCACGTTGAGGGGCGATGAGACCCAGCGCTCAACGCGCAGCGCATCGGCTCCAACCGCCGCGCACACGACGTCGACAATGGCATCCACCGAGCCGACTTCGTGAAACTCGATGGTTTCCACATCCTGGTGATGGATCTTTGCTTCCACTTCAGCAAGCGCCTGGAAAATAGCCGTCGCCGTTTGTTTGGCGGCATCCGGGATCGAGGCTTGGCGAATGATCTCGCGGATTTGTTTCAAGCCACGATGGGGATGATGCTGAGGTGAGTGGGAATGCGCGTGCCCATGGTCGTGCTGATGCTCGTGCCCATGCGCGTGTTCGTGTTCCTGCGGATGAGCATGCTCGTGCCCGTGCTCGGACTGATGGCCGTGCTGATGATCGTGCTGATCGTCATGGTGTTCGTGCTGCTCCAAAAACTCTTCCCGCGGCAGATCCTTTTGGCCATCGACAATCACGTCGACCTTGGTCGCGGAGATTCCATTGCGATCCACGCCGCGGATCTCCAACGAGGCTCCAATGTCCAGGCCGCGAACCGTTTCCAGCAGCAGCTCCGGCGGAATCCCGGCCGAGACAAGCGCGCCCAGAAACATGTCGCCGCTGATTCCCGAAAAGCAGTCCAGATAAGCAATTCTCATGAGTTCCTGACTTCGCCGTCGCTGCGGGCACGAGCTCAGTTCGCCTGAGCAGGCGTTTGCACTCGGAAACTTTCATCATAGGGAGTTGCGGCTTTAGGGTCAAACCAGGCGTGGCAGCGGCCATGGCGCAAATGCCTCTCTTTTGCCTTTTGCCCATAACATCGGCACCCAGCGGGTACGCCGTTTATAATCGCCTGTGCTCACGACCCATGACTCGCAATAACGTTTCATACTCCAATACCCAGCTGGTGATCGCGCTGGCGGTCGTGGCCGCCATTGTCGTTTTTGTCATGGTGGTTCCCAACCCTGAGGCAATCGACGACAAGTGGTTTGGGTTGTGCTCGAATACGCTGCTGGTGTTCGGCATCCTGCTCTACTGGTCTCGCGATCGGCTAAAGCAGAAGCCGTTCTGGGTATGGTTTGCCTCCGTACTTGCCGTGCATTTGGCGCTTTATTCGATGGTTCTGCACAAGGTTCGCCACTGGCCGCTGGTCGACTTCGGAATCGTCGATCTGGTCGAATGGGCAGTTCTGGCGGCGATTTTTAAACGAATCGGTCGCGGGCGGCAAGCAGAGTGAATTTGCAGAACGACCGCCCGGCTTGCGTGTCGGCCCAGCGCCGCGGGAACATTAGTGGAGCCTCGTTTACAAACACTGTTTCGAAGGGCATGACTTTAGATCAGGACCAGGGTTGGTGTATCCGAATGAATACCAGCGTGTCACCCTGAGGAGCGGCCGTGAGGACGCGACGTGAGGGCCTATGGATTCGCTTTTTCCGGCTTTCGGGTAACCCCCGCTGAATGCATAGATCGTCACGTCGGTTCGCAAAAGCGGCGATCCTCCTCACGACGACACTCGCAGCGAGGGATACACTATCTCTGATTTTGCTCTAGCCGGGGTCCCCGCTGTACGCGCTTTTCGCGTAGTGGGTTGGAAGCTTAACGATCAGGAAAGAAGGGGAAGAAATTGTATCGCCAGTTACAACACCGTCTCATCGAGCACATCCGTGATTTTCTGCGCCGCAAGTATCAGGTCGAACTTCAGAACATTGTGGTTGAGCAGCCGCCCAAGCCCGAGATGGGCGAATATGCTCTGCCGCTCTGCTTTGAGCTGGCGAAACGGCTGCGCAAGGCTCCCCGCAAGATCGCCGAAGAGATTGTCGCTGAACTGACGCCGCCAGAGGGATTCGGTCGCTTCGAAGTTGCCGGCGCCGGCTATATCAATGCTCGCATCGACCGCGCGCAAGCGGCGCGCCAGATTGTCGGTGGAACGGAAAAAGCGGTCTCGCCGCAGCATCCCGGTAAGGTTTTGGTCGAGCACACGTCAATTAACCCCAACAAAGCTGCGCATATCGGGCATCTGCGTAATGCCATTCTCGGCGATACCTTCGTTCGCCTGCTTCGCGCCGCCGGACGTGAAGTCGACGTGCAGAACTACATCGACAATACCGGCGTGCAGGTGGCTGACGTGGTGGTGGGATTGACGCATTTAGAGCACAAGCAAACCGCAGCTGAAGTCCGGCGTCTGATTGAAGAGTGCGGAGCGGCCGGTCAACCCAGCATCGACTATTACTGCTGGGATCTTTATGCAAGGGTTTCGCAGTGGTACGCGCTCGACAAAGACAACCTGAAGGTGCGCCTGAATACGCTTCACGCCATCGAACAGGGCGGCAACGAGGTCGCCGAAATCGCGGAACTGATCTCGACTGCTGTGTTGCACCGTCACTTGGAGACGATGGATCGACTCGGCATCGAATATGACTTCCTGCCCCGGGAAAGCGAGATACTGCGTCTTCATTTTTGGGACCGGGCATTCGAGCAGCTCAAAGAGAAAAAGGTTCTCTACTTCGAGACCGAGGGCAAGAACCGCGGCTGTTGGGTGATGACCCGCCCCGCCGCTCCGCAAGCGCAACCGTCGGCGGATGCGGAAGCAAAGAGCGGCCCGGACGAGGATGCCAAGGTAATCGTGCGCTCCAATGGTACGGTCGGCTACGTCGGCAAGGATATTGCCTATCACCTGTGGAAGTTTGGCTTGCTCGGTCGCGACTTCGGTTATCGCAAGTTTTTCCGTTATCCGAACGGTCACGATGTTTGGATCTCCGCTGACCGAGGCGAACCGCATCATCCGCACTTCGGAGACGTCGCGGAGATCTACAACGTGATCGATGCGCGCCAATCGGACCCGCAGAACACCGTCATCGAGGCACTGCGGCTGCTCGGCTACACCGACCAGGCCGAGCACTACACGCATTTCTCTTACGAAATGGTTGCGCTTACGCCGCGCTGCGCCATGGAACTCGGCTATGAGGTGAGCGCAGAGGACCAGCAGCGAGCCTATATAGAAGTTTCGGGCCGCAAAGGTTTTGGAGTGAAGGCCGACGATCTCATGGACCGGCTGATTACGGCAGCCACCGGCGAGGTCGACAGTCGCCATCCCGAGCTCGCGGCCGACGAGCGCGCCGCCATAGGCAAGCAGATCGCCATTGGAGCCCTGCGATACTTCATGCTGAAGTTCACCAAGCAGTCGGTGATTGCCTTTGATTTCCGCGAGGCGCTGGCCTTTGAAGGCGAAACCGGGCCGTACGCACAGTACGCCATTGTGCGCGCCAGAAACATCTTCCGTAAGGGAGGCACCTCGTCCGGGCAGGTGCTTGCCGACGCCGCCAACGCTGACTTCTCGGTGTATTTCGAGGGCGAGACCGGCACCGAAATCTGGCAGTTATGGTTGCTGGCGGGGCAGACTTCGAACGCCATCGACCAGTGCATTGCGACCACGGAACCGGCGTACCTCGCCAGGCATGCCTTCCAGTTGGCGCAGCAGTTCAGCAACTTCTATCACCGGCACCACGTCCTCACCGAGGCCGACGCCGGGCGCAAGCAGTTCCTGCTGGCTACCGCCGCTGTGGTCGAACGCGAATTGATCCGCGCGCTGGAAGTGATGGGGATCGAAGCGCCGGAAGTGATGTGACGTGGCGCCCCATATCTGCTTGGCAGATGTGGGATTTGAAAACTAGCCCCATGTGGAACTTGAAAACGACCCACGTTTGCCAAGAGCGGCAAGCATGGCCAACCGGCATCACCTCAGCATGCCATGGCGACCGGAGCGGAGCCATCTTTTGTTTCTTCTGCCGAAGCAACAAAGGATG
>JBEKQP010000363.1:0-3988 GCA_049519595.1 Candidatus Korobacteraceae bacterium | reverse complement strand
CGCACGGTCTTCATTCTCGTTGAGCGAGGTTATGCCCTCGGAGAGCTCGGCGGGAATCATGGGAAAGACTTTGACGCCGGTGTAGACCGAAGTGGTCTCGCTTCGGGCGTGGGTGTCGATGACCGTTCCCAGCTTGACGCGTGCATCCACATCGGCCACGCCCACAAGCACGCGAATGCGCCCGTCCGGCAGTTGCTCGGCCCACTCGATCTGATCGAGATCCTTCGAGGTGTCGTTGTCGATCGAAGACCAGAGCAGCTTGGTCAGATCCTGAATTCCAGGGATAACTGGAGTGGCAGGATGTGCCTGAATTTCCGCTAATTGCGTGTCCGTTCCCGCCGGAAAATCCGGCTGAAAACCATGCTCGATCATGGAGGCGTGGGCCGCGGCGACAAGATTGAAGGGCACAGGCTGGCTGAAATGCATGAGGAAATATGCTCCTTGAAAGCGAAGAGCAAGGCTAACACGTTGGGGCTGGGATTAGTGATCAGTGGTTGGTGATCACGTGCGAAAGATCAGAAGCCGAAGTGAGATGCATGGCCTTCCACGCTTTCCGCCTTTTCTCGAAGGGCCCGCAAGAAGGATGAGGCACGGGGTTTCATTCCTCGCGGGTCGACAAAGTTGGTAGAGGTCTAAACTGGACGCATGTCGATCGGAAGTGTGGCGTCGCTAACCTTTGCCGGTACCGGTTGGCTTTTGGCAGTAACCTGGTTTTGGCATTCCGTCACCGCCTTGCGGGGATTGCCCTCGCTGGTCGACCTGACCCGGCTCGATGCTGCTGCCCTGGCCTCATTGCCACCGGGGGAAGAGCCCCATCTGGCCGTCATCGTGCCTGCCTGCAACGAAGAGGAGTCCATTGAAGCGACGCTTCGTTCGCTGCTCGGCTCAGTCGGCATCCGCCTCGAAATCATCGCCGTGAACGACCGCTCCACTGACCGAACCGGCGCATTGATGGAAGAGGTCGCGCGCCTGGCCGTCGAAGGATCGCATCGGTTGCGGGTAATTCACTTGAAGGAGTTGCCCGCTGGTTGGTTAGGCAAGCCGCACGCCATGGCAAAGGCCGCCCAGCAGACTACTGCCCCCTGGCTTCTGTTTACCGACGCCGATGTGGTCTTTGCTCCCAACGCCCTCGCTTTGGCGCTGCGTCATGCGATAGCCGACCGAGCCGATCACCTCTGCCTGGCGCTCACCCTGGATTTTCGTTCCGTCGGCGAGGCTGCGGTGCTGGCCACCATGACGGTTCTTGCGCAGCGGACCATCCGCTTCTGGAAGATCGCCGACCCGCGAGCGCGCGACTACTTCGGCACCGGTGCCTTCAACCTCATCCGCCGCGCCGTCTACTCGCAACTGGGCGGGTTCGAAGCCTTGCGAATGGAAGTGGTCGAGGACCTCTGTCTGGGCTGGAAGGTGAAGCACGCCGGTTTCGCACAGAGGCTGGTGCTCGGGCCGGGTCTGGTGAATATTCGCTGGATACAAGGAGCCTTCGGGGTTGTTCACCTGGCTGAAAAAAATGCCTTTGCCGTCTACCGCTATCATGTGTGGCTGCTTCTGCTCGGGTGTCTTGGCCTCGCAGCGACGATCGTCTTTCCGTTCGCGGCGTTGGCAGCAAGCGGCTGGACGCCCCTCGCCGGAATCCTCCTGTATGTGTCCATCGCGCTTGGCTACGTCGCCTGCCGCCGCTTCACCCAGGTTTCACCCTGGTTGGCGATTTTTTTTGCGCCGGCTGCCGCCATCGTTCTATTTGCCTCGCTGCGCTCCATGGTCCTGACGCTGCATCGTAACGGCGTGGAATGGCGCGGCGTACGCTATCCGCTGGATGAGCTGCGCAAAAATGCCGGGCGCCTCTGGTAAGGCAGCCATTCGGGTTTCTTGAAAAACCGATGGTGCGCATTGAACAAAGAAACAGGAGAACAAGACTGTGTGCTTTCCGACTCAGCGCTGTTGTGCAATCGCGTAATGGCAGACAGCTCTATTGGATGCCGAGGTCGGCAAGAACCTTGGGCTTGGCCTCATCCACCGCGAGCAGGTTGTGGCAGGCCGCGCAGTCCTGCGTGATGCTGGTGCCGTCCTTGGCCACGTGGTCGCCATCGTGGCAGCGGAAACAGCCTGGATAGCTCATGTGCCCGATGTGGTTGGGATGCGTTCCCCAGGTCACTTTCATAAATGGAAAGACATTCTGGCTGTAGAGAGTGACGAGCTCCGCGCTCGCCGACTTGACCTGCGCGGACTTTGAAGCCAGAACGTCCGGATTCTGACTGCGATAGAAGGCCTCGAGCTGTTGGGGAATCTTCGCCGAGGCCTCGGCCTCGCTGGCATAGTTCGCCTTCAGCAGTTCAAGCCCCTCCTTGTGAACCCAGGGCAGATCTGCACTAATTGCGCCCTCGGACATGGCGCGGTTGATCGCATCCTCCGCGGTCACGAAGGTGTGGGCCGCGCGGTTGTGGCAGTCGATGCAATCCATGACACGGCGTTCACCCTGAGGCGTGGCAGTGCCCAGTGCGGAAGCGGCATACACGGTTTGAGAGCCGTTGGGGTTTTGCCTCTGGACCCAGGGGATGGTGGTGCGGCTCGCATCGGTCGCGATGTACTCGATGTGGCCAAGGTGCACGCCATGAATCCCGCTAAGCTGGGAAAGCGAATCCTCGCCGCCAAGGTGAAGAACCACGACGGTCTGGGTTTCAGTGTTCTTCTCGTCGTCGGCAAAATTGGACTTGACCAGCAGTTTTTCACCGTAAGTTCTGGTCGGCGTATGGCAGCCCTCGCAGGTGTAGCGGGCGGGGCGCAGATTCCTGACGGGTGATTCAATGGGCGTAGGATAACGATCGAACGTGACTTCGAGAATCTGCTTGGTGCCGTTCACCTTGGCAGAGAAATATGCAGCCGCACCCGCGCCAATGTGACACTCCACGCAGTCCACATGAGCGTGCGGGGAGATTTTGTAGGCCGTGTACTCCGGATGCATGACGTGGCAGGATTGACCGCAGAATTGAGGCGAATCCATGTAAGCCGCGCCGCGATAACTGGCAATCGAGACTAGCAGCAGATTGGCAATAGTGGCCACCAGGACGATATCCACGCCGTGGCGGAAGATTCTGTCGTTGAAATCGATCTTGGGGAATTCGGCCGGAATCTTGCCGACCTTCTGGAGTGCCCTGCGGCGCAGATACACGCCTATGGGGATCAGCAGCAACCCGGCCACGAACAACGCAGGCAAAAGCAGGAAAAAGATGATGCCCAGGTAAGGGTTGTCATTGGGGCGGCCGAGAATCTCCACCAGCCAATAGCCGATCATGGTCACGCCGGATGCGCTTGTGATCGCTCCGCCGGCAAGACTGATGGGGTTGTTGCCAAAGAAAAGGGCCGGCCGCACCCAGCTCTCACGAAATCTTTGCAGCAGCGACACGCTTTCTCCCAAACTCAATTTGGCCCGCCGGTCGGGCGGGCCTGTTTTGACTCATCTGTCCGATTGTACGTGCTACTTCAGGCCGCGATAGTAGGCGACCACATCCTTGATCTGCGCATCGGTCAGTCCTATAACGGCCTTCATCTTGCCCTTGCCGTTCTTGACGGCAGCAAACATCTGGTCGGCGGTAAGATCCTTCACGGCCGGATCGGTATTTGCCTTTATGCCCATGGCCTTTGCCATGCCCATACTGGGGGTACCGGTGGCGCCGTGGCACGATTGACACTTGTTTTTGTAGTTGGTTGCAGCGGGTGAGGGGGATTGCGCAAAGCACGCAGCGCCGGCCAGCGAAACCACAGCGGCTAGCACCAACTGGGTACGGAAGATGTTTTTCATTACGAAACTCCTTGGGTTTGGCGGCCAATAGGTTGGGAAACCCTTGGCGCATAGATTCTTTCACAAAACGGTCCCACTGCGACAGGCACATCCGCACTGGCCCCGGCGCGATACGTGGTTCGCTGGGATGCAGGGGCCGGAATTCTGCCACCGCAACTTCCAATTTACTCGATATGCTCGCGGTCTCTT
>JBEKQP010000362.1:0-4003 GCA_049519595.1 Candidatus Korobacteraceae bacterium | reverse complement strand
GGCTTCGTCCTGGCTGATGTTGGGATAGATTTCGCTGTAAGTGCCCTCAAGATAGGTGTTGCCGACCACTGCCGGACCACCGTGTCCGGGGCCGGAGACATAAATCATATCGAGGTCATACTTTTTGATGACACGGTTCAAATGCACGTAAATGAAGTTCTGCCCAGGGGTCGTGCCCCAGTGCCCCAGCAGCATGTGCTTCACATCCGCGAGCGTCAGCGGACGCTTCAACAGCGGATTGTCATAAAGATAAATCTGGCCAACCGACAGATAGTTGGCGGCGCGCCAGTAGGCATCCATCTTATGGAGCAGTTCGGGGGGAAGAGTTTTGCTCTGCATGCTCAATTCTCCTCTTTTCGGCCAAGGCCAAGAACCTGGCAAACCATTTTGGCTATCATGAGTTCCTCGTCCGTGCGAATGACGCGGACCGTGACCCGGCTGGTCTCGGCAGAGATCACGCCCTCATTCGCTGCATTTCGTTTTTCTTCGAGTTCGACGCCAAGGAATCCCAGTCCATCGCAAGCCCGGGCGCGAACCATGGGCGCATTCTCTCCGATGCCGCCAGCGAACACCAGCGTGTCCAGTCCGCCGAGCGCCGCCGTGAACGCGCCGATCCACTTCTTAACCTGGTAGCAAAACAGCGCGACCGCCTCAGCCGCCCGCACATCCTTCGTTTCACGGTCGAGCAAGTCGCGCATGTCGGAACTGGTTTCCGACACGCCGAGCAGTCCAGACTGGAAATTTACCATCTCATTGAAACGTTTTTCATCGAGGCCCTCCGTGCGCGCCAGATACCATACCAATCCGGGATCAAGGTCACCGGAGCGGGTGCTCATCGGCACCCCGGCGGTCGGGGTGAAACTCATGCTCGTGTCCATGGACTTGCCGCCACAGACCGCCGCCAGGCTCGCGCCATTGCCAAGGTGAGCAAGGATGACTCGGCCATGTGCTGCTTCCGATCCTGCCAGGCGCTTCAACTCTCCCATCAGAAATGCATACGACAGTCCGTGAAAACCGTAACGCCGCACTCCCTTTGCCTCGAAGCGGCGCGGAAGCGGTAACAACTGCGCCACGCGCGGCAGTTCATGGTGAAAAGCCGTATCGAAACACGCCACTTGCGGCAGCTCAGGAAACCGGCGATGAAACGCCTCGGTCAACAGAATTTCCTCCGGCAGATGCTCGGGATCGAAGGCGCTGAGCTGGCGCAACGCCTCGACCATTTCCGCGGTGATTCGTTGCGGCTCGCTATACTTCGGCCCGCCGTGCACCACGCGATGCCCCACCGCGGTCAGTGCCTCAGGCCCGCCGCGTTCCTCGATCCAATCCATCAGAGCACCCACTGCCACCGTATGATCCGGCGCCGTCACTAACCGCGAAAAGCTGTCTGCCTGGTTCAGACCTTTCACCCGCAAAGTTGCCTCCGGCAGACCAATTCGTTCAATCGCTCCTTCCAGAATCCGTCGCATCGAGTCCCCGGCCTCGAAGAGGGCGAACTTGATGCTCGATGAACCACCATTGATCGTCATGATGTGTGGGTTAGGCAGTTCCGTCGCTTTCTTCATCGTGTTTGCTTTCGCCTTGGTATTGCTTCCATTCTATTCTGCATTAATGCTTACAGCACTGCTCTCGAAGTGCGCGGGGCGTAAGCAACTCGCTGCGACAGAGTGGCAACCTATTACACACGACTCCGTTAATGGGCGTAAACGACCGTGATTAATTTCTGCTTGCGCCTTTGCTGCCTATGCGCGCTTCTATTCGGGCTGAGCGCGAGCAGCGCTGCCTATTCAGTCCTCACCCACGAGGAGGTCGTCGATCTGCTATGGGACGCGGAAATCCGACCGCTTCTTCTGGAGCGGTTCCCCGGAACTTCCGAGCAACAATTGCAGGAGGCTCATGCCTACGCCTACGGTGGCGCAGTGATACAGGATCTTGGATACTATCCATTCGGCAGCGACTTCTTCAGTGACCTGCTTCATTACGTCCGCACCGGAACTTTCGTCGAAAATTTGATTGCTGAAGCCAGCAACCTGAACGAGTTTGCTTTTGCCTTGGGCGCCATGGCGCACTATGCCTCTGACGCCATTGGCCATCCTGCGGCGGTTAACCGCGCGGTGCCAATTGAATACCCAAAACTGCGCAAGAAATACGGGCCGGTTGTGACTTACGCGGAAGGCAAAACCGAACACTTGAAAACCGAATTTGGGTTTGACGTGGTTCAAGTAGCAGCACATCGGTATGCGTCGCAAAGCTATCATGACTTTATCGGCTTCAAGGTTGCCGAACCCGTTCTGGAGAGAGCTTTTTTCGACACCTATCGGATTCGGATCGACTCAGTATTGGCCCACGAAAACCTTGCCATCGGAACCTATCGCCGCGCCGTAAGCAAAACAATACCCGCGATGACGAGAGTGGCTCTCGCCACCCGCAAGCACCAAATTGTGGCGGAATATCCCAGCTTTTCAAGAAAAAAGTTTCTCTATAATCTGTCCCGTACTGACTACGAACGGGATTGGGGAACGGAGTATCGTCGCGAAGAGCCCGGGGTTGGCGCACGCATGCTCGCGCTCATCCTGCGATTGGTTCCCAAGGTTGGTCCCCTTCGCGGCCTTGCCTACAAAGACCCCACTCCTGCTACCGAACAACTTTACTTCAAGAGCGTGAACTCAACTGTCGATTACTATCGCGAATTGCTCCGTGACGTACGCTCGCGATCTCTTGCCTTGCGCGACATCGATCTGGACACTGGCGGCACGACCGAACCGGGAGAATATTCGCTTGCGGACGAAACCTATACCCAGTTAGCAGACAGGCTTCAAAAAACGAATTTCGCGAGCGTGGATCAGCCCCTGCGCGATGCGTTGCTGACGTTCTTTGATCAGCAGACAAAGCAGAATTCCGAATCGGCATCGGCAATGCAGTTGGAGTTGATTCCGCTCAGGGTCAACGCCCCGGCCCCGAGTTCCCTGCTCGACGAGCGAGCCAAGAAGGCCAACTGAGCGCGCGAATGTTCTCTTGAGCCTCAGCACCGCGGGCCTGCTCGCTTACCGCACCGTAATGGTAAACGAGTCCTTGTAAATTGTGCCCCCTGTATCCCACGCCTGCACCGTGATGTGGTGCGTTCCGGCACTCAGCTTGAGCTTGGTATTGATGGTGGCGGCGTTCACCGAGTACTTGGTAACGTTATCCACGTAGATCTTCATTACCTTGATCTTCGCGCCCAACGAAAACGGCGTTGCCGAAGCTACGAACTGCACCGGGCTGCTCAGCTTCGAGTTAGGCAGCGGTGAGGTAACAATTACTCCGTCCACCGTCAAGCTGACATGCGCTGTCGCGGTCTTGTAGTCGGTACTGTCAGTGGGCGTGAATGTAACCGAGAGCGTCTGCGTCCCCGCACTGAGCACGGTTCCGCTGGGCGGCGAATAAACGAAGGTTCCGGGAACATTGGCGGTCGCATCGAGCTGCGCAGGACTCAGGTCGGTGCCGGCGGGCATGGCTGCCGGATTCGCCCAGGTGATGATCGGGGTAGCTTGGGTGACGCTATAGTTGACCTGCACCGTGGCGGCGGTGTGGTCGGCTGTGTCGGACGGCATGAAGTTTGCTGTCAGCGCATAGCTGCCGACAGAGAGAATTGTCACCGCCGTAATCGCCGTCGCCGACCCGCCGGACGGAGTCGCCGTGTAGGAGATCATTCCTGCCATGCCGCCAGCGACCGAGGCGTCAAGCACGCCTGCGCCAATCGCTGCGCCATAACCTTGCGAGTTCGTTGAGGGCGTCCAACTCAGCATGGTCGTCGTTTTTGCAACTGTGTAACTGACGGATTTCGTAGCGGTGCCGTAGTCCGTTGCGTCGGCGGGCGTGAAGTTTGCTGTTAGCGTGTAGCTGCCTGCCGAGAGAATCGTCGCTGCCGTGATCGCCGTTGCCGACCCGCCCGAAGGAGTTGCTGTGTAGGAGATCGTTCCCGCCACACCGCCAGCGACCGAAGCGTCAAGCACAGCTGCGCCAA
>JBEKQP010000361.1:0-4342 GCA_049519595.1 Candidatus Korobacteraceae bacterium | reverse complement strand
AAGGACGAAGTAAGGCGCGGGTCGAGCCGCCCTGAAATCTCGCTGCAGTCGCCACAATATTGCTGCAACTGGACATGCGTGGTGCGATGCGCGGACTATAGATTATTGGTGAAAGAGTAAACTAAATTACTTTTTTAAAATTACTAAAGTTCCATTCCCTATTGTCTGGACACGCCCTGACGTAATGTCGTGCTGCTTCAATCTGGCGTATGGCGTGCAACGTGGAGGCTGGCTCGTTCTCGTCCGAAATCGAAACTGGAGCTACTCACATTACAAAAAAAGGCACCCCCGCGAAGGGTGCCTTTAAATGAAAACACATTGAAGTCTGACCCGGCTGCACTGTGTGCAGCGGATTATTTCTTCTTCAACACGTCCGGGTTTACGCACGTGTCAGGCGGCTGGCCGTGCAGAACCTTGATAATGTTATTGACTGCGATCCTGCCCATGCCGAGACGGGTTTCGATGGTCGACGATGCGATGTGCGGCACGATGACGACATTATCGAGTTCCGCCAACCCGGGTTCGATCTGAGGTTCCCTTTCGAAAACATCCAGACCGGCGCCCCAGATCTGTTTTTCCTGCAGCGCCTTGACCAACGCCTTCTCGTCGACCACCGGCCCACGACTGGCATTGATCAAAACCGCGGTTTTTTTCATCAGCTTCAATTCCTTTTCGCCGATGAAGTGGTGAGTTTCCGGTGTCAGCGGTACGTGCAGGGTAAGGAAATCCGACTCTTTCAACAGAGTCTCCTTATCCACGTACGTGGCGCCAAATTGCTTTTCGAAATCCATGTTGCGGTGCACGTCGGAGTAGATAATTTTCATATCGAACCCCTTCGCTTTGCGCGCAACATTCGTTCCAATGCGGCCCAGTCCGGCGATGCCCAGCGTTTTTCCGTCCACGTCAAGACCGAGAAACTCCATAGCTCCCCAGCCCTTCCACTTATCGGCGCGAACATACTTGTCCGATTCGACGATCCGCCGGGCGGTGGACAAAAGTAGCGCCCAAGTATGCGTTGCAGTGGCGTCGTCGAGTACGCCCGGCGTATTGGTCATAATCACGCCGCGCTTGGTTGCGGCAGCCAGGTCGAAGTTGTTAAAGCCAACCGCATAGTTGGCAACAATCTTCAACTGCGGCCCGGCCGCGTCCAGCAAATCGCCGTCGACCGTATCGGTCACCAGCGTTAGCAGGGCGTCGCGGCCTTTGGCCTTGGCTTGCAGCTCCGCTTTGGGCAGGGCACGATCCTCATAGTTAACCTCGACATCGAAATGCTTGGCCAACTCGTCGATGTTCGCCTGAGGTATCAGTCTGGTTACAAATACATTCGCTTTCTTCATCTCTCCGTTCCGGTGCTGCGTGTGTTCCCGGGCTTACGATTGCCGCTTGACTTCGACCTTGGCGAGTTTCTCGTAGAAACGCACGATGGCGCCGTGGTCGCAATCGCCCATGCCGTCCACTTTCAGCGCCTGCATGATCTCCATGACGGCAGCCGAGAGCGGCAGTGGAACGCCGACGCCATGGGCGGTTTCCATAATGTTGCCCATGTCCTTGATGTGCAGGTTGATGCGGAACCCGGGATTGAACTTGCGATCCATCATCAACGGGGCCTTCGCGTTCAGCACCGTGCTGCCAGCCAAGCCGCCCTTGATCGCCTCGTACACCAGGTTCGGGTCCACGCCGGCCTTGGTAGCCAGTACCATTGCCTCCGACACCGCCGCAATGTTGATGGCAACGATAATCTGGTTTGCCAACTTGGTAACGTTGCCGGCTCCGATCGCGCCTGTCAGGACCGCGGACGCCCCCATGCACTTGAAGACCGGAAGCATGGTGTCGAAATCTTCTTTTTCGCCGCCGACCATGATTGACAGCGTTCCGTCAATTGCCTTCGGTTCGCCGCCACTGACCGGAGCGTCGAGCATGCGGACACCTTTCTTCTTCAGTTCCGCACCTACTTCGCGCGCCACCAGCGGCGCGATCGAGCTCATGTCAACCACCAGTGAGCCGGACTTTGCGCTTTCGAGGATGCCGTTCTTGCCCAGCACTACTTCCTTCACCTGCGGCGAATTAGGCAGCATGGTAATGATGACATCGGTTTTGGAGGCCACGTCGCTGGGCGAGGTGCCAACTTCCGCGCCAGCCTTCTTGACCTCTTCCACGGCTGCCGCAACGATATCGTAAACGACCAGTTTGTAACCGGCCTTTAGCAAATTCTTGCTCATGGGTTTCCCCATGATTCCCAAACCAACAAATCCAATCTTGTTCATTTTTTATCCCTGCGAATATCAAAGATTTAGTGGAAGCCAAATCCGGAGCCCTTGTTAAGACAGGTCTGGCCGGAATACCCTCATCTGTCACCGCCGAGCTCAATGTCTCCCCAGCAAACGCCAAAGCGTTTGCCGCGAATCCCTTGTGCCGGGCTGCTTTTCGGAATGCACCTGACGCGGAGCCGTCTAGACTTTGCCGGTTTTCACCAGTTCTGCCATGGCTTCCGTAATGGACTGGTCCTCGTTTGCCGCAAGGCCACTTACTCCCACGCCGCCCAGAACGTTGCCGGTTGCGTCCTTTAGAAGGTTGCCGCCGGGAAGCGCCGTAAGCGTATCGTCGCCAAAGAAGCCGGCCTCGATCTGTTCCTTGTGGAGCCGTGCCAGGAATGCGTCAGTCGATACGCCCATCCGGACAGCAGTGTACGCCTTCCGGCGCGAGATTTCGATGCTTCGCACCGGCGCATTATTCATGCGAGCGAACGCGACCAGAAACCCATACTTGTCGCACACCGAAACGCAAATTGGACGGCCGAAATCTTTGGCCGCCTTCTCCGTAGCCTGAGTGAGGATCTTCTGCGCAGACTCCAAACTCACCATTTCCATAGACAGTTCTTCTTTCTATTGTTGATTGCAGCTCACGCTCACATCATTGTACGACTTCCCCTCCAGCTTCCCCAAGGAGAGCTCCCTTGCTCTGCCGAGGTGCAAAAGCAGAAGTGGCAACCCGCTTTACTCTGCGCTGGCCGCATCCCCTTGGTCTCTCCGCACTGCGATCAGCTGCCAAAGTCACCCCGTAAACACACAAAGTTCCCCGTGGCCGGCCGGTCGCATCGGCCATTTCCAGCTTGGCGAACATTTTCCGTGTCATAAGTATGGGGTTCCGTGGGCTCTATTATAGATAGCCGGCGTCGAGGCGGGGAGGTCCGGACCTAGAATCACAATTTGCCGTGACAAATGCCACATAACTACCGCGCAAAGCCGCGCCGGCAGAGCGATTTTGCCGATCAGACGGTTTAAGAACCTTGCCCGTCACCGAGAATCGCTGGAGCCTTCCAGAGTCTTCAATTCTGTTTCATCAGCATAGGAACCGTGATGCCGACACCATGGCGTGGAGTTCCGGATAACCAAATGGCGTTCGTTCGCCGTCTAATTAGGCAGCGCTTGTCGCGTTCGCCAAGGGAGAACGTCATGCTTTGTGCATCGTGTGGCACCCAGATCGCCGAGAATACTGCTTTTTGTCCGGCATGCGGGAAACCAATAGGAAAAACCTCGCCAGATGTTGCCGCCGCTCCGGCGCCGGCCCAGGCACCGCTTACAAACAGCGGTAGCCTCTCCGATAACGTGGCGGGCATGCTCGCCTACGTGACGATCATTCCGGCGATTGTGTTCCTGCTGATCGAACCCTATAACAAGCGGCGCTTCGTCCGCTATCACGCATTCCAATCTCTCTTCTTCGCCATCGCGTGCATGGTCGCGTCGTTCGCTTTGAGGATTGTTGCCCTGATGCCCGTGGTGAGATGGACGACCCTGCTGCTCTGGCCCCTGCTGTGGCTGGTCGAACTCGTGCTATGGGTGATCTGCCTATTCAAGGCCTTCCAGGGGCAGATGTTCAAGCTGCCGGTCATCGGGAACCTCGCCGAACAGCAGGCATTCACAACGCCGGAAGACACTAACAGGGCGAAAGCCGCCTAAACCACTCCCAGGCACGCGCAACCACGGCGGGTGTCGGAGACCCGGATTCCACCCCGGCGGCAAAATCTGCCGTCGCCGGGCCCCCGGCAGCCTGTTAAAAGCACCAACCTCATCACAGATTTGCCCCATTTTCGCAATGCGAATGGGGCATTCTTATGTCCGATAACGGTTTTGTGTCCGATAACGAGCACTCCCCTATTGATATAGAACTAAAGTGTCGCTATCAGGCAGAAGACACCCCACATTGGCTTCACTCCCGACTAGGGCAGATATCAGGCACCCGACCGTTCTTTGCTGAATTCTTCGGCTGGCGCTTCGGCCCCATGCCGTGACGGGATTCTTCGCCTCGCTCAAAATGACACCATTGAGTAGGCGCGAACCGCGAC
>JBEKQP010000360.1:0-4068 GCA_049519595.1 Candidatus Korobacteraceae bacterium | reverse complement strand
CCGACATGCTCCTGAGGTTTGGCACGCCGGTCAACCGCGGCGGCCGAGTAATCTTGACCGCTGCTTCCTGCAACTGCGCCATGGGAACGTCCACAAGCTTGCTCACTGAACTCTTGCCGAGGCCCAGTTCCTTCAGGAGCGCCGCCGCCGTGGCTCGCGACACGTCCTCGTTGCCCACGCGCAGCGTCGATCCGCTCTCCACGATCGCGCGATGGAAAAGTCCCTTGGCCGCGGGCATCGCCATCAGCGTCGACACCTTCCCGCCGCCTCCAGACTGCCCGAAGATGGTCACACGCCCCGGATCGCCGCCGAAATTCGCAATCGCATCGCGCGCCCACTCCAGTGCCGCCACAATGTCGAGCATGCCCACGTTGGCCGAGTCCACGTACTCGCTTCCGTAGTCTGCCAGGTTCAGATATCCGAGCACATTCAGCCGATGATTGATGCTCACCACCACCACGTCGCCTCGCCGCGCCAGGCTTTCGCCGTCGTACGAAGGCAACTCCTGCCCAGACCCCGCCGAGTAGCCGCCGCCGTGCAGCCAGAGCAGAACCGGCCGCTTGCGGTTGTCGAGTCCCGGCGTCCAGATATTGATGCGCAGGCAGTCTTCGCCGGGCTGGCCGTCGTCCCAGGCAAACAGCCACGCCTCTTCGTCGTTGGCCCAGCCCGCGCGCGGCCCCTGCGGGCAGACCTGCCCATAGGTCATCGAGCTGCGAACGCCAGTCCACGACACTGCATTTTGCGGTGGCTGGAAGCGCGCTTTGCCCGCGGTTGACGCCGCGTAGGGAATGCCCTTGAAAGTGAAGATGCCGTTTCGCGACGACCCCCTTACCTTGCCGCCTGGCGTCTCCACCACCGCGTAATCGGCATGCGCGACAATGCGGTCTCCCACGGTGGGCGCAGGCTTGGGATAATGACCGGCCGCGGGCGTGGACGCAAACGAACGCGCCACTGCTCCACCAGCAGCGGCAAACACGGAACTCTTCAACAGGCCTCGACGTGAAATCATGGGCATCCTCCTTCGATGACGGTGACGACCCACCACTCTACATCCGGAAGACGCCTCCTGTCCCGGAGAAGACGCGGGAGGAGGGTCTCACCGGTGGATCAGGAGAACAGCCCTGCGCGCGCAAACTCGTCCGCTCCCGCTCCCGCCATCAGCGCTTTTTGCGTAGGACCCATCATTGCCCGCGCGCAGGCGTCCACTTCCCGGTATAATCCAAACTGAGCCCGGAGAGATGGCCGAGTGGCTGAAGGCGGCGGTTTGCTAAACCGTTGTAGGGTCAAAAGCTCTACCGGGGGTTCGAATCCCCCTCTCTCCGCCAGACCCTCCTGCATCTTCCTCATTCCATTCGTAAAGCATAGATAACAGGCTTCTTGGACGATTTCCGTCGCATCCGAGTTGTCCGCATTTTCCGTCGAATTCGGCCCCTGGGACGCTTTTTGCATGACAACGGTCGGGATGCATGACAACGGCAACAGCCCTAATGGACGGCCAACCTGCCTTGTAGCGGTGCCCGCAATCGCGCGAACTGCGCGGTGTCAATTGTTGCCCGAGTGCTGACGCTGATCGCCCTGCTAGCCTGAAAGGCGTGCCGGGGAGATAAAGATGGCTTGCATAGAATTGCTGAGCAAGGACGCGCAGAAAAGGTCAAGACGAGGAGAGGCGCAGCCGGGAGCCGTCATCCATCATCGCTTTGAGGGATTGCACCCGGAGGGCCAGAAGCTCATTCACGGCTGGGCCGAACGGGCAATTGCTCAGTCTGATTGCGCCGAACGGGACTCGTTCGAGCCCTTCATCTTTGGTTGGATCGCTCTGAACGGCTGGGCTTGCTGCGTCACCGCGGAGGATCGGGATAGTGATTACCTTGATGCACTGCTCCTTGATTCCGACTTGGACCGCGAGTTCAAAGAGCTCTTGGCCACTGACCTTCTGGCCGCGGTGGGCGAGTTCCAAAGCACTTGGCCTATTTTCAGTTCGAAGGATAGGGGGCGCTGATGAATATGGGGAGTACGAAACAGATTACCGACCATTTCACGCTCCAAGAACTTACAATCTACGGAGCGACAGATACTTCTCACAGGGCGCAGCGGCTTCGTTCGTGTCGGCTTTTCAACTGAGATCTTAGGGTCGAGGACGATCTGCGGTGTGTTCATACCCGTGGATTTACTCATTGACGAAGATGCCAGGTAAAGCACGGAGACGATCACCTAGCAACCAAGATGCGCCCACCTTGGACAGCCCCTCTGTCAGTGGACATTCGGCTAAGTATTTGATAGGATTCAACCTCTCAACCGATTTGCAATTTGCAGTGCGTCAGGCTTCGATGATGAGCGTCACTTCGGCCATTGCGCCTTGGGATCTGTCGGAGACACAACGGCTTCTCGACAACCCTGCGGTACGCCTCGTGAGAAGCCCGAATGCGGCGCTTACCCTCACGTTCCTTCATCGCGCATTCAAAGAACATCACGCAATTTCTGTGCCGGAATCGCATTTGCGTGCTCGCCTGGAGAATTTCCTGGAAGAAGCTCGCTCAATTGACCCGGGCTCTTACATGCAAACCGCAAGTGATTACCTCGCAATTTGGTGCGGCGAGGACCAGCTCCTCCTCAAGAAACTATATAGCGACCAGGCTGACGAGCCTGTCTTTGAGCTCACATCGGGCGCAGAGCGCGCGATGCAGTGGATCGAGGACTTGCAGGCAAAGCCCTTTGTGAGTGCGGAATCCAGACTCGAACTAATCTTTCGTCATCTCGAAGAAATCGTTCTGTTTTCTACCTCCGACATAGAGAAGCGAATCTCGGCGCTCAGGGAGCAGCAGGCAGATTTGCAAGTCCAAATTGATGCAATCGAGTCGAGCAACTCTGTTGAGGCGTACACCCCGGTACAGTTGACGGAGCGGTTCGCGAACGCGCTGGATCTTGCGCGCGGCCTCACTGGAGATTTTCGGCAGCTAGAACAGAACTTCAAGGAAGTTGCGCGTTCTCTGGCAGAAGCTCATGCGCAACCCGGAGCGAGAAAGGGGCGTATGGTCGGGCAACTCCTGGACACGCACGCGGCCATCAAGGAGTCGCCTCAAGGACAGAGCTTCTATGCATTTTGGAACCTCCTTTCATCTCCGCGGCGCCAGCAACGCTGGCGAGAATTAACCCGACAGGTCTATCGCATTGAGGAGATTGACGCCGCATTGCGATCAAATCGGCTAATTGATCGGCTTTCCAGCCTGCTGCTCGTGGAAGGGGAACGCGTGGTTCGCTCAAATGAGCGAATGGCCGCTACGCTGCGTCGTGCGCTGGAAAGCGCCTCATCTGGCGAAGATCAAAGACTTCGCGAAGTCATACACGAGATTCAGCAAGCGGCAATAATCGCCCGGGATACCCCGCCGTCCGAAGACGATTTCTTCGGATTCATTGGCCCTCCCGCTCTTTTTGCCAGCTTTAGTCGAAGCTTCTGGCAGCCCGATTCTACTGGTAACTTGACCGACGAGTTCTCTTTCGCTACCGACTCCATCCTGGACTGGTCGATTGTCAGCCGATTCAAGAATCTTGCGGACCTGAATCTTAGGCGTTTGCGAGACCGTATCCGTGAATGCCTCGCTACAACTGATTCGATCCTTCTGTCCGAGATCCTCCGCAGATTTCCTGTCACAGAAGGCGCGCTCGAAATCGTCGGCTATCTGGTCATAGCCACTCAAGAGGACACTCACTACGTTGCCAAAGACCAGTTCACGAACATTCGGGTAACGGAAGGAATGCGCGGAACTACCTGGCGTGCGCCAGAGGTTCTGTTCGCACGGTTGGGATGATACAAATGCAAGATAGTTCCGATTTCACGGCTAGGTCATTTGCGTTGGCGCAATTGTTCATTGGTCCGGTTTATCACGAAGACACTCAGGTTTGGGAGACTGTTCGAGCCGAGAGGGAGTATGTTGCTCGCTATTTTCGCCAGATGGGTATTTACCTGACTCAGGTACCCCCAAGATCTTGTGGTTTCAGAAGTTCGGGGTGGTCGAACCTTTGACTAGCGATTTGTAGGGCGCCGGTTCGACGGCGACGGCCTGTTCCAAA
>JBEKQP010000359.1:0-4073 GCA_049519595.1 Candidatus Korobacteraceae bacterium | reverse complement strand
AAGCGCAACCACTCCCGGTTTGGCTGGCGCAACGGCGTGATCGGCAACTGCCCGGGATCGTTATAGGGGAAGAGAGCCTGCTGTTCTCCGTTGCTGTCGATCACCTGGCGAAAATAGCCCTGCTGGTAGAGCAGTCCCACGCCCACCACCGGCACACCTAGATCGCTGGCGGCTTTGAGTTGATCGCCAGCCACATTCCCCAGCCCGCCCGAGTAGATGGGCAAAGCTTCGCTCAACATAAATTCCATGCTGAAATACGCGGTGCAGGTCAGGGGAGCTTCCGAATGATTCCGTTGAAACCATGCGGGCGCCTCCGCCGACTGCCGGCTGGCTTCGATCAGGCCATCGACGTTTTTCCGGAAAACGGGATCCGCCAATACGTGCTCGATATGATCGCGCGAGGCGGTCTGCAGGACGACCCAGGGGTTATGAGTGCTCTCCCACAGTTTGGGATCAAGTGTCCGCCACACTTCGTCGGTGGCATGATTCCAGGACCAACGCATATCCAAGGCGAGTTCCGCCAGGGAATCGAATCCCGCAATCTCTGTGGGGAGGAGATGGTATATGGGGTGGCTGACACGCGTATGTTCGCTCATGATTTGTCACTCCGATCCGGCGTTCCCGCCAGAGTATCACCGACAATCGCCTGTGCTTCCTCCCGGATGCGGCGCAGATGATCCACTCCGGAAGATCTCGACGTAAATCTTGTAAATATCCTCAGTGCGCTCCAAAGCTTCGCCACATTCAGATCCACTTCTTCCTCAGCAACCAGACTTTGATCAACTGCGTAAGGCTCATATAGCAAACCAGCGTCAGCATCAGGATCGGCCAGTACATCCGCGGCAGACTGGTGAGCCCCAGCGAAGACGCCAGAGGGGAATACGGCAACCACATTCCCAAGGCCATGATGGCTAGCGTTGTTGCTGTCAGTGGCCAACTTGCGCGGCTTTGCAGAAAGGGAATTTTATTGGTGCGAATGACGTGGATGATGAGCGTCTGCGTCATCAGCGACTCGACGAACCAGCCCGTCTGAAATACCGCCGCGCGGGACGGGTCCCAGCAGTGGAAACCCCAGAGCATGACAAAGAAAGTCGTGTAGTCGAAGACCGAGCTGATGGGACCGATGAAGAGGATAAACCGCTTGATCTCATCGATGTTCCAGGGCCGCGGCCGCGCCACTTGCTCTTCGTCCACGGCATCTACGGGGATCGGCACCTGCGAGAAATCGTACAGGAGGTTATTGGTCAACACTTGGATCGGGGCCATCGGAATGAAAGGGAGAAAGGCGCTTGCTCCCAGCACGCTGAACATGTTGCCGAAGTTGGAACTCGCCCCCATCCGGATGTACTTGAGGATGTTCGCGAAGACCTTCCGGCCCTCGATCACGCCCCCTTCCAGCACCATGAGGTCCTTCTCGAGTAAGATCAGATCCGCGGACTCCTTGGCGATGTCGGTAGCGGTGTCGACCGAGATGCCAACGTCCGCGGCGCGCAAGGCGGGGGCATCGTTGATTCCGTCACCCACGAATCCAACGACATGTCCCTTGCCCCGGAGGGCCCGGATGACCCGCTGCTTGTGGGCGGGAGAGAGGCGGGCGAAGAGCGTGGTCTTCTCTGACGCGTCGGCCAGTTCGGGATCGGACATTTTTTCGACGTCTGCGCCCAGGAGCATGGGATCGGCCGAGAGGCCCACGTCTTTGCACACCTTGCGGCTGATGAGGTCGTTGTCGCCGGTCAGAATCTTTACTGCCACCCCATTCTTGTGAAGAGCCTCGATGGCACGTCCCGCGGTGTTCTTGGGCGGGTCCAGAAACGCGACGTACCCTTTGAGCACGAGGTCGCGCTCGTCGTCCTTTGAGCACGACTGCTTCCCCGGCAACTCCTTTTTTGCCACCGCCAGGACCCGGAAGCCATCGTTGCTAAGGCTCGCGTACTCTTCTTTCAGCCCGACCATCAGGTTGGGGTCCATCGGCGACAGCTTCCCGTCCAGTTCGAAGTGAGAGCACTGGTGGAAGACCTCTTCCGGGGCTCCCTTGGTGAGGAGAATTGCTTTGCCTTCGGGATCCTCCACCAGTACGGACATCATGCGCCGCGTGAAGTCGAAAGGGATCTCATCCAGTTTCTTGTGCTTCTCGACCACCGCTTTCCCGTGAAAGTCGGGGCTATCCAGGATGGCCACGTCGAGCAGATTCTTGAGGCCTGTCTGGAAATAGCTAATCAGGTAGCCATCCAGGAGCACTTCTTCGGTTTCGGTGCCGGCGACGTTGCAATGCCGCTGCAGGACGACGCGGTCCTCGGTGAGCGTGCCGGTTTTATCGGTGCACAAGACATCCATGCCCCCGAAGTTCTGGATCGCGCTGAGCCGCTTGACGATCACCTTCTTGCGGCTCATGGCGAGCGCACCCTTCGCAAGGCAGACGGAGACGATCATAGGCAACATCTCGGGGGTGAGGCCTACGGCCACGGCCATTGCGAAGAAAAAGGCGCTTTTCCAATCGTGCTTGGTGAACCCGTTGATGAGGAATACCAGGGGCACCATCACCGCCATGAGCCGGATCATGAGCCATGTGAAGCTGCTGAGACCCTGATCGAAGCTTGTCGGCGCCTGGGCCTCCGTGATCGAGCCGGCCATGCTGCCGAGATAGGTGTCGACCCCCGTCGCGGCTACGACTGCTGTCGCCGTGCCGCTCTGGACGCTTGTTCCCATGAAGCAGGTGTTCTTGATCTCAGTCGGTGAGCTGGAAACTTCAGTCTTGGTTTCAGGGTCGTGAAACTTCTCGACGGGGAGCGACTCCCCGGTGAGGCTACCCTGGCTAACGAAGAGGTCCTTGCAGGAGAGCACGCGCACGTCGCCGGGGATCATGTCGCCCGCCGACAGCTTGATGACATCCCCGGGCACCAAGTCACGGAGCGGCATCTCCCTCGCGGCGCCGTCTCGAACGACCGTAGCAGTCACATGGATCATGGCCTTGAGTTTCGCGGCGGCCGCGTCCGCCCGGGCTTCCTGGATGAAGCGGAGCGCGACGCTGAGCACCACCATGCCCACCATCACGGTTCCCGCCCGCGCGTCGCCCGTGGCGAATGAAACCGTCGATAGCGTCGCCAGCAGGATCACCAGCGGGTTGCGGATGATTTTCATCAGACGCAGGAACCAGCCTTGCTGGCGCTCCTGCGCCACTTCATTCGGACCCGCCGTGCGGGCGCGCTCTTCGGCCTCCGTTTGGGTCAG
This sequence comes from Candidatus Korobacteraceae bacterium, assembly GCA_049519595.1. Taxonomy (GTDB): domain Bacteria; phylum Acidobacteriota; class Terriglobia; order Terriglobales; family Acidobacteriaceae; genus CAWBRT01. The sequence goes on along the minus strand of JBEKQP010000359.1, from coordinate 845 downwards.
GCCCGCCGCAGTCGTGTGCAAGAATCGGAGGAGTTCTTCGCCGTCCTTCCCGGCTGCGTCGAGGACAGCGGGTGAAACGCGAATATTCTGGTTTTTCGCTTTCGTGGGAATGGCCGGGGGGGCCGGGTGTGGCCCCGCGGAGCTAGCACCATCTGTCCCAGCGGACTTAACTGAAGCCACCGCGGCGCTATCGGCATCGGATGTTGTCATCGTTCCGGCTTCCTTGCAAGCAAAGCACCGTCTTGCCTTGGCTCACGAACATTTCAATTTGCCCCGGTTTTCCTGTCCAAGGTAGGAAGGTATTGTTCCGCACTTTCCGGGCTCTTTTCCGCCAGCGCGGGCCTCGTTCGGGCTCACGTGCCAAGAGATGTGGACTCACTTCCGACCTAGCTGAAATCCCCCTTGATGTATTCCTGCGTTTCTTTCTCTTTGGGGTCGCCGAAGATCTGGCCGGAGTCGCCGAACTCCACCAGATAACCCGTCCGGGCGCCATCCGTGGTATCGACGTACAAAAAGCCCGTCTTATCGGCCACCCGCTTGGCCTGGGCGAGATTGTGAGTCACAATGGCGATCGTGAAGCGTTTCTTCAGCTCCTTCATAAGGTCTTCGATCTGCCGCGTTGACACCGGGTCGAGCGCGGAGCAAGGTTCGTCCATTAACAGCACTTCGGGCTCCGTCGCAATGGCCCTGGCGATGCACAGCCGTTGCTGCTGGCCGCCGGACAGCGAGAGCCCGCTACTGTTCAGCTTGTCCTTGACTTCGTCCCACAACGCCGCCGATTTTAAGGCTTTCTCCACCGTCCCGGCCTTGTCGCCTTTGAAGCCGTTCAACCGTAGTCCGAACGC
>JBEKQP010000358.1:0-7333 GCA_049519595.1 Candidatus Korobacteraceae bacterium | reverse complement strand
CGTCGCCACCGCAAGCAGATGCGCCTGATGGTGATAGTGGTCGGTCTGGTCTGCGTAGTAACCGCCGGGCTTATCATTAGTTGGATGATGTCCGTAAGTTCGACCGTTAGTCGTTCGCTTTCCGGCGGAGAGACCTCTGCTCCCATGCTGCAACGGCAGCCGCAACCACTTCCCGAACAACCTGCCACCGTGCAAACTCCGCCCGGCCCGGCCTTCACTCCAAGCACCACTCCGACCATCACTCCAAGCACCACTCCGACCATCACTCCAACCATCACTCCGACCATCACTCCAACCATCACGCCGATCATCACCCCCGACCCGGCGAGTCGCCCCTCCGTCGGCAGAATTAACACCAAAGCGGTGGAGGACGCCGTAGCCACACTAGCGCCGCCGAACAAACAACAAGCTCCGTCTTCGCAACCTACGCCGGCAATATCTGTGGCCCAAGCCGGTTCCGACAGTTATCCCGGTTCGCGGCCGGTCGATGTTAAGAATGCAAATCTTCCCGACATTGGCATCCCCGTGGCCGGCGAGGTCTATAGCACTTCCGACTCTGTCGCAACTGTCGTCAGCTACTATACCCAGCGTTACCCCGACGCCGAGGTGATGGAGATAAGTGGGCAGAAGATCATCGCGGTCAGCAGCCAGGGAGTAACGAAGGTCATTGCCGTCGGCACCACCGGCGAGGAGACCCGAATCGCAATCGTTCAGCCGCACAACTGAATCGCAGACTAGCCAAACGCACGAGTGTCATTCTGAGCGACCGAAGAGAGCGAAGAATCCCAAGGCCGTGTGGGGTCGAGACGCAGTCGAAGGTTTCATCAAGAGCGCTGGCGCCCCACCTCTGCCGCAGTTAGCAGGTGTGGGAACGAGTTTGAATCACTGAGGACGGGGCCACAGGTTCACCCGCGTCGTGCCAACTTATCCCAGCACCAGCCCGGCCACTCCCAAAGCGATCAGCACTGAACCGAATATCCGCTGCTTCGCGTTTCCCTCATGCAGCAGCTTCGTCCCAAAGTACGCCCCGATCATCATCGACATCTCGCGCGCGGGCGCAATATGGCTGACTGGTGCAATCCGCATGGCATACAACACCAGGATGTATGCCAGAGGCGTGAGCACCATAATTCCAAGCGCCTCTTTCCAGCAACGCGCAAACTCCACTGCAAGCGTTGCGCGCTCTCGCCAGCCTCTGTAGGAGAACACGACGGCGCGAAACATATTCTCGGCAAAATCTACCAGGATCGGCGAAAGCAGCAGTACCTTGACGGAATAGCCATCCACCACGGTATAACCGGCTATGGTGAGGCCGGTCATTGTCCCCCAAAAAAGCCCGGCCCGCCCCGCGCCGGCGCTGAAGATGCGCGCTCCACCGGAGATGAGCAGGATCCCGCAGACCACCAGCAGAGCGCCGCCAATAGCAATCACGCTTGGGCGCTCGTGCAACACCAGAATGGCTCCGCAGAAGGAAAACAGTGGTCCGGTGCCGCGTGCCAGCGGGTAAACCACTGACAAATCTCCCGCCCGATATCCTCGCTGCAGCGCTTCAAAATAAAACACGTGCAGCAAGCCGGTCGCCAGCAGGAAAACCGCTGCCTTAGCGCCCAGCTTTGCCCAATCGTCGCGCAACACCCAGATCGCGAAAGGAAAAAGAAGGACCGATGCGCCAATGCACACGAACCACATCAAGTGGCGGCAATCGGCGGCTCGCTTGGCCAACAGATTCCAGGTAGAGTGACAGAAGGCTGCGATGATGATCAGAACAAGAGCTGTGATCGACACGGTTACGTTGCTGCGCTGAACTCCCCTGAAGTTGTCTGGAGTTAAGCAGCAAAGTTACAGACTAGGCTTCCCAACTGTCAAGCAACTCCCGCTGCGGGAGGACGGGTGGCCCATTCTAGCCCGCTGTTGGCTAGAGTGGGGCAGTTTCTTTGCTCTCGTTGGGGAGTCGGTTGAAGCGCAACCGCGGTCGCCTTGTTTGATATCAGCTCGCCTTTTTCCGCCAGATGCTTCTGCTCTTTTTCCGCGGAGGCTGCTTCTTCGCCGTGCAATTCAGAGCTAGGAGCTCATCGATCGCCGAAACCAAATTGTCATGGCCATCCCCCTTGCACAGGACAAAGCACTTCAGTCGGTTAGGTATTTCGTCAGGACAGCCACTGTAGATCACGACCGGCAGCATTGGTTTTTCTACCATCAATAGCTGGGCTACCTGACTGCCATCCATGCCAGGCGACATATGGAAATCGGTAATCACCACGTCAATCGGGTGCTCACGGGCAATTGCAATTCCCGCAAGACCGTCGGCAGCGGTCAGAACCGTATAGCCCTTAATCTCCAGCACTGCTTTGTGAACTTGAAGTATTTGGGGATCATCGTCGATGCAGAGGATGGTAGTCATACTGCCTGGCCTTCAGTACCTGGAAGGGCAGGTACTTACCTGTTATTGACGAGTATGCTACTGCTATTCGGCAAATCAGTCGGTACGGTGGGGAACTTACGGATGTACGCTGGCGCACTCAGCTATTCGAGTTGCTGCTGCCATTCTTCAGTCTGCCGTTGCAGCAGTCGATAGCAGTCGCAAGCTGAATGTTCCAGCCCGCGCCGGTTCAGGATGGTTACTCTTCCTCGTGTGTAGGAAATCAAGCGCGCTCTCTGCAAGATACAAGCGGACACGGTAACGCTCGCTCGCCGGGTCCCTATCATCTGCGAGAGAAAGTCCTGGGTCAGCGGAAGAGAGTTGGAACTGAGTCGGTCCCGCGTCATCAAAAGCCATCGCGCGAGTCGTTGGTGAACGTCGTGGAGCGTGTTGCACGTCAGGGTCTGCATCACCTGCAATGTCAACAATTGCGCGTATTGCTGTAACTGACGCTCCAGCGCAGGGCATCGGCGCAACCAGGCCTGAAGTACGTCGGCATGCACTCGGAACGCGGTCGCTTCGAGTTGAACAATGGTTCTGGCGTGGCAGGTGCGAAACCCTGCAATCAGTGGCAGCCCGGCAAAGCCTTCCTTGCCGATCAGTCCCACTGCCACCAATTTGCCGTCGGGCATCGTGTTCAGAACCGCGAACATGCCTGAGTTGCAGAAGTATCCGGCCTTAAGCGCCTCCCCGGCCTCATACAGAACTTGTCCAGGCTTCAATCGCACAAATTCCAGGTGGGGCAACATCGACTCGCACTCTTTGCGTGGCAGGTCAAGCAGGATTTCATTCCGAATCTGGCGCTCCTCGCCATTGCGTTTCGATGGTGATCACCGCAATGGGAGACACCAATCCCAAGATATTCCTATGCCGGCAACGGCTATCCGACAAGCACGCCGGTCACAAGTGCATGTGATCTAGTTGGTGGGTGCCGCTTGGTGCCGCGTATTTGCCGCAGTTGGCAGATCTGGGACTTTGATTTCAATTCACTGGGGCGACGGCACCCAACAAATCCCTTATAACTCGGCACGGCGTAGAGCTGAGATACACATTTTCAGGGTGTCATCCTGAGCGCAGCGAAGGATCTGCTGTTCCCCGCACCTGGAAACAAAAGCAGATTCTTCGCTCCCTTCGGTTACTCAGAATGACACCCCTTATTAAGCTCGATTTACGGACTTGCGGTTGGTGCCCCAGGGTCGCCCGCCGTTGGCTAACCTGGGGTAGTTTCTTTCTCAATCGTAGCGTTGTGTACGCCTTAAATCCCGTACCGATACCGGCGTGGTCGGGAAGGGAAGAGCCTTATCAGCGCAAGTCCGGCCACGAATCCCCCGACGTGCGCCCAGAACGCCACTCCTCCGCCACTGGGGTTGGCAGCGGAGATGGAGGTCGCGGCCCCGCTCAAGAACTGTACGACGAACCAATAGCCAAGCACGATCCAGGCCGGCAGCCACATGAAGAAGACGAAGAAGAAGGGAACCAACGTGAGCACACGCGCCTTGGGATACAGCAGGAAATACGCGCCCATAATTCCCGCGATCGCTCCGCTGGCGCCAACGCTGGGTACGCTCGATCCCAGGTTCAACAACGTATGCGTCACCCCGCCCGCCAGCCCGCACATCAAGTAGAACAGCAGATACGTGAAGTGTCCCAGATGATCCTCGACGTTATCGCCAAAGATCCAAAGCGCCCACATGTTGGCGATGACGTGCAGCCACGAGCCATGTAGAAACATTGAGGTGAGAAATGGCAGCAAGGCCGATGCGGGAGTCACCACGTGCGCGCCAAGCTGCGATACCAGGCGCCCCGGGACGTGTCCGCCCTCGAACAAAATCGCTACCCTGACCGGCACCAGCCCGAAGATGCGCACCAGCGCATCCAGTACCCTCGGGCCGTAACTCAGCTTCGTCATCCACTCAAACAAAAAAATACCGATGTTGATGACGAGCAGCAGCCATGTCATGTACGGCGTCGTAATTCGGGGCGCGTCATCTTTGAGCGGGATCATGCGGCTGCGAGATCATCGAAGCTGTTAGCGAAAACTCCAGCTTACAATTCTAATCCATGCGCAGCTTTTGTTTCGCCAGCTGAGGCGCTGGCCGGGTGGCCCATTCTAGCCAGCCGTTGGGCTAGAGTGGGCAGTTTCTTTCTGAACGGAAAAGCCGGATGCCCACGTCTGCTGCAGTAAGCAGATGTGGGTCTGTCGCTGTCACTTTACGATTGACCGTCGGCCCGTCAGCGTCGACCATTAGGAGACATGGCAATTGATGGCATTTTAATCGTCGACAAGTCGGCGGGAATGACCTCCCACGACGTTGTCGCCAGCGCACGGCGCATCTGCGGCGAGCGTTCGGTGGGACATCTGGGCACGCTCGACCCCATGGCAACCGGAGTCCTGCCGCTGGTTCTCGGACGCATGACGCGCCTGGCGCAGTTCTACCAAGGGGCCAGTAAAGCTTACACCGGCGAAATCTGCTTCGGAACGGTGACCGACAGCTACGATGCCGATGGCGACCCCGTCGACTTTGAGCCGCAATGCCCGCCGCAGCCGCTTACTTTGGAATCGGTGCGCGCCGCCGCCGCGCGCTTCCACGGACGCATGCAACAGCTTCCGCCGCCGTTCTCCGCCAAAAAGATCAAAGGGGTTCCGGCCTACAAGTTGGCGCGCCGCAAAGTGGAAGTTGAGCTAAAGCCGGTGGAAGTCGAAATCGAAGCATTCGTCATCGAGTCGCTCACCGGAAACCGTGCGGACTTTACGGTCGTCGTCTCCGCCGGAACCTACGTGCGTGCCATCGCGCACGAATTGGGACAGAGCCTCGGCTGCGGAGCGCATCTCAGCGCCCTGCGCCGCACCCGCTGCGGTGAATTCCGCGTCGAAGACGCTCATTCGCTCGACGACATTGCCCGTCGGATGGCCACCGGCGCGGGCCTGGGCGATTATCTGATTCATCCCCGGAAGATCCTGCCGCATATGCCGGCCGTCATCGCTCCGCCCGAGGCCGCCGGACGCGTGCGCAACGGTGGCGCGGTCAATCTGCCGGAAATGTCGGAGGCCAAGCTCGTGAAGGTATTCGCCAACCAGTCAGAGCTGTTAGCCATAGCGAGCCGGATTGCCGGGACGCTCTTCCAACCAAAGGTCGTCCTTGCTGCCGCAAGCAAAGAAGGGAAGTAGCCACCCGGCGAATTGGTATTGATTCGGAGGTGTCAGCCTCACGTCGTTTTCATCCTGAGGCTGGTGGCCCACATTTGCCGTAGTTGCTAATGTGGGGTGAAAGCGCTCGTGCCGGGTGCCCCGTTCTGGCGGCCGTTTCTTTCTGAATCATCATCTTTCTGAATCATCATAATGTCGCTCTCAGGAGTGTCATCCTGAGCGTAGCGAAGGATCTGTGTATTTTCTGTGTTTTGAGCGAGCCGGGATCTGAGCTCCCTTGAGACAATCCGCTGGTGCCCATATTCGCCGCAGTTAGCAGATGAGTCACTGAGGCCTGGCGCCCAACCTGGCCCGCTGCCACCGCAGAAACTCTTCACTTCTGCCTGAGACACTCCTGCGGTCGGGGCTTATACTGTTTGCCATGAACGATTCCCTTGCCAAGCAGTTCCTCGAACTTTCCGCCGGCCGCCTTGAGTTGCTCTCGTCGCGCATTGACGATTGCCTGGGACGCCTCACCCATGATCAGCTTTGGTGGCGATCCGCCGATGCTCAGAACTCCGTCGCCAACCTGGTGCTGCACCTCTGCGGAAACGTCAGACAGGGTACAGCGGCACTTGAAAATCACCCGGACAACCGCGACCGCGACCGTGAATTCGAGGCCCGCTCCGGAGGTACGCCCGACGAGTTGCGCCAGCTGCTGAAAACCACGACCACCGCCGCCGTGGTGGCCTACCGGAATCTGCCTCCGGCGCGTCTGGCGGAAGCCATCCGCATCCAGGGCAACGAGCGCCAGATCATGCAGACCGTCTACATGACGGTGGCGCACTTCGCCGAGCATACAGGTCAGGTCATCTATGCCACCAAGCTGATGACCGGCCACGACCTCGGCTACTTCGCCCACCTGAGTAAACCAAAGGCCAAAGTGTGAAATTGAGGGAACGGGCGGCCTCTGAGCCGCTGGGGCCCCAGGTTCGCCGACTGTTGGCTAACCTGGGGTAGTTTCTCGAATCGTTGCGTTATCCTCCGAAGTGTCATCCTGAGCGACCGGGGCCCCAACGAGGCTCTGCTCGTTGGGTGGAGGAGCGAAGGATCTGCTGTTCGCCCACGCCGTCCGCATCGTCACCCTGAATCCACGCGGTGCCCGAGCTTCCGCCTCGCCAAAGCGACCTCGCACGCTCACGCTACCCCGAACGCGCTAAATAACTCTTGTCTCGCATGCCTGGAATCCGCATAATTGCGAATTCCAGAGCTGCTGCTCGATGCGTGATTCCGGTCTGTGCCGCGGATGGGCTCCGGGACAAGCAAGGTGCGCTTCTTCCGCTCTGGTCGCATGCCAATTCACTCTTCGGAGGTTGTAATGGGCCTCAAGTCAGGTCGGCTCGTTGTTATCTTCGTCATCGCTCTCGCCTTTACAATTACCGCCGGATATTCCCAGGCGTCAGACATCGGTAACTTGCGTGACCGCGCCGAAGCTGGCGATGCTCGATCTCAACGTGAGCTTGGGAATTCGTACCTTATCGGGGTAGGGGTCCCGAAGGACGAAAGTCAAGCCGCAATTTGGTATCGGAAAGCCGCAGAGCATGGCGACGCTGAAGCCCAGTTCCTCCTCGCCATGCTGTATGAACAGGGGCGGGGAGTGCCGAAAGATGCTGGTCAGGCCGCCGTCTGGTATCAGAAGTCGGCTGCGAAGGGCAATACTTTTGCCAAGCAGAAAGTCAGCGAGCTGCAGCAGGTACAGCAGGCGCCCGCAAGTAAAGGAATCAAAT
>JBEKQP010000357.1:0-4091 GCA_049519595.1 Candidatus Korobacteraceae bacterium | reverse complement strand
CGATTGGGTTCCACTCGCCGGAAGCCTCGGAAACGATGCCCAAGCTCTGCCGGCCGCTTCGCGGCCGCTGCAGGTAAGCGCTCGCGCGCTGCTCGCGCTGCAATTCCTCCCTCAGGGTTTGTTCCTCTTCCAAGGCCGTCTGGCATGCTATCAGTCCACATACTCGCCACTGATGCAGGAACTGACCGCCAGTCAAGTTGACTACTACCATAATCAGCTTGCTGCGGGAAACTATGAGATTCGCGGCAAAGGAGAAGGCTCGGCATCCGCGCTACGGCTGTTGCTGGAAGTATTTGGCAAGCTCCGGAACAGCCGACGCGACGCGCAGCTTCCGCCGCACACTGATCTGTATCTCTGGCTCTTTTCAAACTCAGGCGCCAGCGCGGATTGTCGCATCGTTGAGATTCCCGACCGGGTACTCCGATTTCTCTGGGAATGTGTTGAGGACGACCTCTCCGGCGAGATCGATGCGCTCGTTCGCAATGAGCCCAAAGACCCCCGATCGCAGTTCCTTACGGCGATCCGCGAAGAAAGGGACTTTCGGGGTCTCTACCCGTTCAAAAAATGGCCTGGAGCCTCGCAGCGCTTTTTCGAGCTGTATCAGCGCAAGGTCTGCGGATGCAACGCCAAGTCCCTTCAGGTTGCTCGAGGCCTTGCCCATCTTGCGATAAAAGACGTAAACGGGAACCGCGCCCGAGACCTCTGGAAACCCGAGAACCGAAATGCGGTGCGTAAACTGATCGCGGATGCCCTAACGTTGGAAGAATACGACTGGTTGTTTCCAAGCACCCCCCACCCTGTTCGCGTCGACGCGCGCGGCTGGGATTTGCTTCGTTACTACACGTCGCGGGAGAACATTGAAAACACAGCCTTGCCGGAGGAATGCCCAATGAGGACTACGCATCCCAAAGTATTCGCGATTGCTGACGAGTATTTTCGGACCAGATCGACAAAGCGGATCAGAAGCGTGTTAGAGAGGATGGCTCGCCGCGAGATTGGGTTGCGGTGGTTGCGGGACGTCTTCTGCGAAATGGCGGGGAAGCATCCGGAGTTTGATTTGGGTGACTGGGACGAATTTGTCTGCAACGAGGAGGGAAGGCCAATGCCGTACGAGCTACTCTTTCAGGTCAGGTTGAGATTGGCGAATCTGTATCGAGTCTCCGGCAGTGAAACGCAGGAGGTGAAGTGATGGCCGGGCTGACACACATCGCGGGTACGTTCGTGATTCACGCGGACGCAAGCTTTCTGAACGGCGCTGGACTGGGCGACGGAGAGGACCGCAACGTCACGATTCCGAAAACGTTGCGTGACGGTAAATATTCGGTTCCATATGTATCGTCGCAGGCTTGGAAGCGCTGGTTGCGCTCCACGCTAATTGCTGAAACCGGCTGGCCTGCAAGCGAACTGCGCTCGATTCAGGAAAGCGAAAAGGGGTCAACTGCTAAGATTGCCGGGGAATTAGATCCCGTCGAATACGCTGAGGATGACCTGTTTGGCTACATGCGCGCTCAGGAGGGTCAAGGGAAGAGAAGGAAGGCAGAAGAAAGCGAAGAGGACGACGAGGCACCCGGCGGCCGGACGAAGGCGCTGATGCGTGCCTCGCCATTTAGTGCATCTCTCCTCGTCTCGACTCGAAAGACTGGATGGCAAGGCCGTGACGAGGGCTTCGTACATTTGAAGGAAGGAACTCCGTTGCCCTACACGACGGAGTTCTACACGACGCATCTGCAAGGAGTCTTCTGTCTTGCGCATTACCGTGTGGGCCTGTTTTCGAATGTAGGCGACCGTATCGAATTGCGCGAGGACCTCGTAAAAAAATACCTTGCCTCAGGACGAATTCGAGGGACTGATGGTACTCACGAGGTATCGAACGCCGTGGAGGTCCGCAAGAATCGTTGTGGCGAGCTCCTCAAGGCATTGGCGGTCCTGCGAGGCGGTGCCAAGCAGGCGGCTTTCGGAACTGACGTTGCGCCGAAGTGTCTGATCGCAGGGGGTCTCTCGTGCGGAAATGCGATCTTCAACCATCTGTTCGACGACGATCCGGAGAAGGGGCTGCGTCTCCGTGTTGAAGCGTTGCTAGAGGTGCTCTCGGATTTTGCCGACCGCATCGTTACCCCAGTCGCGATCGGGCTACGAACGTCTTACTTGGCCAATGAGAATGAGGTCCGAGCACTTGCGGGCTCGCATGAACTGAAGCGGGGGCGTGTTGAAGTGGTCGTCACGACGCCGCGTGAGGCCGCCGAGCTTATCGCCGAGAGGCTATGACATGAAAGGGCTGCACGTCCGCCTGGAAGCATTCAGCGCGTCCTATCCCTATCCGTTCTTGAGAAGCGGGACGCAGTTGACCATGCCTGCACCTGCGTTTTCCAGCATCCTCGGAAACCTTAGCGCTTGCGCCGGGCGCGCCGTTCTCCCTGGCGAAACTCTCGTCGGGTTCGAGTTCTACGCCCATGGCAAAGCGGTCGACCTTGAAAGGACTCGAAGGCTCAGAATGGACAGCAAGACCGGTAGGCTCAGCTCCAACCCCGAACAGGGTGTGGGGTATCGTGAATTTCATGTGAGGCCAACTCTGGACCTCTATTTGTCAGACACCTCCTTTGAACGCTTCTTTATTTCTCCTGCGGCTTCTCCGTGTCTAGGGCGGTCGCAAGACCTTGCATGGATCACGCTGGTGCGCGTGATTGACCTTGCACCAACGGAATCCGGAAGGATTCGCAGGACTCTCGTTCCGTTTCCGAACTTCCAGATTGGGGGACAAGTCCTGCCGCCTATCGCCGACTATTTCATCAACGATCGCTTGGGTTCTACCCGAAGAATAGGTCGCCTCTCGCGGTACCAACACGTCCCAACCGCAGAAGAGGGCATAGGAGTAAAGTCAGCGGTCAACTTTTCGCTATATCACCCCGACGACAGCGAGTTACTCGACCACGCAATTTTCCTTCACGATCTACGACCATGACGCTGCTGGCCAAGAGCGCGGGCGACACTGGGAACGAGGAGACGCTATTCAATCACAGTGTCCGCGTGATTGAGATGACCAGACAACTTTGCGATCGACTGCCTTTCCCGGCATCAGTAAGGCAACATCTGAAGCGCACGCTGGACTCAGCTGCGGCGCTCCACGACGTTGGAAAGGGAGCCTCCGGATTCCAGCGCTGCCTGCGCAGAGAACAACCAAACTGGAACGGCTGGAGGCACGAAGTTGTGTCTGCCGCATTCGCTTCAAATCTCGCTGCGATTCCCGAGGAGGTCGTTTTCGCGGTACTAACCCATCACAAACAGATTCCGGGACAGCAAGAAGATGGCGCGCTACGACAGTTCGGCGACTACTTCGAGGGCTGGCGCAGCATGTGTAGGGAGTTCACGGAAAACCAAGCCGAGATCATTTGTCTTTGGGGAGAGATCTGTGACTTTATCGACCGTCCAGAGTTGAAACTCGAGGCCTCACGAGCTCTGGCGGGCGTTCGACTCGGGCCCGCCTGGCTGAACGCCACGCGCCAACTTCGCGAGGTGGTGTTCGCGAAGAGGAGCGAGGCTTCCCTGCTCCGTGGCCTGCTCATCAGTGGGGACCATCTCGCCTCCGGGCACGCCCAACTGCCGCCCACGGTCCAGCTAAGAGACTTCTCCATCGGGATCGATCCACGACCATTCCAAGACAAAGCGTCGGAGACAATGGGACACGCGATCCTGAGCGCCCCCACAGGCAGCGGCAAGACGGAGGCGGCCTTGCTGTGGGCGGCAGCGAATCAGCCCGAGAACGGTCGGCTCTTTTACGTACTGCCGTATACCGCGGCGATCAATGCAATGCATGCGCGACTCCAACGTTTCTTGAAGGATCGGCCGGATTCCGTGGGTCTCTTGCACGGACGTGCCGCACACCATCTATACGCTTGCCTTGCGAACGACTATCCCGCGGATGCGCTGGCGGCGCAAACCGAAGCGAAAGCACGGGCGAAGCTCGCGAGAGAGATGTACCACCCAGTCCGGGTTTGCACGCCCCAGCAACTCCTGCGCTACACACTTCACGGCAGGGGTTGGGAGCAGATGCTAGCAGAGATCCCAGGTGCATGCTTGGTGTTCGATGAGGTTCA
>JBEKQP010000356.1:0-4125 GCA_049519595.1 Candidatus Korobacteraceae bacterium | reverse complement strand
ATGTGAATTCATCCAGATAGTAATCGAGGTGCCTATGGCTGATCGCGCCTTGATGTGTCCCCATCACCCACCGTTTCAGGGTCGATGTTGCTCCGTTGTTGGCCGCGAAGGGCTACAGGGTGATCGTCCCATATCTTCGCGGTTACGGCTCTACGCGCTTTCTCTCGAGGGAAACTTTTCGCAATGGCCAGCCATACGCGGTGGCCCTCGACATCGTCAATCTCATGGACGCTCTCAAGATCCAGAAGGCGATCCTCGCCGGTTTTGATTGGGGAGGAAGGGCGGCGGATTTCATCGCGATTCTCTGGCCGGAACGATCGAAGGCGCTCGTCTCAGTGAGCGGCTATCTGATCTCCAGCCCTGAAGCCAACAAGAAGCCGTTGCCGCCAAAGGCCGAGCTCCAGTGGTGGTATCAATACTATTTCGCCATAGAGCGCGGCCGAGCCATCCATGGACGGGTTGTGTCGGGCATCACCGGGACAGCGAATCGTGTCGCGGCACGAGGCACTTTTCTGAGACCGTTGCAGTAGATTTCGATCACGCCGATAAAAGCGACGAAAGATTCTGCCAAATTCGATGCGGGATGGGTGTGCTGGTGAAAGTCCGGACTCCGTGGCGTTCGTTTGTCTTTCTGTTCTTACTTTTCCTTCCAATCATTTCTGTCGAAGCTCAACCCTCTGAACAGGTGTTGGCACATCACGTCCCTTCTGCGGTAACGAGCGGACAAGCCAAGCCACTGAGCCAGCTCTCCGCTACGCAGCGGATGGACTTGTCAATCGTTCTGCCGCTGCGGAGTCAGGCTGAACTGACAAATTTGCTGAAGCAGCTTTACGATCCATCCAGTCCCAGCTATCGCCATTTCCTCAGCCTGGCGGACTTTACGGAGCGATTCGCTCCGACTGACGACGACTACCAGCAGGTCGTTGCATTCGCCAGATCCCAAGGCTTCACGGTGAAAAGTACTCCTGCCAATCGCCTGGTAGTCCCCATAGTCGGAACGGTTCACCAGGTTCAGGATGCCTTCGGTCTGAAGATGCGGACCTACCGGCATCCGACTGAGAATCGCGTCTTCTTCTCCGCGGACCGGGAGCCGAGCGTTCCCTCCGGACTACCGGTGGCACATATCGCGGGCTTGAACAACTACTCGCTTCCCAAACCCTTGCTGCGCCAGCCGCTCTTGAACGCTCAGAAGCCTGCCAGTGTTCAAGGCTCAGGTCCGGGAGGTTACTACCTCGGGAGCGACATGCGCGCCGCGTACTACGGCGGAACAGCTCTCACTGGCAGCGGACAGAGTGTCGCCCTAGCGCAGTTTGGCGGCTACGACATCGAGGACGTGGTCGGGGATTTCGCGGGGACTGCCACCGCTTCGGCCAACGGCTCAAACTTCATCCTGAATTACACGCCCATTTCCGATGGAACGACCAACCCGGTCGCCATCAACAATGTGCTGCTCGATGGTCAGACCCTTTCCCCGCAGGGCGATGACGCGGAAGAGGCGCTCGACATCGCCCAGGCCATCGGCATGGCGCCCGGGCTGAGCCAGGTGCGGGTCTACATCGGAAACCTGGACGTCGACATCCTCAACGCGATCGCATCGGACGATGCGGCCAACCAGGTTAGTATCTCCTGGACGTGGTCTCCCGACGACCCTGAGGTCGATGATTTCATCTTCCAGGAGATGGCTGCGCAGGGGCAGAGCGTGTTCGCCGCTTCCGGTGACTACGGCAGCTACTCTGTATTTTTCCCGTCCTTTTTTCCTGCTGAGGATGCGTACGTAACAGCGGTTGGGGGCACAACCCTTACGACCAGCGGGCCGGGCGGAACGTGGCAGGCAGAGTCGGCCTGGCCCGACAGCGGGGGCGGCGTGAGCCCGGATTCGATCCCGGCGCCGCCATGGCAGCAGGGCATCGCGACGCTGGAAAATCAGGCATCACCGACATACCGCAATGTTCCGGATGTCGCGATGGAAGGCGATTTCGACAACTACACCTGCAGCATGAGCTCATGCAACGGGGGATGGGCCGGTACCAGCTTCGCCGCGCCGCGCTGGGCCGGTTACATGGCGCTGGTCAACCAGGCTGCGGCAGCGCAAGGACAGAACCCCATCGGTTTCTTCAATCCGCTGGTATACGCCATTGGACAAGGTCCGGACTATTCTGCATCGTTTCATGACATCGTTTCCGGATCCAACGGTCATTACGCCAGCTTCGGGGTGCCCTATTTCTATGCTGTTCCTGGATACGACCTGGTTACGGGCTGGGGCAGCCCTGCGGGCGGTCAGCTCGTTTCGCTTCTCGCGCCTGCATCCTCGACCAGTTTTCAACTGACCGCCGCGCCCACTAACCTGACCATCCAGCCGGGCGGGTCGGGCACCACCACGATCACAGTGAATGCACTGGGCGGTTTCTCTGCGCCAGTGACGCTGTCGATCAATGCCGCGCCGCCTGGAATCACTGCAACTTTCAGTCAGAATCCAGTCACCACTTCCAGTGTTCTCACTTTGTCGGCAGATCCTGCATCGCCTCGTGGCAGCTTCCTGCTCAAGATCAACGGAACTGCCAACGGGCAGACAATGTACGGCGACGTGGCCGTGCAAGTCAACGCACCCGGGATGATGGTGTCCCCCGTGTATCCGGTAACTCCGTTGTGGACTTCGCCGGGCTACAGCTCATCGGTAGAGCTGGATATGAGCTCCTTCGCGGGTTTCGACGAGGTACCTTCGCTCTCAATCACTTCTCCCCTGCCCAGCGGCATCACCGCCGTGCTCAACCCGAATACCATGTCGAGCCCCGGGTATCTCGACAGGACATCCCAAAACTCGGCTTCCGTCCACTTCATCGGAGATGATTTTGCGCTGCCTCCCGGAAGTGTTAGCGGAAGTTTCATCCAGGTGACGGCGCAGGCGGGAGATGTCGTCGATACCCGTACTGTGTATTTGGCGGTAGTTGCACCGCAATACGAGTTGGATATGCAGCCGATGTTGACACATCTGGTGCAGGGCGGGTCAGTGCAGATGACCGTTTCGGCTTATGCAGTCGGCAACTTCGGCAACGACACCATCAGTCTCAGCCCAATCGCCCCGCTGCCATCCGGGGTGACGGTTTCTTTTGATCCGTCCGCTATTCAAGTCGGGCAAACCAGCACCATGACGGTGACGGCCACCCCCTCGGCCACTCTGGGAACCTTCGAAATCTCCGTCTGGGGCTACGACACCGTCACACAGCTTTCGGGGCCGTATTTTGCATGGGAGATGAACGTCGAAGCGCCTCCGGGGAATTCAGTATTCCAGATCGTGCCTTCAGCCGGATACGTTGTGGCGCCGCAAGGGAGCTCCTTCACCAATCATTTCACGGTGCTTCAGGAGAACGGTTTTGATCAGGAAGTTTGGCTGGAGCCCGCCTACATACCCGGTATGTCGCCGGCCTTTGGTCCGAGAGACGCAGCCGGCGGAGCTGATGTGACCTTCACTTCTCCCTCAAGTATCGGATCCGGTTTGTGGATTTGCGGCGGCTACGGCTATGTGGGTAACAATGGTCCATTCGGGGCATATCAGGAGGGAATGCATGTATGGATTCTGAGCACGCCCACACTTCCGTTCGCACTGAGCACTCAGATTGGGGCCGTCACGCTGAACCCCGGGGGGTTTGCCTCAACCCAGGTTTCAATCGCCCTCGAGAACGGGTACACCGGGACAGTGGCACTGACTGCGACTGGCCTTCCGGATGGACTTAGTGCCAACTTTGATGCGAACCCAACGCAAATTGACACGACGCTTCGCCTAACCGCCGGCGCCTCGCTACCCACCCGCTCTTATTTCGTCAACGTATCAGCGACGGGAAACGGGCAAACTCTCGTGCGCACGATACCTGTGCAGGTCCAGGTCGGCGATCCGCAGCTCCCGACCCCTACGTTCTCGGTAGCGCCGGGCACATATACCTCGGCGTTCACGCTTACCATCGGCGACACGAATTTGGACGCGGTGGTTTATTACACCACAGACGGCTCCAATCCAACCACGAGTTCAATGCTGTACAACGGCCCTATCACCGTCTCCTCGTCTGAGATCGTTCAGGCCATCGCCGCTGCCAGCGGATACTCCGCGAGCGCGGTGGCCTCAGCCGCCTA
>JBEKQP010000355.1:0-4163 GCA_049519595.1 Candidatus Korobacteraceae bacterium | reverse complement strand
AATCGTTCGCGTCTTTTCGCACCGCCGCGTCGCCGAACCGGACAAGGTCTTCGAGCGCATCGTCGATCTTCTTCAGGACCTCGCCGACAAAGCTGCCCGCCGCGGTCTGATTGTCGGCCTCGAAAACGACCATTCGTGCAATATCTCGACCGCGCAGGAAATGGCCTGCGTGCTGGCCGCCATCGATCATTCCAATCTGCAGGCCGTGTGGGATCCGGCCAACGCCTACATCTCCGGCGAGAAGCCCTTCCCCACCGGTTACCGCCTGCTCGACATCAATCGCATCGCGCACGTCCACGCGAAAGACTGCACTCTCGAAGGCCACAAAGCGGTTTGGGAGCCGCTCGGGGATGGTGACATCGATTGGCAGGGCCAGATCGATGCGCTCGCCGAAGACGGCTACCAGGGCTTCATTCATCTCGAAACCTATGGCCCGGACGGCCGCGTCTCGGCCGCGAATCTCAAACGCATGGTAGAGGCGCTGGCATTATAGATATATGATTTCCCGCGCTGAAGCCCTCGACATGTTCCAGTCCGACGACCTGATCGGCATCGGCATGGAAGCCGACGCCGTCCGCCGCAAGCTCCATCCCGACGGCATTGTCAGCTACATCATCGACCGCAACATCAACTACACCAACATCTGCACCGAGTACTGCTCCTTCTGCGCCTTCTATGCGCCCGTCAAGGGTCCCGGCCGCGAGAAGGGCTACCTGCTCGACTTCGAAAAGATTTACGAGAAGATCGCCGAAACCGTCGCCATGGGCGGCACCGGCATACTCATGCAGGGCGGCATCAATCCCGATCTCAAAATCGACTGGTTCGAGCGCCTCTTCCGCGGCATCAAGCAGCGCTTTCCGCAGGTGCACCTGCACTGCCTCTCGGCCAGCGAGATCATCGGCATCGCCGAATACAGCGGGCTTTCGCTGGAGCAGACCATCCGCCGTCTCAAGGACGCCGGACTGCAATCCATCCCCGGCGGCGGTGCTGAGATACTTGACGACGAAGTCCGCTCCAAAGTCGCCCGCCTCAAATGCACCACCGAGGATTGGCTCAACGTCCACCGCATCGCCCACAACCTCCGCATGAGGACCACCGCCACCATGATGTTCGGCGTCGGCGAAACCGTGGAGCACCGCATCAACCACTTCCAGCGCATCTACGACCTGCAGGAAGAGACCGGTGGCTTCACCGCCTTCATCCCCTGGACCTTCCAGCCCCGGAACACTGCTCTGGGAGGACGCGGCTGGCCGGAGTCGACCGCCGTCGACTACCTCAAGACTCTCGCCATCTCGCGTATTTTTCTTTCCAATTTCCGCAACGTGCAATCCAGTTGGGTCACCCAGGGATTGAAGGTCTGCCAGATGGGATTGCGCTTCGGCGGCAACGATGTTGGCTCGGTGATGCTCGAGGAAAACGTGGTCAAGGCCGCCGGCACCAGCAACTGCACCACCGAGGAAGAGTTGCGCCGCATCATCCGCGACGCCGGCTTCCGCCCCGTGCAGCGCGATACACTCTACCGGACGTATTTCCTCAACTAACTCGCTCAACCTGCGCAGATGGCGCGTCCTCGCGGGGCGCGCAGCTGCGCCTGCCTGTCTGCCATTCCGCAGGATGGCATCTGGATGGGCCAACGGGAAGACTGTTCCCCATGCAAGTCTAGGAAAAAATAGTGCGCTCAACTTCGCCGCGGAGTATATAGTTTGGCGGGTTGGAACTACTACGGAAGTTCCGGCCAGACGCCGCGTTCCACGGAGGTGGGCAGCATGAGTCCCGACAGCAGCTTTGAGGCAAAGACTTACCGCAAGGTCGATCTGCGTTTAATTCCCTTCCTTTTTCTTTGCTATATTCTGGCCTATCTTGACCGTGTGAACGTTGGCTTTGCGAAGCTGCAGATGCTGAAAGCGTTGTCGCTGAGCGATGCGGCATTCGCCACCGGTGCTGGAATCTTCTTTATCGGCTACTTCATCTTTGAAGTTCCCAGCAATGTGGCGCTGAAAAAATTCGGGGCGCGCCGATGGATTGCCAGAATCATGATCTCCTGGGGTATCGTGTCGGCGTGCATGATCTTTGTGAAAGGCGCAGTATCTTTCAACGCCCTGCGTTTTCTTCTCGGCGTGGTGGAAGCCGGCTTTTTCCCGGGAGTCATTTTTTATCTGACCCTGTGGTATCCGTCAAGACTCCGCGCCACGCGAACCGCATGGTTTTGCGCGGCGATTGCGGATTCCGGCGACATCGGCAACCCCGTCTCAGGCTGGATCATGGATCCGTTTTCCGGAGTAAGGGGACTGGCGGGATGGCAGTGGCTGTTTTTGGCAGAAGGCATTCCATCGGTCATTGTTGGGATCTGGGTGATCTTTTATCTGAACAGCAACATTGAAGAAGCCAAGTGGCTGACCGCGGAAGAAAAGGCAGTTCTCGCCAACAATCTTGTCACCGAAGAAAAGGATAAAACGGAATACAGGCTGATCGATGCCTTCAAGAGTGTCACGGTGTGGGTATTATGCGTGATCTATTTCACCTTGATGATCGGGCTGTATGGCATTGCCTTCTGGTTGCCTACGATTGTGAAGGCGTTTGGCATTAAAGGATACCTGGGAGTTGGTCTGATTACCGCCATACCCTACGGTGTGGCTGTGATTGGAATGATCCTTCTGAGCCACCATTCAGACCAGACGGGAGAGCGGCGGCTGCATTATGTATGGACTGCCTCGGCTGGAGCGGCTGGTTTGGTTTTGAGCGGGGTGTTCGCTGCGAATCCTGTGCTGGCCATCATTTTTTTGTCCATCGGAACCCTGGGAGTGATTGGATCCATGCCATTATTCTGGCCGCTGCCATCTGCGTTCTTGACTGGGACGGCCGCGGCAGCCGGAATTGGCATTGTGAACTCGGTTGGAAACCTGGGCGGATACATTGGACCCAACGTCCCGGTGTGGGCAAAACTCATTTCTTCGGATCGTTCTGCCGCGCTCTACATTATTGCGGCAATCTTGTTGATCGGGGCATTGATTACTTTCTTCTTCGTTCCCAAGAACCTGCGCGTCCGGGTGGGCGCTGCCGAACCTGTTGTCCCTCGCACGGTAACTCCGTAGAGAGAGTGGTCGGCGTGGGTCAGCCGGCAGAGTGGCGCCTGAGGCCGGTGTTGGCTGCGCGGGAAAAAAGAGCGCCCCGCTCCGGGCGCTCTTTTTATCGGCCTCCACTCGATGGTGGCCTTGCCCTAGCCTGCCAGGCGATAGTCCAGACGAAGGTGCAGCACGCCATCTGCGCTCTGCATGCGGCACTCCACCAGCGAGCCATCGATCAACGGACGGACCTTGTAATCATGGCCGTGAATCACCGTGGGAACCGACAACACGGACGATTCTCCCAATTTTCCCGTCTTCGACTTGAAGTTTCCAACCACCATGTTGCAAACCTCGCCCAGCGCGTCCCAGATCTCGGCCCTGGCCTCATCTTCCTCCATGCCCAGCATGCCGCACGCGATCCCAACGGCGGTTTTCTCGTCGCACCGGATCGCAAACACCCCACAGATTGGTCCTGCCAGCCCAATCACCGCCGCAAATTCTCCGGGCTCCTGCGGCAACCGTTCGGGGCATCGCTTCAATGGGACGCCAATCATCATCTCGAATACTTCCTGCGCCCCCGCGCACAGCAGGTCTTCCCAGTCGCGAGTGTCGATCGATACTGCATCTGCCAATCCGGCGGTCTTCTGCATCGTTAGTCCTCGAACAAAACTTCTCCCTCTAGCCTTCTAACGGCAAGATCGCCCCAACTCTTTAATCGCCGGCCTTCACCGGCGAGCGCCCTCGTACCCTGGCGCGCGTGCCGCACTCTAAACTTAGTTCTGTTGCAAGTTCACAGTGGTGTCGCTAACCTTGCTCCCATCCCTGATTTTGCACCTGGATGAACCGCGCGACCCACTGCCAGACCTACTGCGCTGGGTTGTTTGTTTTCAGCTTGTCTGCCCGCAGGGTTGCCGCATCGGCCTCTGCCCGCATGCCCTTCGCCTGGTAGGCCCCGGCCAGCGCCTGCTCGGTACCGGCATCGTCACCAGTGGCTTCAATCTCTTTACGGAAGTCGGCAATCGCCTGGTCGTACTGCTTCAATTGCATTCGGCAGTCCCCCTGCCTGCCGTATATCCCGGGCAGCCGGGGATTGAGTCC
>JBEKQP010000354.1:0-4518 GCA_049519595.1 Candidatus Korobacteraceae bacterium | reverse complement strand
TCGAAGCTGCGGAAGTCCTTCGTGAGGGCCAGAGAGACCCCGGGACCACCCCGGGAATATGAAGTGTAGACGACAGCGTACTGCTGCAGTTCCGGCACGTAGGTCAGCCGGGGATCCTCGATGCCCCACAACTCTTCAGGGTATTCATCGGAGTTCGGCATGAGCGTAGGTGTCGGATCAATTTGCCATCCATCGACGCCGTTCGCGGAGCGGGCGGCGCACAGATGCGAAAGACCTCGTCGCTCTTCTACACGGCAGAGCAGCAGGGTCGATCCATCCTCAAGCAGAGTCGCACCTGCATTGAAAACGCTGTTGATCGAGTACGGCCAGAGCAACGGCTCGTCCTGGTTCTTAACTACACTCATTGAATCTCCGATGGATTGCGGGGCCTGTTAAAACCACTTGGGTTGACTCGCATTTCGCGCTTGAGCAGCGGTATGTCGGCATCTTCCAGAAGACGCATCTCCAACAGTGCCATCAGGAAGGAAAGCGTAGACTCAGCTCCCTGATTTTCGTTGGCTCGGTCGGGATGCAAACCATCCCGGCAGCCTCCGGTGCTGGAATCGTAAAGGACGATTTGCAGGTCGTTGTCGCCCAGAAACCAGTTAAAAGCCGACCACGCCTCTTTCACCCAACGGTCATCTCCGGTCACGCGAAAGGCTTGCAGGCATGCGGAGACAACGGCTCCTGCCTCGACGGGTTGTTGATCGAAACGGGCTTTTTCGCCGCCCTTGCGGTAAAAGCCCTGCGATCCAATGGGCACGAAGTGTCCTTTGGTTTCGCAACGCTGCATTCTCACAAACCAATCCAAGGATTCAAGACCGGCTGCAAGCATCGCTTTGTCTGAGGTGCGCGAAGCACAAGCCAACAGAGCCTGTGGCAATCGGGCGTTCGAGTAAGCGAGGACATCTTCAAACCAGTTCCATCCCGGCGAGTGGCTGGAAGCGTAAATATCAAGGAGTCGGTGTGCCATCTCGTCTCTCGTCTGAAGAGCCGCTCTGTCCCCGGGGAAGGAGTCAAGGTATTCCTGCAATCCCAGCGCGGCGAAGGCCCATGCGCGGGGACTAGTGAAGGCGTGGATTGCGGGAACAGCAGACTCAAAGAGCCGACCCGCAGTGCCCCGTAAGCCTGGAGACTTGGAGCGACCCAGAACGGTTCCCAACCCCCACAATGCGCGTCCATGGCTATCTTCAGATCCTTCGGCCTCGTGCCACTGGCGCTCGTAGCTGAGGAAGTTTCTAAATCGTCCGGTCGCCGGATTGAACGCGTGCCATAGAAATGCGAGATAGCATGATGCCAACCTAGCCAACTCAGACACCGCCGTCATTCCAAGCTGTTCCATCAGAACAGCCACGATCAATGCGCGCGCATTGTCGTCGGTTGCGTAACCTTCCCGATAATTAGGGACCGTAAATACCGCATGCTGCAAAAGCCCGGTGTGGTCGGTCATTCGATACAGGTGATCCAGCTTTACGGATGGCAGCCTGTCCAGCGTTCTTTCGGCATTTAAATCCGAGAACGCGATACGTGGAGTTTGCATACGGTCGGAACGGGCGCGGACGAACGTACTCATATAAGACTGGGCGGCCTTGCTCCAGATCGTGTCGCGCGCATATAGATAAGCGCGTTTGCGCATCGCATGACGGGTTGCTTCGTTGTCCAGGAGTTCTATCGCCGCACTTGCAATGGCGTTTGAGTCGTTGAATGGGACGAGAACCCCGCGGCCGTTATCCAGCAGTTCGGCTGCGTGCCAGTACGGGGTCGAAATGATTGCCTTGCCTGCACCTAATGCATACGCCAACGTGCCGGATACGGCTTGAGCCTCGTAGCGATAGGGAGTGATATAGATGTCGGCTGAGCCGACGAATTGAGCCATTTCTTCAGGTGTAACGAAGCGATTGTGAAAGATCACATTGCGTTCGACTCCAAGCTTTCTCGCCAGAGCCTGCAATTGAAGCCGATATTGGTCACCTTCGCGGCGCCTGATATGTGGATGGGTTGCACCCGCGATGACGTAGACGGCTTCTGGATGCTGAGCAATGATGCGTGGCATTGCTTCAATTACGCTTTCAACCCCCTTGTTCGGCGACAACAGTCCGAACGTGAGTAACACAGCCTTGCCTTCGGTCCCCGAAGAGTCTTTGTAGTAGTTGGGATCACCGAACGGCAGGTCGGGAATGCCATGAGGAATGAGGTCGATCTTTTCTTCCGGCACGCGGAACACTTCTTGCAGGAACCGCGAGGAGAGTTCGCTCATGACAATGAGACGGTCAGAAAGCGCGGCGATCTCGTCCATGACAATACGCTGATTCGCGTCGGGCTCACGCAGAACCGTATGCAGCGTTGTCACCACCGGCATCTTCAGACGCCGCAGCAACCGCAAGATGTGGCTGCCGGCCGGACCTCCGAAAATGCCGTACTCATGCTGTAGCGAGACCAGATCAACATTGCTGAAGTTAAGAAAGTCGGCGGCACCTTCATAACTGGAAGGATCGCCCTCCATGAGTTCGAAGCGGACGCGTGCGGGATAGCTGTACTGCGATCCAGGGTCGTTGACCGGCACCGCCAACAGCTGGGCCGCGCCGTACTCTGCGCCGATAGCATCGCATAAGTCTGTTGTGAATGTCGCGATTCCGCACTGCCGCGGTAGATAGTTTCCAATCACTGCTATCCGGCTTGGAAGTGAAGCACTGGGCCTCAATCGCAACAACGTTGCGAGCTTTTCTTCGAGCACCGGCGCATGCACCTTGAGTCGAGCCAATGGTCCTCTCAATGATGCGCTCTCCTGTGACGACATTCATGTCTCCTTGGTTGCGGCAACGGGCGCGAGGCTCATTCAAGCCATCGGCGCCCCTTAAATCGATCGACCTTAGCTTTTATTGGATTTCCTACAGTACCCGCCGGCGTCCGCTCACCAGGTTGAAGATCAAAACCACCAGCGCTACAACCAGCAGCAGGTGAATCAGGCCTCCAGCGATATGAAAGCTGAAACCGAGAAGCCACATGACCAGCAGAATCACTACAATCGTCCAAAGCATATGCGCCCCCTCTCCGCATCGCGGGCACCCGAGAGCTGACATCTTCCTCGGGTGCACCCGCGCATTTGAAACCTAACTACTTTTCGGCCTCAACGGCCTGCGCCTTGGCGTCCCTGACTGCGTTTAGGAATGCTCGTGCCGCAGGTGTCGCTGATACCTTTCCCATTAATACGCTTCGGGACGAAACATGAGGCCCGTAAATGGCGTCCATGGAATCGCCGTCGCGACGGATCGAAGCGCCGGTCAACGTCAGCCCGGCAAAGGCGCCCTTGGCGCGTGAGTAGGTCAGGACTTCGGTATCCAGCTTCCAATCGGTATCAGCCGATGCATGACGACCAACCGGTCCGGCTGCCGCCGAGGCATCCGCTCCAAGTTGGAATTTGCTGGCCAGCAGATGCTGCATGCCTCTTTCGTTCTGGATGATCATCACCAGATCCACGCCCTCCAGCCCGATCTGCAATCCCCAGCTACCGCCCGTGATCGCGAAAAATGCTGGTGCACTCCAACCATTGGCGGTTCGGCAGGTGGTTACGCCTCTGCCATTTTCCGCGCCAAAGACGAAGCCGCCCTTGATCATGTGCGGTACCACGGCCACGCACTTTGCGTGTTCCAGTACCTCTTCCGGAATGCCCTTGTCGGGCGCGGCCATAATCTCGTGCAACACTTTGGCCGCATTATCCAGGCGATCGGTCGATGATTCGAGCTTCGACTCCGCCCAGCCGAACGTGGCCAGACTCAGCAACGCAACTAATAGCATCAGTTTCTTCACAGTTTCCGCCTCTTTCTTCTACCTCTGCGCGGCGTTTGTTGCCTTGCTGCATTCGCAGCGCACGAGGTACTACTCACATTAGTGGGTTCAGTCGAGGCTGTCTGAGCAATACGGCACACGAGGCCGATAGGTGTTGCCCGCCCGTCTTTTGCGAACCTCACCCTACAAATTCCGTTATGGAACGCGAGCAGGTATCTTTTCTTGGCAGGTGAGCAATTGTGAACATACAACGTGATCCAGAGTTCCTAATTCGCCGCCTGACTATTCGAAGTGGAAAAAGAGGCCGGCGTTTGTTTTTCTTGCGAGTGCCGTCAACGCGGGCGGAACGGAGCGTTGCTGATTGCGGCCTGCATTATCGCGGCGATCCGGCTGCCGGGCGAGCCAATTGAGCGGACCCCCAAGGTCATAGCGACAATTTCGGATTCAGTTCGGTTGGCGCGGCTGGTGTGGATGGAATTGCGAGGTGAGCGTTCAGCGCACTGGTGACCAAGTCAACAACACGCTCTCGGTGTTCACAGTTATGTTTTAACGCAGCGATTAACAGAGTTAGTCATGTGCACCAGCGCAGCGGCCTGAGCCTTTGCCGCGTCACCCGCGCAGATTGCATCCAGAATCGCAGCGTGCTCAGCCAACACCTCCGGCAACTTCCATTGGCCATCGTTCGGTCGCGTGAGCCGGATGCTCTCACGGATGGAGTAGCCCAGGAAAATG
>JBEKQP010000353.1:0-6007 GCA_049519595.1 Candidatus Korobacteraceae bacterium | reverse complement strand
GCGGCGGTTCTCAGCTTTTCATCGGTGCTGGCATTCGGGCAGAGCGCCACTGTCGACACTAAGACGCAGCCGAAGCCCCCCGCCCCCTGCGCGAGCGGCCACGATTTTGCCGCCACCGATTGCGCGCTGACCTGGCACGGCATTACGCTCTACGGCGCGTATGACGCCGGCGTCGGCTGGGTTAGTCACGGCTTACCGGAGAACGGCTATAACTATGAAGGCGAGTCGCTGGTGAACCGAAACGGCTACCAGCATCGATTCCTCGTCGCACCGAACAACCTGCAGCAGACGGGACTGGGCATCAGGGGCAAGGAAGAGTTTGAACATGGCTGGTTCGTTGTGTTCAACGCTTCAACCGGCATCAATCCGCAGTCCGGCCTGCTGGCCAACGCGTCAGAAACCGATATCATTAACAACGGCCTTCCCAGAGCCAGCTATTCGATAGCCATCGACGGCGCGCGTGCAGGCCAACCCTTCAATGACGAATACTATGCCGGTATATCGTCCGCGCATTTTGGCACGTTGACCTTCGGTCGTCAACGCGCTCTCGGCACCGATGCGATGCTACTTTACGATCCGGCCGGCGGCTCCTATGCCTTTTCGTACATCGGGTATAACGGCACGATGGCCGGCGGCGGCGACACTGAGGACACCCGTTGGGACGACGCCGTGAAGTATCGCATCACTTACGGGCCGGCACATTTCGGCGCGATGTATAAATTCGCCGACGGTTCCGCCGGCTGCTACTCGGCCTCCGCAACCTGGACGGCCGCAAACTGTACGCCAGAAGAAGCGCATAACAATGCCTATGGGTTCGACCTTGGCGGAGACCACGGCAAGTTATCCGCCGACGCCGTCTTCCAGCATTACAACCAGGCGATCAGCGTATTGAACCCCTTGCTGGGGCCCCAGAGTCAGAGCCCGTCGCAGTCATTTCAGTCGACCACAGACAGCATCAATACAAATCCCATCACCGGAGCCAATCTGATCGCCACGACTAACACCGTCTATGGCATCGTAACCGACAACAGCGCAATCATGACGACTGCCAAATATGCGTGGGACCCGTTCAAGTTTTTTGCCGGCTACGAATACATCTGGCAGAACAACCCCAAAAACCCGTTGGGCGTTGGCGCCTCGGACCAGGGCGGATATTTCATGAGCGGGGTGGAAGACAACAATCTCGATAGGGAAAAGCTGGTGAATATCTGGTGGACAGGCGCGAAGTACACCTACCGTAAAAAGACCGACGCCACTTTCGCCTGGTATCAACAACGGCAGAACGACTTCCGTAGTCCGCCGGCCTGCTCGGTGGCAGCTGGTTTCCGCGCGTCCTGCGCGGGCACTCTCAATGAGGGGTCGTTCTATTTGGATCATCACTTCACCAAGCGTTTCGACTCTTTTGTTGGAGTTGCGTATTCCTTCGTGAGCGGCGGTCTGGACATCGCCATTCCGCATGGCCCGGGCGTCCGCTATAACTCCGACAACAACTGTGCTCCGGCAATCGGCAGTCGTTTCGCCTTCTGATCGTTTCCGCGGCGGGTCAGTCGAGAGCCCAACGTGGGTTGTGGTTCATCATGTTTCTCGAACTGGCCTAATCGAGCGGACAAGACTCAGAGCAAACAGCCACTCTGGATCTGACTGGGAGAAGACTTGAGACCAAGTTCGGAGATTGGAGGAAATCGAATGCTGTTTTGCAGACTCGCCGTGCTTGCCACGCTCACGGCATTCATTGGCGGTCATAGTTGCCAGTCGCAGACCACTCTGACGGTTTCGGCGGCCGCCAGCCTGAAGGATGCGATTGCCGAAGTGGAGACCACTTACCATCAAAGCGACGCAATCATCGCTTTTGCCAATAACTTCGGTTCTTCCGGAACCCTTGCAGCGCAAATCGACCAGGGAGCGCCGGTGGACATTTTCATATCAGCCGCAGCAAAGCCGATGGATGACCTTGCGGCCAAGGGGCTGATCGTTACAGGCACGCGCCGCGATCTGTTGAGAAATACACTGGTTCTTATTGCGCCGCTTGATTCAAAGCTCCGCGATTTTCAGGGGCTCACAGACAAATCGATCCGGCTCATTGCACTGGGCGACCCGGCCAGCGTTCCGGCAGGCCAGTATGGCAAGCAAGCTCTCTTGTCTCTTCATCTTTGGGAACAGCTCAGCACAAAATTTGTGTTCGGAAAAGATGTCCGTCAAGTTCTGACTTATGTCGAAACCGGCAATGCCGATGCAGGCTTGGTGTACGCCACCGACGCACGAGCTTCGGAAAAGGTCCGAGTTGTCGCAACCGCTCCTGAATCGACGCATGACCCAATCGTTTATCCCGTGGCCGTTGTCAAAGGGAGCCGCAACGAAGAGACGTCGCGCAGGTTCGTCGAATTTCTCCGCAGTCCTATAGCTCAAGCAATCTTTGTGAAACACGGATTTACAATAGCAGCACCGTGACACTGCCCATCGACTATTCGCCGCTGTGGATCTCCCTGGCCACTACCTGCGTGGCAACAGTGGCAACGTTCTTTCTGGGAATACTGGCCGCAAAGTTGATGTATGGCGTGCGCGGCAGTCTTCGCGCGTGGATCGACGGTCTTTTGACGCTTCCGCTGGTGCTGCCTCCCACAGTCGTCGGATTCTTTCTCCTCCTTTTGCTCGGGAGGCGCAGTTTCATTGGCCACGCGCTGGAGCAGGTCGGCATCGTTATTGTTTTTTCGTGGCCGGCAACGGTGATCGCGGCTACCGTCGTGGCCTTTCCGCTGATGTATCGCACGACGCTGGGCGCGTTTGAGCAGGTCAATCCCAATCTCCTCGATGCCGCGCGAACTCTTGGCGCTTCGGAGTGGAAGGTTTTTCGCAGAGTGCTGCTGGCGCAGGCTGCGCCCGGCGTGCTTGCAGGAACGGTTCTCGCTTTTGCGCGAGCGATGGGTGAATTTGGCGCAACGCTGATGCTGGCCGGCAACATCCCCGGCCGCACCCAGACAATGCCGATCGCTATCTTCTCCGCTGCCGAAGGCGGCGATATGCGCGTCGCATTTCTTTGGGTGAGTCTGATCGTCGTTCTTTCGCTGGCGATCATTCGCTTGCTTCACTGGGAAAGAAAGACTCGAAAGGTCACTCCAGATCAAATCGTTTCAACCCTGACTCCCGCTCCTGTCCTGCACGAGCTGATTCCGGGCAGCGTGGACGCGGGCATTCATTCCGCCTCGCTTGAAATGCAGATTGAAAAAGCGCTGGAGACCTTCAATCTCGAGGTCAGTCTTTGCGCAGGGCAGGGCACGCTTGGACTACTGGGAGCATCCGGCGCGGGCAAATCCATGACACTGCGGATGATCGCCGGCATTGTCGCGCCCGATCAGGGACGCATTGTTCTCAACGGCCGCACCCTCTTAAACAGTGCGACCGGAGAAATGACCGTTGCCGCACAGCGAAAGATCGGCGTCGTCTTTCAGGACTACGCCTTGTTTCCGCGGATGACTGTGGCGGAGAATGTCGGTTTTGGTCTTAAGAGACTGAAGAAACGCGAGCGGCAGGCGCGCATTCAGAGTCAGCTTGAACTGATGCACATCGCCGAGCTAGCCGATCGCTATCCGGCAGAGATTTCAGGCGGACAGCGACAACGTGTCGCTATCGCTCGGTGTATGGCGATCGAGCCCGATGCTTTGCTCCTCGATGAGCCATTTGCTGCACTTGATCCGCACCTGCGGCGGCAGACCGAAGAGCAGCTTCGCGAGACGCTCGCCAGCTACAAGGGCGTGGTGATTTTTGTGACCCACGACATGGAAGAGGCGTTCCGCTTTTGCAGCGATCTTCTTGTGCTGGACAACGGCAAAGTGATTGCCAGTGGTCCCAAGCATCAGCTCTTCGAGCGGCCCGGGAGCGTTGCGGCGGCGCGGCTGACCGGATGCAAGAATATCGCTCCTGCCCGCCCGGTGGCTGCCGACCGCATTGCCGTAGACGCATGGAATTGCGAACTACGAACTACTAACCATGTCCCCGATGCGTTGACCCATGTCGGAATCCGGTCGCATCAAATCGCATTCAATCCCGCAACGGATGGGGAGAACACATTTCCTTGTTGGCTGGTTGCAACCAGCGAGGCGCCGCCATGAGATGACGCTTTA
Organism: Candidatus Korobacteraceae bacterium; assembly: GCA_049519595.1. Taxonomy (GTDB): domain Bacteria; phylum Acidobacteriota; class Terriglobia; order Terriglobales; family Acidobacteriaceae; genus CAWBRT01. The sequence continues at coordinate 1,889 of JBEKQP010000353.1, read as the reverse complement.
TTTGCGGTTGCACGCCGCACCTTCGGCATGCGATTTGCCTCACCTGCAGGCCGATGTGCCCAAAGATCTTTGGCGCGCGCTGAACGTCGAGGCTCAGCCGTGGCGTGCCCAACTCCATCCCGAGCGGCTATTGCTGCTGAACGAATAGAGTGTTGCGACTCGCTGCAAAAGCCGCTTGAATTCACTCATTTAGTCCTGAAATCAGGGGTATTGCGGCGCAGCATTCACTGATGAACGGTTTGACCGCTTGTTAATTTTCTGCCAAGATATGCCTACGAACCGGCATGGTTGTGGGGTACTTCCGTCTGCCGCACGCAGGCCGAGCGGGAGGCACGATTTCCCAATTACTGTCTTTTATCAAGCCGGCGCCGTTTTCAAGGCCCGATCAACAGTTTCCTTTTTGCCTTCACCCGAAAGGAGGGGGGCGTGTCTAATCCGCAGGAGATTCCCAGTCTCGAACTTGCGATGCAATCGAGCAGCCGCGCCAATTCCGCGCTGATCGGGATTTACAAGATCTCGCAGACACTTACACGTCCAGGGCGACTGGAGGTGACGCTTTCAGGGGTTATCAATCTCCTGGCCAGTTTTTTGGACATGAACAACGGCCTGATTGCGCTTTTGGACGAAGAGGACCGGACCTCAATCGTCGTGGGGGCGGGGTGGAGCGAGACGACCGCAAGGGAGCATTTTGAAAGGCTTCCCGAGCAGGCCGTGGGCCAGATCGTGGTTTCGGGTATGCCTCTGGTGGTGCGCAATATCGCAGAAAGTCAGCTCTTCGCCGACTGGAGCGAATTGAATTGCGGCGATGTTTCCATTCCAAGATCGTTTGTAGGCGTTCCTATCAAGGGAGAGAACCGCACTGTCGGCACCATCATGATTGAGCGCCTCGATGGGCACTCTTCTCCGCACGCGCTTGATGAGGACGTGCGATTTTTGTCGATGGTCGCCAACCTGGTGGGCCAGACGATTGCGCTGCACACGCTGGTGGCGAGAGACCGGGAAAGGCTGATGACCGATCGTCACAGGCTGGAAAAAGAGTTGGAGGAGCGCACCGAAATCAAGCACGACGGAATCGACTGGATCATCGGCGAGAGTGCAGCCATTCGTGAGGTGATCGAGAAGATACAACAAGTGGCGCGATGCAATCTGCCTGTCCTGCTGTGCGGGGAATCGGGTACTGGAAAGGAACTGTTTGCGCGTGCTATTCACGAGTATTCTCCCCGCAATCAAAAAGCGTACGTACGTCTGAACTGCGCCGCGCTGTCTGAGTCTGTGCTTGAATCGGAGCTCTTCGGCCACGAACGCGGAGCATTTACAGGCGCGGTGGGATTGCGCAAAGGGCGGTTCGAGCTGGCCGACGGAGGCACCCTGTTTCTTGACGAGATCGGTGAGATATCGGGAGCGTTTCAAGCCAAACTGCTGCGAGTGTTGCAGGAAGGAGAGTTCGAGCGAGTAGGCGGCAGCCGGACCATCAAAGTCGACGTTCGCCTGGTGGCGGCAACCAACCGGAACCTTGAAGCGGCCGTGCTTTCAGGCCAATTCCGCTCCGATCTCTACTATCGCATCAGCGTGGTTCCAATTTTTCTCCCTCCGTTGAGGGAGAGGCGTGAGGATGTGGACCTGCTTGCGCAAGAGTTCCTGCGCCGTTTCAATGAGGAGCACGGAGTATCGCTTACGCTCTCGAAGCGCGCAATGGAGGTGCTGCGTGCCTGCGATTTTCCAGGCAATGTGCGGGAGCTGGAGAGCTGCGTGAAGCGCACGGCGGCGCTGGCCAAGAATTCCGTGATCGTGGTTGAAGACTTTGCCTGCAGCAATGAGAGCTGCCTTTCGCTCGTCCTGGGAAAATCGATGAACAACCGGCAAGCGCAGCAGGTAAGGGCAGGCTACGT
>JBEKQP010000352.1:0-4242 GCA_049519595.1 Candidatus Korobacteraceae bacterium | reverse complement strand
GCACCCCATCCTGGCTCACAAACCGCAACGCGCCGACCCGACATCGAGAAACCTGGAAAGGGAGGAGTCCCAGAATCGGCGGTTTCGTCTCCTCCAGGCTCATCGTTCAATTAGAAAATGCTCTCCAAAGGATCTCAGAAGGGCCGAGGAATGGTGGCTGAAGGCCGCCAGTAGTGGCTTCGCTCCGAGTGAATACAACCTTTTCGCGTTATATGTGGATCAACGGCCCAGCAATCCGACCGCCGCCGTCTATTGGCTGCGCAAATCAGCGGACCAGGGTTGTCTCCCAGCGCAAACCGACCTAGTCTGGCACTACATAAATGGAATTGGTGTTCCAAAAGACTACATTCAAGCGATGATGTGGCTAAAACTGGCAGCGAAGGCAGGCGGCGCACGAGCGGGCAAGTGGCGAAAGGACCTTCAGGCCCTCATGACGCCAGAGGAGGTGACGGAAGCTATAGAACGCGCAGCCAAGTGGAAGCCGAACTCGCCACCGGTCGAATCGGGCCAATCCTCCGGCTCCGTTCCCGTTGCGACACCTACTCTGCCGGAATTGGTCTCTACGGGAACGGGCTTCTTTGTCACAAAAGAGGGCCACGTCGTTACGAATTCTCACGTAGTGGGACGGATGCACAATAGTGAGGGTTTACCGCGACGGCGCTCGCCTCCAATCTTGGCTCGTGGCGCAAGACCGGAATAGTGATCTTGCGCTGCTGAAGCTCGCTGATTCCGTTGCCTCCTTTGCGAGCTTTCGAGCAGGTCGTGGACCAGGACTAGGCGAGCCGATACTCGCCGCTGGATACCCCCTCAGAGGGCTCCTCGCGTCCACAATAAACGTAACCGGCGGGAATATCAGCGTGCTTGCTGGGATTGCCGATGATACAAGCAAGTTCCAAATCACCGCGCCAGTTCAGCCAGGCAATAGCGGAGGTCCGCTTCTCGATCAGGCTGGCAACGTTGTCGGCGTCGTTGTCGAAAAGTTGAACGCTCTAAGCGTGGCAAAGTGGACCGGCGACATACCGCAGAATGTGAACTTCGCGATCAAGGGCACGATCGTACAGGGCTTTCTGGAAGCCAATAGAGTTTGATATTCGACGTTGCCCTCTCAGGTGAAGATCGAACCCGCAGAGATCAGTCAGCGCGCGTCCAAGTTCACAATTGTCGTGGAGTGCTGGAAATAAGTCGCGGCGGCAACTGCTGCGGCGGATGGATGTGCGATTGAGGTGATGCCCAGGATTGAATCAGCGGGCCGGCGCCCGGTTGAGAGGAACCTGAGTGTCGTGATACACTTCAACTGGCTGAAGACCGCTGTGCTGCGCAAACAGCACGGCGGGACAGACGGAAACAGAGACGCGCGCCTACTTCTATTTTAGGGGGAAGTGTGTCTCAACGCAAGGCCAAGCAATCTCTGGGCATCCCGCTCGCTCATCTGGATTTCAGAAAGTTCGGCGCGACTATGGACGGGGAGACCGATGACACGGCAGAAATCCAGGCGGCCATTGATGACTATGTTCTGAATCATTCGTCGGCAGGCACCAACTCGTTGAAGGAGCCGCAGCGTGCGCACTTGACGATCATCGACCCGCCTGAAGATTGAATGTAGGTTTCCTGCCGGATTTCAACAGTCAGCACCGAGGCGTCTCCTCCGGTAGCGGGAGGAAGGTATCTGACCACTCCCTCGCCGTGTGGCTGGATCATGACACCCGTCGCCAAGACGTTGCCGCAGTGTCCACACTCCCAGTCGGGCTCGCTCCAGTCGTGCCCTACAAAAACCGGCAAGGCTGGGTCTCTCTGTTTGAAGACAGTGCGGGGGCTGGACAGTAGTGGAACGGCCTTCAATCGGATCGCGTCAGGATTCTCGTCCATTTCAGAATTCTACTACTTGCTTCTATGAAGGCGAATGCGAGGAACTGCGGAGAAATTGTGGGCGCAAATGTTCGAGCCCCCTCCGCATTCGCCATCGCCGCCGCGATTTCAAGAAGAGGGTCATACCGGGTCTCGGCGATGCCCCCCGTCAGTGCTTCCGCGCCGCGGCGCGCGGTGAACGCTTCGCTGCCTTCTCACGCGCCAACCGCGCGGCGGTGCGCTTGCGCGCCGCGGCTTCGGATGCTTTCTCGGCGCGCGCGGAACGCTCCTCCGGCGTCATAGTCTCAAGGCTACGCTTGCCGCCGACCTTGCCGCCCTTCTTGCCAAGTTCGCTCATGATCTCGGATAGTAGCGCTCTCTTCTCGCGGTTCATAGATCCATCTTAAGCCAATCTAGGCTTCACAAGAAAAATAATCAGAAAAGCGCAAGAGTTCTCTTGCACCTAAAACTGTATTAGGTGATTCTGAATTCAGTTCTGATGTTCGATTCTTCAAAGGAATGGAACACTAGGACGGAAACGGGACCGCATCGGACGCCAATCCGGTACGGCCCCTGAACACCGCGAAAGGATCAGTGTCACGATGTCTACAGAAGAGGGTACCTCAATCCAAAGATTGTCCGCTCATTCAGAGCGCACGCGCGTGGCGGACCGTCTCTTAACCGTGCAGAACGCAAGACCACCAAGGGCGAAAAGCTGGGCATCCTGACGGGCATCCTGTATCTGGCGCCCGCGAACGAATCTGGAGTGATGAACACCTGCGCGTCTGCGACGCCGGAGTGCCGTAGGGCTTGCCTCTACACCGCCGGCCGCGGCGCCTTCGATTCCGTGCGCCACGGGCGCATCCGCAAGACGCTATGGCTTGCACGGGACCGTGCAGGCTTTGTGGAAGAGCTCAAGCGCAACGTGACACGATTAGTCGCACGGGCGCGCAGGATGGAGCTGCAGCCTGCGATCCGCCTTAACGGCACTTCGGATTTGGCATGGCTCGCACACGAAATTGCCGTGGTATTCCCCAGGTGCAGTTCTATGACTACACCAAACATCCGAAACCTTGGCTGCGCACGCTTCCGAATTACCACCTGACGTTTTCGCACTCCGGACACAATGTGGAGGATTGCCTGGAAGCATTGCAACACGGCATTAACGTCGCCGTGGTGTTTACCACACGGCGCCGATAGGACCTGCCTGAAACGTGGAATGGCTTCCCGGTGATCGATGGCGACTTGCACGATTGCAGATTCCTGGATCCCAGGGGCACTACGCGGCGCTCGTTCTCGGCGTATTTGGGGCCGAGCCTCACGCGCGAGATGGCATCCAGCGAGAAATGGAGTTCCGTGTGCCGCGTCAAACGCGAACCATTGACGTGGAATTTCACATCGTTGACCGCGTAATAGATCAGCCGCCACTCACTCTCCTCCCGAAATGCGGGGTTCTTAGATCGCACCAAATGCTGCATAAGATGGTTCGCAACATGTTCCCAATACGGCTCAGTTTCGACGGCGTTCCATCCACCAGTGCCGACGAAGGTGAGGGCGTGATCGACGACTCTCTCAAGGGATTGCAGCAATACGGCTCTTTCCTACACAACGCGCGCGAGTTCGGCTTTCTCAACGGTGGCGTCTAAGAGTTGCTGCGGGTTAAAAGCGAGCGCGTACCCTCTTCCATCTCTGCCGTAGGCGCGCCACTGACTCAGAAGATCGCCATCAGCACAGAAACATGAAAAAAATACCTGGTTGTCGAGTACCTCCACGATTTCTGCTTCCGAAAAAGCGTCGAGTATAAACGCGGGGATCTCGGCCTTGCGCTTTCTAAGGTGCTCAAGTAGCGCACCGCCAGCGTGCAGACCTTCGGTTGGATCGTTCATCGAGAGCGCGTCCGCAGCCCACAGTCTCTTCGATTCCAGTATCCCGAACAGCCCCTCGGTAGTGGTGTAGTGGAACAGTTCAGAGGGAGGGTCTGCCGTGTTCAGCTCGGCCCACAATCCTCGAACGAAGCTTCTGAGGTCTATGTATCCCTGACGAAGAGCTTTGCTCATGCCGTTCATCGGATTCACCCCACCCGTTGGCGAACCTGCACCGCCATCGCCATCGGCGCCACTACCATGAACTTGCGGTTGTAGTTTTCCATTATGGTCTTCGATTTGATTCTAAGAGTTTGATTGTCCCCTTGTCATCCAACGGTCCCGTTGCATGACACGATTACCGCTAGATGCCTTCCAGGCGGAGGCGTTCCTCGGGGGTCACCTCAAAACCGGCCCTCGGGGGTCACTTCAAAACCGGCCAGTTGAGCGCACCCAGGACAAGCCATAGTTTTACCTTACCGGTGACACTTTCGGCAAGAGTTTTTGAAATTGAGTCGCCATTCGACGCGCAACT
>JBEKQP010000351.1:0-4243 GCA_049519595.1 Candidatus Korobacteraceae bacterium | reverse complement strand
ATTGCGGCGCCCCACTTCGCGCACCAACCACACGAGGCATACCTACTTCCAATCACTTCGCCGGCAATAGTCCCGCGCGCAACTCTGCGTCGGTCATAGGCTTTAGCGGCAAAGTCCCGTTGTTTGGTATGCCCACCTCGGCCGTATTGAGTAGCATCGACACCATGACATAGGTTCCGCTGAGAGCAATCAGGTCGACGGTTTGCTGCTCGCCGAGCAGGGTACGCACGCGATCGAAGGTCGCAGTGCTGACCACGTGATTCAAAGACATTTCCATGCAGAACTGGTAGACGGCTTCCTCATCGGCGGCCATCTTAGCCGGACGTCTGCCCTCTTTCAGCGTGTCGGCAATCGCCGCAGGAAGGCCAGCCTTCAGCGCCAGGGGATAATGCGCCCACCATTCATACTGCGCAGTGGCAAGCCTCGCCTGGATCAAAATCGCAAACTCATTCAGCGGTCGGGGAACCGAGGTTTTGAAGCGCAAATATTGGAATAGGCCCATAGCCTGTTCCGCCATCTCCGGGCTGCACAGCAAAGCATTGTAGGGGCCACCGATCCCGGCACTCGATATCTTGAGTATCTCTTGCGCGAGAGCTTTCTGTCGGGGGTTCAGTTGTTCCATGGTCACCTGCGGGAACCGCGGAGCATCGCTTTGCGTTTGCGCCGTAGCGATACCCGCTAAGAAGCACGTGGCGATGAGCGCGGACTGCAGCAGCAATCTACGAAATCCAGCAGCTCTCATGAGGAGTCTCCTTTTCCAGCTCTTAATCGCTCACAACTTTACTATTCGCAAAACATATTGCAAGGCCGAGACGGCATCTGCACACAAAAAGCGGAATGATGCCGCTCCCGCCCGCGAGCAATTTTGTCGATAGTAAGAACAATAACTGCAGAAGAGCCGACCAGCAAGGAAGCGTGCGATTACCGCACATAAAATTTGCAATCGCACCTTGACACGCCGACTTGGCCGAAGTAGCTTCAGTGCAATTGTGAAATATTGTCAATCAAGTGTGTTCGCGCCTTGGCAATTCTCATTCATTTGCCGGCGGGGCGATGAAGGCTGTCGTTTCGCTCGATGAGCGGCGTTCGTGGGCGAAACCTAGGTTCCTTTACCGGTGTTCGGCCTTGGCAGTGATTGATGGAGAGATTCTAAATGCACGTGTCTTTTGACGAAACGCGAAACGATCCCAACGCGGTTCTCTATTCTCGCTGCACGATCGATTTGTCCTCTCGTGACGTTCGCTTTGAGGATGTGCCCTGCCGGAACCTGGAAGAGGTTCTGGGTGGCATTGGCCGCTCTCTTCAATTCCTCGCCGAGCGTACGGTCACCAACGCCTATACGCCCGAAAACCCGCTGATTGTGAACACGGGAATCTTCACGGGTTCGAGCGTCATGACAGGATTGAGAACCTATTTCTCCGCCTACAGTCCTCTCAAGGTTTCCAATAAGGGATTGCCTGGCGCGATGTGGGCGGCGGGAAGCGGCAAGTTCGGGTCTAAGCTGCGATGGACTGGTGTCGACGAAATCATTCTGGAGGGACGGTCAAGTGAGCCGGTCATCATCGTGGTTCGCCATGGTGCTGACGGCCCAACGGTGGAACTCAAATCAGCCAATCACCTGCTGGGACTCGAGTGCTACAAGAAGATTCTGCTCCTTAACCAGGAGTATACGGACGCTCATTTTGCAGCAATCGGTCCGGCTGGCGAGAACTATGAGGATTGTTACTTCGGAGCAGTGGCGCTGAGTACCGTGAACTTATTGAAGACCGGCGACGACAAGTGCCGATGGGCTGGTCGCGGTGGAATGGGCAGCGTCATGGGGTACAAGGGAGTCATCGCGATTGTCGCACAGGCGCCTGACCAGCTAGAAAGATTGAAGCCGGAGATTCGCGACATCAACCGGGAAACCGGCACGGGACCGAGTACGCGCAAATTCCGCGACAAGAACAGAGGAGGCCTCGGCGGCACTTGGTGTACCTATGAGCTTTTTAAGTCGCTTCACTTCTTGCCGCAAAATAATTTCAGGCCTAAAGGAGATGGCAAGCCGGACCTGTTAGCTCGCCCCACGGTCGAAGAGCAGCAATTCGTGATTAAGGCTGAGTCGTGCTTCCGGTGCGGCATCAATTGTCACAAAAACGTTTACGATAAAACCCCCACGGGTGAGCGCGGACGCTTTCGGGCCAAGTTTGACTATGAACCACTAAACCTGTTGTCAACGAACTTGGGCATTCATGATCCGGACCAAGCGTGTGATCTGGTCAGCTTGGTCGATCACCTTGGGATGGATTCTATCTCTATCGGAACTACGATTGGCTACGTGCTGGACTACAACGAACGCCATCCAGAAAAGCAACTTATGAATGGCGCGACGTTTGGCGCTTTCGACAAGATCAAGGAACTAGTTGCAGGCGCTGCCAAAGGCCGGTATCCGGAAATCGGTCACGGAGTCAAGCGGCTATCCGAACAACTAGGGGAACCCGCCTACGCGATGCACTGCAAAGGGATCGAATTGCCGGCTTACCTTCCAGATACGAATCCGGGATATCCATTTGCCATTGCGGGGGGCCATATGTCCATGGCCACCCCTCTGGTGTTAATGGCCGAGCGTGACACGTCCTTGGAATATTGGGTCAAGGCAATCACCCAGCGTGGGTTATTCCAGGTGCGGGATGATATGACGGGGATTTGTAAGTTCTCTTTAATGAGCCCGGATATGGTAGTAAAAGCCCTTAAGTACGAGATCGGGCTTGAGATAACGACTCCGGAGCTATTGGCGACAGTGCGCCGTATCTTTATGCGTGGACTACGACTGGAGCGCCAACAGGGCTTCGAACGCTCAGATTACACGCTTCCATCCGAGGTCTTCGATCGCCCCAACAATAAACTGGGCGTGGGGCCGTTCATCACTCGCGAGTTCTTTTCAAAACTTAGCGAAGAAGTCTGGTCCGTTTTTGACAAGGAGGTTGCGGCCCTCTGATGGTAGAAATCCGTCTTGCGAGTTTCCTTGCGGAACGAATTGGGGGTATTAACTCAGTCGAAGTTCTCGCGGACACTGTAGGTCTGGCTCTACACGCTTTGACCGAACGATACCCTGAACTTATGCGCCTGATCTGGGCTGGAGGAGACGGGGTTGTCAACCCCATCACGGCAGTGTTCCTGAACAATGATCTCCTCGGACCTCGTCAGTTGGAGACCTCTGTTAAGCCGGGTGATCAGATCGAAATTCTCGCAATGGTTTCGGGCGGCGTCTGACCTACTCGAAGAGTAATTGGTCACACGATGCCAGATTCTGTGTGGCACAAAGAGTAGGTCGTGGCTTTCGCTTTACTCGATAAAGAGAAGTCCTAGTTCTTCGGCCGAGCTGCGTAGGTGGGGAAGCACCTCGCTTTGCAGGTCAGAAACGGCTACGCGCTGTGCGTGTGCTCCGACATTGAGAGCTGCCATCACTTCCCCATTAGGATTGATGATCGGGACCGCGATTGAGCGAAGTCCTGTCTCCAATTCCTGATCGACGACAGCGTAGCCATTCCGCCGTATGGTTCTTAAGGTTTGTCGCAGCTTGCTGATGGATGTGATGGTGTAGCTAGTATATCTCGCAAGCTTAACCCGCCTTAAATAGGCTTCCAGTTCCGGACCAGGAAGATTCGCCAGTAAGACCCGGCCCATGGACGTGCAGAAGGCAGGCAAGCGCGACCCGATGTGCAGATCCACGGACATGATCCGGGTCATCGAAGCGCGAGCAATATATATAATCTCGTCCCCATCGAGGACAGAGACCGAACAGGACTCGTGAAGCTTCTCTCCCAGCCTTTCCAGAACCGGATGCGCGGCCTGCGCGATCGGCATTGAGGCAAGATATGCGTATCCCAGCCCCAATACCTTCGGCAACAAAACAAAATGCGGCGCTTCGTTGCATACCGCGTATCCGAGCTGGGTCAGCGTATACATGCAACGCCGAACCACCGCTCGTGATAATCCCGTTCGGCTGCTCAGTTGCGCTATGCTGGCCGGCCGCTTCAGTTGCGAGTAGGCCTGTAGCACCGACAGACCGCGGGCCAGAGAGGACATGAAATTCGGATCGCCGACGAATTCACGTCCCGGGATTTCCTTAGCTTTCGAGGACGCGCCGCTTCGCAAAACAGGTGTACTCGGTTCGGTTGCCATAATCGGATTTTAGTATAAGCGATGAATGCACCGAAATGTGCGATTATCGAACGAACGAATTGACGTGCGATTACCGCAC
>JBEKQP010000350.1:0-4261 GCA_049519595.1 Candidatus Korobacteraceae bacterium | reverse complement strand
AGTCGAACCCTGTCCCGTGGAACTGGTTCGTGCCAGAGCGTGTGACAATGGAAATCTGTCCACCCGGAGTTCGTCCAAATTCCGGCGCAAAGGTCGATGTCTGGATGCGGAATTCCTGCATGGCATCTACCGATACCAAGCTATTCGTTCCGCCCTGGGCGCTGAATCCTCCGATCGACCCTGAGAGAGTGTCTGACGCAGCCTGAAGCGAACTCATCCCAATGTTTGCGCTCACTCCATCCACCATCCAGTAATTGGAATCCGCGCGTTGGCCATTGATGCTGAATTGTCCATCGGACGCGTAACTGCTCGTCGTAAGTACGACGCCGGGAGTCAATTGAATCAGCGTTTGAAAGCTCCTGCCGTTCAGCGGTAAGTCCTCGGCAAACTGACGGTCCACGACGGTGCTCACTGTGGCATCGTTTGTATTCACCAGCGGAGCACCTGCCGTTACCGTCACGCTTTCCGCCACCGAACCAACCTGGAGACGAAAGTTCTGCTCGATGTGGTCCTGTACGTTTACGATCAGGCCCGTGATATTAACTACCTTGAAGCCTGCGGCTGTGACTTCCATTCTGTAACGCCCTGGTCGAACGCTTGGAAATGTGTAGAGTCCAGAGGCGCTCGTAGCCGCGCTAGTCGTGGTATCACGGTCGATGTCGACCAGCTTTACCTGGGCACTTGTAATGCTCAGTCCGGTTGGGTCCACAACCTGGCCGGAGACGGTCGCGGTTTCGAGTTGCGCCAATGCAAAGTTTGCAGCAAGTGCGACAAGCAACGCTAGAAAGCAAGGCTTCCCCACAACCCTAAAGGAGAGACGGAGCATCGGTTCGTATTCCTCTGCTGAGTATGCGGACTAGTCACAGGTTTTTGCCCAGCAAGAGAATGTTTATGGCAGCGAAAGTCGGCGAACGGCGGCTGGCTGGATCGAGACTGGCCGACTTCAAAGCAGAAAATGCTGTTCAAGGGTGGTTAGGTTTGTCGCCCAGGAAGGCAAACAGTATCCTTCGTCCGCCAGGCTCCTTTATCGTCTTCCTAGAGGATTCAACGGTTACGAAGACGGAATTAATTTGCGCCAAGACGTGGGGGTCGTCAAGCGTAAGCAACCATCGTCCATCGCTCACATCGTCATTGTGGAAGATTCCCAGGCTTCGAATCGGTTTCTCGGCACCAAGGCGTTCGCCCCATACGTAGAACGAGACTTTCGCATCCAGTTTCCGCGGATCTGCGAGGTCGTATGCATAAAAAATGAGAGACTTCCCTTCTATGTAGAAAATGCGACCAAAGGCGCGCTGGCTCTTGCCGTCCCCGTCCCGGTCGTGCACATCAATAATATGGAGATTGCGCGCGACTACAAGCTCTCGGATGTCCCCTGCTTTCGCCGCGAACTCCTGTTGTTGGCCCAACGCTTCTGTTTGATCGGCGACTTTTTTCCGAAGGTCTCGAACCTCGGTTTCCTGCAAAGCCATAGCGACATCGCCCGCATTCTTCTCCGACCTGGATTTCTCCAGATCTTCCTGAAGCTGGGTGATTCGACCTTCAAGCTGGGCTTTGTCGGAGAGAAAGCCGGCATTCTCCCGCTCGATATCAGCAACACGGGAATTCAGAGTGTCTTTAGCTTTGCTTGCGGATTCGAGCTCGCCGGTCTGTGCCTTGATCTTGGCATCCAAAGCATTCAATTCGGCTCGTGCTGACGCAAGCTGCTCCCTCAGGTGAATATCCGGAACTTGGGAGGGTTGAGAATTCGTGCCTGAAGCAGCCACGGAGACTGGATTAGCGGAGCCGTGATCTCCCGCGGATAAGGAGGGCCTCGGCCTGCCAAACGTGAGGAAACTCGTAATCAGGGCCGCTGCAGCGACCGCACCGATGGCGGCAGAAACTGCAAGCCGGTTCCGCTTCGGCATCCTTGAGGCGGTTTCCCGGCTCATTTCTATTCCCTCGGACCCCGCCCGTGCCAGAAATCTCTGCGTCATTCCCGAAGGGATTGGACAGCGCTGACGCTCCGCCGCAAGCACGGAGAGCCCCCGAGCACTGATCTCCGTAAAGTCGTACGCCATGCTGCGGCAACTCGGGCAAGTTTCGAGGTGAGACCTGAGATCTGCCAATTCAACCTCTGACGCTTGCCCGCTGGCAGCTACAGCACACAACTCCTCATAATGTTCGTGGGTATTCAACCAGCATCCCCTTCGCGCTCGTTTTGCGCTCGGAAGCGGAGTTCACCCTGGCCCGCTTGGTCTCCAATAGGGCATCGCGCACTTTTTTCATCCCCCGATACAGATGGTGCCGGACCGACGAGGCAGAGTCGCCTGTTCTCTCGGCGATCTCCAGAGCGGTCAGACCCTCAAAATATGTGAGCTCGATCACCTTGCGCTGGCGGGGCTCAAGTATTGAGAGTGCCTGCTTGACCAAGCAAATGACTTCCTGCCGAGGCAAGCATAGCAAATGCCCCGCTCCGTAGAACAGCTCGGTCGGCGCTAGGTCATCAAATTCATGTAGATCGTAAAAGTGGTTTGCCTGAAGATGTGCACGTCGATCAAAGCTTCTGTGGTAGGCATACTGAAGGAGCCAGGTAATAAAAGTGCCACGATCGGAGTTGAACTGTTTCGCCGCTCGGAAGATGTCCAGGAAGACCCGCTGCACTGTCTCCTCTGCCTCGCCGTCATCCCTCAGTATTGCTCGGGCTGTGTGGAACACTAAAGCACTGTGCCGTTCGAAGAGGACCGCTAGCGCGTCGTTACATCCCGCGCACAGCGCCTCCATGAGATCCGCATCCGTAAGTGTTCGAAGCCGTGAGGGGGAACAAACCAGGGCTGCCAGTTCGTCATTCGTTAGAGACATCGGCTCTTCCTCACAAACCACGCGCGTCCACGAATCCTTGCGCAGCCCGAGAGCTGACAAGAGAACTTGCATCGTCGAGTCTTTGGATTGAGCTCTGGGGGAAGCTCATCAACAGCAAACAGCACTTGGACGACTGACGCCGGTCTTCCGAAACGCCGGTCCGTCCAAACAACTACTCACCGCTAACGGCTCACAGGACTGATCCGCGGCAAACAGACACTTCAGCCGCGAAACCTGCGGTTGTTCCGAAAACAGGACACAAACTGCAAGGATATACAGCACTGCTTGTTGTCACGTGCACTGTTCGGTTTTGCTCCTGTGTTGGGGACCCCTTGAGCGACTCCCAAATTGCCGTCTATCGCAGGTTCGTCTATAGACGGTGGACTAGGTCGGAACTCTACACCCAAAATCGTTGTAGTGCAACCACTGTTAATTCGATTAGGAAAGCGAATACGCAAGCTTCGCGCTGACCGAGCCTGGACTCAAGAAGAGCTCGCCCATCGTAGCGGCTTGAATCGCTCCTACATGAGCGATGTGGAATGCGGCAGAGCCGATGTTTGTGTTTCCACCCTGCGTAAGCTCGCCACGACGCTTGGAATATCGATTGCTGAGCTATTCACCGGGGTTGGCTAACCCTCCGGCGGGTCCACCTTCACGTCGGGCGTCCAGACGAGCGTAGTAGCTCCCGATTCTCTGACAAACGTCCAATTGTTACCGTCTATGGGAGGTTCGGCTATAGACGGTGGACGGCATGTCGCTGCACTTTGACAATCCATGAGGTGCACGATCTCCGAGTCGCGCTGGGACGAAGAATAAGGCAGCTTCGACTGCGTCGTGGCTGGACTCAGGAAGACTTGGCCTTTCGTGCTCGGCTGAATAAGGCGACAATGAGCGACATTGAGCGCGGGAAGTCGGACGCTGCATTTTCCAGCCTATGCAAAGTCTCGGGAGCTTTCAGTATGACCGTTTCGAAGCTTCTGATCGGCGTGAAGTGACCACCATAGATGACCACGGTTCATCCTTCCCCAAGAGAACGATTGGCCCCATGATTAGTACTGGCAAGAGCTTGGTGCGACTACTATCCGGAGCAGGGCCATCCAGTCCGCGAACGTAAGGGTCCACTTTGCGAGGAGCGTCTTTCAGGGTAGGAAGGCAGGCTATTGGCAGCCACATCGGCGGCGGCGCGATATCAGTTTACTTCCTCCGCGAAGTACGGAGAGATAACGCGGCAACCAACGTATCAGGGATCCTTTAGCAAGTGCTCAGCGAATAGCCGGTGGATTTCGGCAAACTGTGCCAAAAGAGTGGAGACTTCGTGACGTGGCACATCGTGCCGCTTCAAGAATTTGCGCAATGCTCGCTCGGTCAGGCGACTCCACTGTTTTCCGTCCACTAGTTCAGAGCACTTCCGGCAAGAAGCCCA
>JBEKQP010000349.1:0-7782 GCA_049519595.1 Candidatus Korobacteraceae bacterium | reverse complement strand
GCAACCGGTTGTGAGCCTATCCTGGACCCGCGAGGAGAACAGAAGAGGCCGATTTTCAGCTTGGCACCGCGCGTCAAAATGGAGGAGCTGAAGAAGGGACCGGTCCTTCTCTTCGACAATACCAAACTCGGCTTTTGCAATTACATTGAGGTATTCAGGCGACTGAAGGTCAACCTTGCAAAAGATGGCATAAGCAACCTCGTCGAGCACCGGGAGAGTGTCCGGGGAAAATCCACGGATGATCTAAGAAGCTTTGCCGCCAAGCTGGCCGAATACAAGCCTGTCGCCGCGGTTTTCGCCCTTGGCGACGTTGGCGTGAGCCCTGCCACAACCATCATGACCATCCGGATGGAAGAACTGGGTATTCCCACCGTTTACATTACTGCGCCGCCAGGAAGCGACTTAGTCAAAGGGGTAGTCCACTACCGTGCCGGCCAGTTGGCTGTGTGCCCAATTGATATCTACCAAGGCAGCACAGTCGAGGACATCGATAAGAAAGTCGATGCTGCGATGAGTCTCATCTACGACTTTCTTACGCTCCCGCCCGATCAGATCTCGAAGCGAGCGGTGCCTGATTTTGCACTGGACAAAGTGCCGCCGACGCCCGATGGAATTCTGCACCAGGCGGAGCAGATTCGTCTCGATGAGTTCGCTGCATCACAACCCGCAGCGGGGATCGAAGAGATCAACGACCTCTTCAACGAACTCCACCTGAGCGACGGTTTGCCCATCAT
Source organism: Candidatus Korobacteraceae bacterium (assembly GCA_049519595.1). Classification (GTDB taxonomy): domain Bacteria; phylum Acidobacteriota; class Terriglobia; order Terriglobales; family Acidobacteriaceae; genus CAWBRT01. Next base: position 7,048 of record JBEKQP010000349.1, on the reverse strand, counting down.
TCCACCAACTCCGGCCCGCTTGGAGAAGATGTTGTCCTACTGTCCTTTTGACAGGAATCAGGTTCTGGCGAAGGAGGTTGGACCGAGCGGCAAAGACATCACGATCAAAGACGTGGCAATCGCCGCCGTCATGGCCGGCTGCAAGCCGCAATATATGCCGATTCTAGTCGCGGCGTTCAAAGCGATGTCGCACAAGAACTACAACTTCCTGCAGTCGGTCACGACTTCGCATCCTGGAGGCAATCTGGTCCTCGTCAGCGGCCCGCTCGCACAGGAGGTCGGCATTCACGGCGGCGCCGGGTGTATTGGCCCCGGCTTTCCCGCGAATATGACGATTGGGCGAGCCGTGAATCTCGTGCTCATCAACAATTGCCGGGCGGTTCCAGCGCACTGCGACCTTGTCTGCATCTCCTCGCAAGCAGAGTTGACGTATTGCTTTGCGGAAGATCCTTCGCTCACTCCCTGGAAAACCATTAGCCGCGAAAGATTCGACGAGAAAACGACAGTTGTCTATGTATTGAAGGCTGAGCCCCCGCACGACATCATCGATTTCCTCAGCATGACGGGTGGCGACCTGCTGGACGGAATCACCGATTGCTGCACAACCCTGGGCTCGAACAATTCGTTTATGCCGGGGCCACTCATTGTCGTGATGACTCGCGATCATGCCTGGCTTTTGGCTCGTGATGGATGGGACAAGGAAAAGATCCGTGAGCATATCCACACCTTCGCCTATCATCAGGTGCCGATGGTCAAAAACAGGGGGTTGGTTCCAGTGAGGCCCGCCAGCTTCGCGAACCGGCATCCCATGCCAGTAACTCGCGCGCCGAACGATATTGAGGTCGTAGTCGCAGGCGGGCGTGGAGGGCACTCGGCTGTCATCCTGCCGTGGGCGCTGCACAGCGAGGCCATCGTGGAGCGAGTGCTGCTGCCCGACGGTCGCGGCCCCGCGAGCATAGAAGACTTCAAGATCAAGTAAGGGACGGCCGGTTTCCGAGGGCGCATCCGCAGTTCGGATGAGGACAGAAATGGAGAAAAACGACATGAACGGACAGGGAGCCGGCAGCGCTGAGGTCGCGGTTCCGACGAAAGTAGATGCCGGCAGAAGAGCGTTTGTACTGGCATTGATCTTCGTGGCATACCTGTTCTGCTACGTCGATCGGATGGTGATGTCGACCACCATACCGTACATAGGAAGAGACCTGCACCTCTCCAAGACCGCCATGGGCATGGCGATGAGTGCTTTCTTCCTGGGATATACCGTGTGTCAGATCCCGGGCGGCATTGCAGTCGACAGGTTCGGCCCGCGCCTCATCATGACCGTTGCGTTCACGGTTTGGTCGATCTTTACCGGCATTACGGGCATGATTGTCAACCTTATCCAGTTGCTTGTTGTCCGGACTGTATTTGGAATAGGAGAGGCTCCTTTCCCCGCGGCATCGATGAAAAGCATTGCCTTGTGGTTTGAGCCAAGCAAGCGTGCGACCGCGACCTCTATCATCTTGTCCTCAAACGCGCTTGGGCCGGCCATCGCGCCGTTATTGGCGGTCTTCATCATGGCGCATTGGGGCTGGCGAGGCACCTTCTACGCTCTCGTCTCGCCCGGGATTGTTATCGCGGCGTTCATCGCCGTCTACGTGACAGATGATCCCCATGCGAAAGGCAAAGGCGGGAGCTCTTTGCCAGCAGCAACCAAGAGCCAAGCAGCGGTTCAGTACTCGTTCTGGCAGGTGCTGAAAGAACCAACCGTCTGGAAGACTACCGTGATGTTCTTCGTGGCGAATATGGCCGGATGGGGGTTCAAGTCCTGGCTGCCGGGATATCTGGTCATCGCCCGCCACATGAGCATGAAGGCGATGGGAGTAGCTGCTTCCATTCCGTTTTTCGCCGGCGTGGTGGGTTATCTATTTGGCGGCTGGCTTTCGGATGGCTGTTTCAAGAACAATCGCAAGATTCCGGTCGTTATCTTTCAACTGGTCACTGCCCTGCTGTTCTACCTGATGTACACCGTGGAATCGATGACGATGTTGATCATCTACCAGACGCTTGCGGGATTCTTTTTGAGCGCGATGCTTGCGACCACCTGGGCATTGCCGGTCAGTTCGGTTCCAGAGAAGATCACAGGGAGAGCGATCGGCATCTTCAATACTGGCGGACAGCTGGCAGGCTTGGTATCACCAACGATCATCGGCTATCTGGTCGATGTTTCCAAGGGGAGCTTTAATACCTCTTTCATTTTCATGATTTCGTGCCTGCTCATCGCCTCTGGGCTTACTTTGACATTGGGGAAAACGGTGAACCAAGCGGAATAGCGCATATCTTCATAATGACTTTTTTTTTGAAGGGGTGCGGCTTCAGCCGCACCGTCCTGAGCCAATTGGGAATGCTGGCTTTAGCCTCTGAGGGATTAGCTGTTTCCTCTGCATCGATTTATGGAAGTAGAGTCAACCCGGATGCTCAAGGAGGCGCGGACGCCGTCTTTCCGGTGCTTGTTCGACGCAAAAAACTACTTATTCATAGCTTGGGTACTCTCCGTCCCAAACGATGCTTCGATACTTCTCGGGGTCCGTATCGCCCTCAGTACTGATCAAGAGGACGCGAGAGTCCTGGTCCAACCGAAGTGTAGCTCTAGCGTCTGCAAGGTAATCGTTCTTCATTAACGCAGCCAGCAAGCCCGCAGTGACCGCTCCGGATTCACCAGAAATCACCCGTGGATCGCCCTTCAAGGGATTGCCGAGCATCCGCATCCCCTTTGCAGCCACCCAATCGGGACAGGTCAAGAACACGTCGCTGTAGTCGCGCAACAGCTCCCACGCTATGCGGCTGGGTTCGCCACACGCCAACCCCGCCATGATGGTCGTCATTTCTCCAGTAACGATCCGCGGGTTGCCGTCATTTGCAACCGCCGAGCGATAGAAACAGTCCGCCTCTTCCGGTTCGACAATTGCCGTTACCGGCCGCTCGTTGCCGAACAGGTCAGCAAAGTAGCCTTGAATGGCGGCAGCGAACGACCCTACCCCTGCCTGAAGGAAAACGTGTGTCGGCTTCTTGATGCCAATGCGGCAGAGTTGCTCGATCGCCTCCGTGGCGATCGTCACATAACCTTGCATGATCCATGTTGGGATTTCCTCATACCCCGGCCATGCCGTGTCCTGCACTACAACCCAGCCATGTTCGCGAGCGCCTTGCGCGGCCAGTCGGACCGCATCGTCATAATTTCCCTCGATGATAGACGCGCTCGCACCCTCGGCCCGGATATTCCCCAAGCGCGTCGGTGAGGACCCCTTCGGCATGTAGACAACCGCTTTCTGTTTCAACTGTCGCGCGGTCCAGGCGACGCCTCTGCCGTGGTTTCCATCTGTAGCCGTAACGAAGGTAATATCGCCAATTTGTTGGCGAACCTCCGGCGAAGTAAGTTTGGCGAAAAGACTCATCCTTTAGATACAGCCCGGCGATTCCCAGCGACTTGGCCAACGCCTCCAGGCTGTCCAAGGGCGTTTCCAGATATTCCGGGAAACTGCGATGGAAGTCTCTGGCCTTCTTCGCTTCTGCCAGCCCGAACCGCGCCGTGGACACTCCTTTCGCCTTTTTCATTCCGTTTGGAGTCCAAGCTATGCGATTGGTCATTGTGCCTCTGATTATAGCGATTAGCCTTAGTGACAGAGTCTAATCCAGGCGCACCAGGAAGACGCCGCCTTCGCTCACCTTGATGGTGCTGGCGACTCTCTGCGCCAGCAGACGGTCGTCGTCCTGCACGAGCACGCGCACCCAATAACCGGTGGCTCCGGGAAACTCCAGCAGGCGTGCCTGGCGGTAGCGGGCGATAAGGGTCTGCTTCAGATCGAGAGCGCCCTTGCGCTGTCGGAAGGCGCCGATCTGCACGCACCACCTGCCGCCGATGTCGATGGCCGACGGAGTGTGAAGCACTTCCAGTTTGACGGTAGCCACGCCCTGCCGCCAGATGTCCAGCGCCTTGGCTGCCGCCACTGAGAGGTCGATGACGCGCCCGTCTATGAATGGTCCGCGATCGTTGATGCGGACGACAACCTGACGATTTGTTTTCAGGTTCGTTACCTGCACTACCGATTGGAACGGCAAGGTGCGGTGCGCCGCCGTCAGCACTGTGCCGTCGTACGGTTCTCCGCTGGCCGTTTTTTGGCCTCCCGGTTCGGCAACGTACCAACTGGCGATTCCGGTCTGCGTCCACGGTTGCGGTTTCGCTGGTCTTGGCAAAGGAACCGGTAGGACAGGTGCAATCGGTTCGGCGGACTTGGGGCCGGTGGGAACGGCAATCGGAGGCGGCGGCGGCAGCTTGGCTGGCGTTATTTTTTTCTCGCCACAGCCCGTGGACATCAGGGAAACCAACAGTAATAGCGCCATCCAGACGATCCAGCATTCTGGCTGGCGTCGGAGCAGTACTGGGCGAAACTGCGGTTGGTCCTGAAGGATCACGATAAACCGACGCTTTCCGGCTTTCCCAGCCCGTAGGCGTTCGTCTGCCGGGCGACGATCAAACCCAGTAAAGTTAGCCAATTATGCTGAGGCGGCCGCCGGGGGTCAATTGTCGGAAGTTCAACGTCCATTGTGCAATTAGTGGCAGAGCAGAGGCACGCTAGTTCCGTTCTGTACGGCGTTTCGCTGATGGACTGATCTTCTTCTCCGGGTTACCTTCGCGGCTCAGTCATGAAACGCCGATTCTGGTTAGGGTGCCCGCACGAATTCTTGTTCCCCATGAAGTCATCCGACGGGAGCTTCTATCAGGTCTGTACCCGCTGCGGCGCGGAGTATGGCTACGACTGGATACGGATGAGGCGGACAAAGCTGCTGCCTCGCCGAGTCCAGCAGACTTCCCTGGACCGAGGCCGGTCCGAACCGGCATCCGCCGGGCGCAAGCAGGAATCCGCAATTGCGGGTTCGACCCGTTACGCAGAGATCTCGACCTCAGCACTGCGCGTGGTAAGGCTGGTTACAAATGCGGTCGAAAGCTGGGCTGCGGCAGCTAAGCGGTGGGGCTTCTCAAGGCACCACAGCGATCCAAATGCAGGCTTGCTGAGGACCCCGCGCTCAGGAAAGTCGATTCGTCTTGCTTCCTTCGTCGTCCTCGTGGCGTTCCTCGCCCTTACATATGTGGTGGTTCACCGTTCCGGGCGCGCTGTTCCCCAACAGAAGAGTCCCGAGGTCGCCGCGCCATTAGAGGTAGCAGCACATTCCGCAACAGCCGTTGAGACGGCGGTCAACAACGAAGCTGCCCCTGTGTCGCCACCCACTCCCGGCGACACCGACCACCACGGCAGCGGGAGGAAGCTGAAACGCATTTCCGGTATGCCGCGCGTTCAAACGCCGGTTTTGGTTGTCGGTGAAGCGCTGGTTACCTCCCAGCCGGATGGTGCCCAAGTCCGGTTTGATGGCAGCAGTGACCCTGTTTTTGTCACTCCTGCCGTCGTAGGATCGATTCCGCCCGGTTATCACAGCGTTGTATTCTCCAAGCCCGGATTCGTTTCGCAAACGCTGACGCTGGAGGTTGTAGCAGGTATCCGTTCCACGGTAACCGCCCATTTGGTGCGGAAAGGATCAGTTTTCAATATCTCCAGCAATCCGGCTGGAGCTGCGATTCTTCTGGACGGCAAGAGTACGGCCCTAACCTCACCGGCTGAGCTGCGCGTCGATATGAGCGGAACACACACCATCACGCTCGTCCAATCCGGCTTTCTCGCGGCGCAATCCCAGGTCAGCGTCAAGGATGGAGAGAGTTTCGCCGTCGCCTTTACCCTGATACCGGCCGGAAACGCTGCCAATAGTAAGGTGGTCGGCGGGATTAAGCGGTTGCTCCAGGGCGGCTCTTCGAAGGAAATGGCAGAGGTGCAATTCAAAACCAATCCCAAGGGTGCGCGATTGATGCTGAACGGCTGGCCCGCGCCAAAGACTACGCCTCTGGAACTCAGGCTCCCTCCCGGCGGATATGACGTTGTAATTCAGGCCGATGGATTTAAGAGACTTTCAAAGGAAATCGTCCTGGAGGCGGGTCAAAAGGTGGTACTGCAAGAGGCTTTGGAGCATTCTAACGGGGACGACCGCCCACTCAAACCATGACGGTTCCTCCGCCGCTCTGCCAAACTGCTCTCCCTTTTTTCGACGCGGCGGCGCTGCGTATCTATTCCCATGGCGTGAAATATGAAAGCAGACCTGCAATGAAGGTGAAAGTCCGGACCGGATGAGCCGCGCTACCTGGATCAGGCTGGCGCGGGCTTCCTCTAAGGTACGACAGCCACAAAGTAACTGTTATTGCCGCTGCTGGGCGCTGGAGCTTTTGGCGCGATCGTCAATGCACCGGTGTTTTGATCCACGTTGTAAGTAATCGGTCCGTTGTTGTTTGAGAGATAGATTGACTCCGCTTGGGTGTCGGCACTGACGGCGTTCCAAACGGAATAGGGATTGCTGAGCTGTGCCACGGAAAAGGGAGAAGACGGTAGCTCGCTAATCGCCCCGGTGGCGGAATCAATTGCGTATCCCCTCACGTACAGACCAAGATCCGTGACCACGTACAGGAACCGGCCGCTGGCATCGACGGCTGCTGAAGACCCTGCGGTCGGCACATTCGTTCCGGCAGGCTGAGGGCCCCCGGTCGGATTGAGAGAGCCATCCGCGTTGATCGCAAACGATTGCACGGCGGGCTGGGCCGGTGCCCCGATCTGGCCGAGCGCAAACAGGTACTTACCTGCCGGGTCGACGGCAAGTCCGAGGATAAAGTTCGGTCCGATTTGCGGCGCGGAGCCGACGGCCGTGCCTGCGCCCGTAGTCGGATCGAGCTTATCGACCCCAATTTCATTACCGCTCACGCCACCACCGGCGGTGAACAGAAAACGTCCCTGCGGATCCATCGCCATCTCTGGGCCGAACGCCGGTCCCTGCGCCGCCGACAGCGTCAGCGCGCCCGTCTGCTGATCGATGCCGTAGATGGTCAGCGTTCCACCGGATACAGCCGCGCTGCCGAGATAGAGAAACGTGCCTGCGTTGTTGGTGATTAGCGGTCCGGAAGCAGTGAGCGGCG
>JBEKQP010000348.1:0-4296 GCA_049519595.1 Candidatus Korobacteraceae bacterium | reverse complement strand
TGCAACATGCGGAGGAAAATATCGCCCACAAATTGGATGGCGACAATTTTGGGGCCGACCGCAAAACCGACTATTCCGCCAGCTACCATCCCCAATAGAGTTTGGGTCCCCAACGACATCTTCTTCATTGCGTTCTCTCCTGTGACTGGTTACTTTGCACTGGTCGCAATCGCGTTCAGTCGAAACTTTGCACCTACACCAAACTACTTGGCCATGAACGAACTTGATGGCCTCTTGCTCTCAAGGCTTATATCTCATCGACTGCGCTTGAGCGCACGATCGAGATTGCCACTGGACGTGACAACCGGCTCGTCTGGAATCTTCTTTTCAGCTATGAATAGCCAGAATTGTACTTCCCGCGGCCGGTTTTGCAAGGCCAAAGCGCGTCTGATGTAGTTAGCACATGAGATGTCCGGTGGGATTAACACATGAAGCGTCCGCTTAGCGGGCTGCTGAGGTACAGCTACATGTTTTGAGGGTAAGAGGCATTAATTGCCCTCTGCTGGCCGATATGGGTGAAGAGGGTCTGAAGGGTCCGTTTGAGCACTTCGTCGCTGGCTCCCAGTATTTCCTCGACGCTCATGCCGAAGATCGGCTCGATTTGATAGCTCGAGGCCACTCCGACCTGCAAGCACTCCCGACCCAGCCTGATGGCGAGCTCCAAAAGTCGCGGGTTCTGCGTGACGTCCCGGTCGCTGATGCTGAGAATCCCGGTGGTCGGCATGTACATACAGTTGACCGTCAGCTTCGACCACTTCCCTCCCCAGATGTTCGGCTTGACCTCTGTCTTGCCAGCGTCTTTTGGGGACTATTGAAGCAAGTCCGTTAAGGTAAGCGCGACAACCTGAGTTGCCTTTCGGAGATCTCCGAGTTCGAGTTTTTCGTCGGCCCGATGGCCATTCGCCTCAAGCAGCGAATGAGGTCCCGCTCCATATAGGACCGCAGGGATACCGGCAGCACTGTAACGCCGGGCATCTGTGTAGATCGGGACGCCGTTTGCCGGGATCTCCTCACCGATCACTGCACGTCCATGTCGCTGAATGATGCTGACAAGCTTCTCCTGGCCCGCTTGCGGCGTAAATGGCCGGGCTAGCAGAATGCGGCGAACGCTTACCTTGATGTCGCCGAGTGTTGAGCAGACTTGCTCGATGTGCGCAACGAGATCACGCTCGACCTGCTCTGGCGATTCCTCGGGAATGATACGGCGGTCGATACGCAGGGTGACCAAATCGGGAACAACATTCGTGTTGATGCCGCCTCTGATAAGGCCCACGACCAGTGTCGGATGATCGATTCCGGCGATGTTCGAGTGAGTCTGCTTGTATGTTTCGCGCAACCTGTAAAACGAGGTCAACAAGCTCGTGGCTGCTTCCAGTGCGTCAACGCCGGTGTCCGGTCTCGCCGCATGCGCAGACCGCCCCTCTATGCGAACTTCAATATGCAGGCAGCCGTTATGTGCAACCACAACGTTGTATGCAAAACCTGCGCTGATTACGTAGTCTGGCTTTGTGAGCTTCTGCTCCAGAAGCCAGCCTGGCCCGATCTGACCGCCGGCTTCCTCATCGTAGGTGAAATGCAGCTCAACCGTCCCGCGCAGCGGCAATCCGCTCGCTTCCAAAGCCTTCAGCGCGAAAGCATAGGTGGCGAAGTCGGACTTCGACACGGCGACACCCCGACCATACATAGTTCCATTCTTGATTTCACCGCCGTAGGGATCGCTCGTCCAGCCTTCGCCGGGCGGCACAACGTCTCCATGCGCATTCAGGGCAACAACCGGTCCCGGCCCGAATCGCCGGCGCACTATAAGGTTGGTCGCGCTGATCATTCCATTCGCGCGCACCACTTCGGCCGGAACAGGATGGCGTTCGACCCTAAACCCGAGCTGCTCCAGTAACTCGGCGGCGCGCGTGGCGTGAGGGGCACAATCGCCCGGAGGGTTATCCGATGGAACTTTGACGAGTTCAGCCAGGAACTGGACTTGGGCGGCATGGTTCTGTTCGATGTATTCCAAGATGCGTTTTTGGCTTTCGACGATCATGCAGGTCTCCCTCGCTTAAAATTCTTAATGAAGGAAAGCAGCACACGGGCGCCAATTTCTGCATCTTCGACCTTGATGGCCTCTGCCGGACTGTGGCTGATTCCCCCGGCACAGCGAACGAAGATCATGCCGATATCCGTGATGGCCGCGACAGCCATGCCGTCATGACCCGCGCCGCTCGCGAGATGGCAGCGAGAGATACCCTCGGCCTTGATCGCCTGGTCGATCTGGGCCATCAGCCAAGGTGAACATGGAGCGGCCGCCGCGTCGTGAGACCGGTCGATCTTGATCGCCACGTCGCGGCGCTGCGCAATCGTGTTGATCTCCCGCGTGACATCTTCAACCGCTCGCCGGCGTTGTGTGTCACCCGGTGCGCGGATATCGAGTGAGAACCGTACTTCACCAGGGATGACGTTAACCGAGCCAGGAAGAGCTTCGATGAAACCGACTGTGCCGACTAACCCCTCTTCGCTTCCGCAGCGATGCTCGACGACAAGGACGCACTCGGCCGCCGCGGCCAATGCGTCTTGCCGCCCCGCCATGGGCACCGTGCCTGCGTGTCCGGCTTTGCCTTTGACCTCGATCTTGAAACGAGTCGCGCCGTTGATCGATGTAACACATCCCACCGGCAGGTCCATCTTCTCCAGCACTGGCCCCTGCTCGATGTGGAGTTCCACGTAAGCCAGAATCTCACTTGGAGTTCTCGCCGCAGTTTGGATGGTTGCGGGATTAAGTCCAAACTCACGCAAAGCATCTGCGACGGTCAAACCCTTCGCATCGCGAGACTCGAGCATGCAAGGTTCAAATGTCCCGGCAAAGGCGCGACTGCCAAGCAGCGTGGATCCGAAGCGCACGCCTTCTTCATCGGAAAAGCCCACTAACTCTATCGCGAAGGGTAGACGAACGCCCTCTCGATGTAGTTCCTCAACGCAGGAAATGGCCGTGAGCACGCCAAGCATGCCGTCGTACTTACCGGCGTCCCTGACTGTGTCAAGGTGCGAGCCGACGACGAGCGCCGGCAAACCGGGGTGGTCCCCTTCGTAACGTCCGATCAGATTTCCGATTGCGTCGGTTCGCGTTGCCATTCCCGCCTGATTCATCCACGAGCGAACAAGCTCAGTGGCGCGCTTCTGCTCGGGGGTGAGAAACAGGCGCGTCAACTTGCCAGGTTCCGCCGTGATGGCGGCGAGTTCTTCAATGCGCAAACAGATGGTTGGGCCCATTGGCATCGTTTGCATATCGCTTCCTTTACTCATGCGAGATTGGCGACTGCTCCGAAAGCTGGTGCGGTCCATCGACCGCACAGAATCACAGAGCGGGCGTGCTGAGACACCTCTGTTTTGCGCCGCATGGCGCGTGTGCGGCCGCGCCATGCGAACACCTCATTATTAGGATAGATTGAAGGAGCACCCGTCAGACAAGATGCTCCAGCCTTGACCTGAAGTCGCCTCAGCGCGCCAACGCCGCAGCCGCGACTGGCGGTTTCTGTTGAACCGTCAGCGCAACCACGGCCGAAGCGACGATTGCGATAATCAGGAATATGAACGCCCCGTTGAAAGAGCCTTTTGCCCGATCGATTAGATAACCCATGACGAACGGGGAAATAAAGCCGGCGACCTGCCCACCGAAGTTGACGGTAGCTGAACCCGATCCCATGATGTGAGCCGGAACGGCATCGATAACAAGGCCCCAGAAGGCGGCAAAGGCGATGAACATGAAGAACGCGGAAATACTCTGATACACAACCGCCATTTGCGCCGATTCGACACTGTATGTCATGTACAGCAGGAAGCCCGCGATCAACGCATTGGGGATGAATACCCACTTGCGCTGTCCCTTGAGCCGATCCGAGAGGTACCCGCCAACCAGCATGCCGACCGTGCCTACAAAAAACGGGATCGATCCGTTAATGCCGGTCTGTAATAGCGTGAACTTTCTGATCTTCATCAGGTAAGAAGGCAGCCAGGAGACGAATCCCCAAAATGTAATATCGAAAAGGAACCAGATCAAGACCATCTGCCACAAAATGGGGGTCTTGAGCAGTTCTTTAAATGTGATTCCAGAATTGACAGTGGTGCTCTTTGCCGTCGAGGGCGCCGATTCGGCCTGTAATTCAGTGAGTTCCTGGCTGCTCATGTGCGGGTGCTCGGAAGGTTTGTCCTTGATATAAACCCAGATCGCCAGAGCAACCAAAAATCCGGGAAAGCCGAGCGTGATGAATACCCACTTGCGCTGTCCTTTGAGCCGGTCCGAGAGAT
>JBEKQP010000347.1:0-4303 GCA_049519595.1 Candidatus Korobacteraceae bacterium | reverse complement strand
GTGTGCGGTATGTCGTCCTTGTTCGTCCACACCACCGTCGTACCCGCTTTGACCGTCAACTGCTTTGGGGCATAGGAGAAATTGTCAATGCTGACCTGGATCGTTCCGGTCGCGGCAGCCGGTGTAGCCGTTGCCGTCGGCTCCACTGGATTGGAGGATTGAGGGGCAAAATGCAATGCGGCCATCGCAGCGGCGCTCCGCAAGATGCCGGTCGTCTCCTCTGTCGGCGTGCCGGCCAGGGTCGCATCGACGAGGGCCAGATGATGGCTCCCTGCCACGAAGTTTACGTTGGTGATGCCGAGAACGCTTCGCAACTTATCTGCCGGCACCTTGAGTGGACCGGTGGAAGGAGCGGTGCCGGGCACAGCTTGTGGAAACGCCGTGGCCATCGCCGTATGAAACGTCACGTTGCCCTCAACCTTCTGCATGATCTGGTGGATGTGGCCGTTAAGCACGGTGACCGAGCCGAATCGCTTCAGGTACGACATTGCCTGCGCACTGTCCTGTGTGGCCCAGCCCCACTCGGGATAGACGGCCCAAAGCGGTATGTGCGCATAGACGACGATCGGCGTGCTGTTGCTGCGCCCCTTAAGGTCGTCTTCCAGCCACTCGAGCTGGTCAGCGCCGAGCGTGCCCAAGCCGCCCGCTTTGAGATTCACGACGTTTACCATGCCGACAAAGTGGACGCCCTTATGGTCGAAACTCTGCCAACCTGCCCCTTTGGTCCCGTTACCGTAACGCTCTAGGAACAGCTGTCCGTTATCGATGGCAACATCGTGCTCGCCCGGCACATAAAAGACCTGCTTCGCCTTGGCACCCTTCAGAACCTGATTGAGTGTGTCGAATTCACTCGGTTTGGAAAGATGACTGAGGTCGCCGGTATGAAGGATCATATCCGGCTCGACTGGCAGCGCATTGATCTTGTCGATGGCAGCCTGACACGTGGCCGTCACATCGGAATTCGCTGCTTTATCGAAACCGATGTGGCTATCGCTGATTTGAACGAAGGTGAAGTCTCCAGACTGCCCTGCTGGTTGTCCCGTTGCGCCGAAAAGGCGCGACGTCCCGACACCCCCGCCAAAGGTCCACACCAGCCCGGCGCCTGCCCAGGCCATGCATGAAAGAAAACCACGGCGATCGATGCCGTCACTGCTTGGAGCGTCACAGATGTGATCATGTTCGTTATTCTTGCCCGCCATTGATTCCTCCTGGAGATCTCATATAGAACTCGCAGATCAAGTTCACTTCAGTGCTAACTGTGTAGAGGAAGTTTTATTCCCATCGAAACAGCTCGGGGCGCCAGCTGTTTTGGAACGGTCGCCGTACGCGGTGGAAATATCGCGGAATAAAAGCTCGCGGGTGCTGTTTTCATCCTTGTAAGTGCTGTGAAGGGAGAAATACGATGGCAACGCGAATGGAGCTTCGGTGGTGTTTGAAGATCGCTGGTCCAGTACTCGCAGTACGTTTAGGGTGGGCAGCGCAGCGGGACGAAGAAGACGGACGCCCCTTCACCGCAGCGATGGAGTGGCGCAAGGCGGCTGAGCTCTCCGCTCACATTAATTATGTAGCAGAGCGCTGCTGGCGAGAGTGGGAACGCATCATGAACCTACCTCGTCGGCTGGCAAATCCAATCTGGATCGCTGCCCCCGCACCCATCTGTCACCTCGATATGGCGCCCCTTCCACAGCCGCAGGAATTCAACCACGCGTTGTTCGCCGCATAGAGTCCAGTCGCTTACGTTTTGGGAACCGGCGATCGGTCGTTATCAACGCGGCGCCCGCAGCAACAGCAGATTTGGCAACAGTTGATCGTTCCCGTGCTTGGGCTCTGACACAATAGCAATTCGCGATCGGACACTCTGGGCTGGTGAGCTCCTTCCAGCGCAATCAAATTTGCGGCTGACCCAACGCCCGATGAAGGGAATCCCCAACATAAAGCTGCTTTAGAATCATTTTACGAAGCCTTTACCAAAATTTTAGGGCGGACCACTTCGTTTGCCTATCTGGCCTGCTGTTAGGCGCAGTGCCCATCTGAGGTCCTCCAATAAAAAGTGGACGAGTCCCGCTCTTGCCCGGTTCAACAAATCTCGGTAAATCCCAAGCTTTTGGGCGATTTGGACGGCGGTGGCGAAGCCGGTGCCCTGCTCGAATCTGCCCTCGTCATGCATCGTCACGTTGCCGCACACATGCGACCGTGAAAGCCCAAAGGTGCTTCTTGGCTCGCCATCACACTATTGAAATTCTTGGTAAAGTCACCGTTGCTGACGGCGTGCCTGAGGTATTGGGCGCTGTTAGGAATGAACTCAAGAAAGGCGCCAGCCAAATCAAAATTGACCGCAGGACGGCGTTAGTGGCGGCGTCATTTCTTGGGTTGCTTTCGGCTATGCTTCGTCTCCTTATTAGTGTGACTGTGAAGTAGTGGTATTCCTGGAACCCCAAAGGTGATGGCTGATCGCCGCCGCGATCCGGAGTAATGATTCGTTCCGGCGTTCGTGGGCGAGAAGCGGATGGGCATACAATGCTATTCGATCGGGAGTCCAACATAGGAATCCCGGCTAGAAGGTATCTTGTGAGCGCAAGCGTCGATAGGGTTGCCGTGATTCTCGTGTGATCGTGGAAGAATCCGGCGCGGTCACGACGGGGTTGCTGGCCGCCTTGATGAAAAGCAATTACCTCGAAGACGCGAGAGCCGCGATTGGCCTGAACCGAAACTCACGCGTCCTCTTGATCAACACCGAAGGCGACATGGATCCCGCGTAGTATCACAGCATAGTCTGGGACGGAGAGTACTCGAGCTATGAGTGAGGGGAGTTTCTAATGTTGGACAAGAAGCGAGAAGAACTGGTTATCGATTTGTGCCGGGAGTTGATTCAAAGACAAAGCTACTCGGGTAGTGAAGATGCAGTCGCGCGCAGGATAGAACAAGCCTTCCGTGAACTCGGATATGACGACGCGTTCGTTGATGCCTACGGAAATGTCGTCGGTCAGATCAACGGGAATCGCCCGGGTGAGTCGGTCCTCTTTGACGGTCACATCGACACGGTTCCGGTACCCGACCCATCCAGGTGGAAGCATGATCCATTCGCCGGTGAGTTGATGGACGGAAAGATCTACGGCCGCGGCGCTTCCGACATGAAGGGCGCCATGAGTGCCATGATTGCCGCCGCGAGCTTCTTTGGCGGCGATACCCACAAGCATTTTCCTGGAAACATTTACGTCGCCGGAGTGGTACATGAAGAATGTTTCGAGGGCATTGCTGCGCGGTTGATCAGCCGCCGTATCAAACCTGACTACGTTGTAATTGGTGAGGCCTCAGAGCTCAACCTGAAGCGTGGCCAGCGTGGCAGGGCAGAGGTCGTGGTAGAAACCTTCGGCAAACCAGCGCACTCGGCAAACCCCGAGGCAGGCGTCAACGCCGTTTACAAGATGGCTGGCCTGATCAGCAGGATCCGCGAGATCCCTACGTCAAGCCACGAGATTTTGGGACGAGGGATTCTGGAACTCACAGACATAAAGTCCTCCCCATACCCTGGGGCTTCGGTGGTGCCGGACTATTGCCGTGCAACTTACGATAGAAGATTGCTGATCGGGGAAACACGCGACACAGTGTTACAACCGATACGCGCGTTGATCGAAGCAATGCGGAAAGATGATCCAGAGTTCTCCGCCAATGTGTCATTTGCGGCCGGCTCGGAGAAGTGCTATACAGGCGCTACGATTGAAGGTGAACGCTTCTTCCCGGGATGGGTGTATGACGACCATGACGCGTTTGTGCAGGCGGCCTACTCAGGTCTACGCGAGGCGGGTTTGAATCCACAGATCACTCAGTACTCCTTCTGCACTAATGGCAGTCACTACGCCGGCGAGGCTGGAATAAAGACGATCGGCTTCGGCCCCTCACGGGAGAACTTGGCTCATACAATCGATGAGTACATTGAAGTCGATCAATTGTTGAAAGCAACCTCCGGTTACTACGGAATACTGAAATCAGTTCTGGGAAAGGCGGGGTGAGTTATGAAGATTCTCGTGAAGAACGGCACGATTGTCGATGGAAGCGGCAGCACGCGATACGCGGGAAACGTTGCGATTGAAGACGCGTTGATTACAGCCGTTGGCCAGGTCGAAGGCTCTGGGTTCGATCAGGTGATTGATGCAGGCCGCATGGTGGTCTCGCCGGGATTTATCGACACGCATAGCCACTCCGACCTGCAGGTTCTGGTAAATCCATACATCGAGCCGAAAATCCGCCAGGGGATTACGACTGAGCTGCTCGGCCAGGATGGGATTTCCATGGCACCGCTTCC
>JBEKQP010000346.1:0-4323 GCA_049519595.1 Candidatus Korobacteraceae bacterium | reverse complement strand
GAATTTGCGAAATAAGGCCATACTGCTCCGTCTTCGGAAACTGTACGGTAAGACGATAGATTTCAACCGCTAAACGCTTGGCCTTTTGCCAAGCGATTAAGTCCCTGTAGGAATGCGACACCTCTGCACCTCAGGCCCTGAATAATCGTCGTAAGTTGCACGCATTGCGAAACCTGAAACTCTGTTCGTGAAACTTGAAACGAGAAAACGTGAAACGATCACGCCCCCGTCTTTGCCTTCTTCACCTCTTCAATCAAGGGCGGCACGATTTCGAACAGGTTGCCGATGACGCCGATGTCGCTGACTTCGAAGATCGGCGCTTCACTGTCTTTGTTGATGGCAATGATGGTGCGTGCGCCCTTCATGCCGACGATGTGCTGGATGGCGCCGCTGATGCCGAGCGCAAGGTAGAGTTTGGGCGCGACCGTCTGGCCGGATGAGCCGACCTGGCGCTCCATGGGCAGCCAGCCGTTGTCGCAGATAGGACGCGAGGCGGCTAGTTCACCACCCAACACGTCGGCGAGCTTCTGCGCCATTTCGAGATTCTTTTGCTCCTTGATGCCGCGGCCCACGGACACAATGATCTCGGCCTGCGAAAGATCCACCGCCTGCTTGGCTTCCTTGAATGGTTCCTCCGGTTGGGTACGAATCACGCCATCTGCGACTTGCGCCTGCACGGTCTCAACCGGAGCGGCCGATGCGCCCACCTGCACCTGGTCTGCGCGAAACGCTCCCGTCTGAAAACTGGCAAACCATGGACCGCCGCCGGAGAGCGCGACATCGGCGGTGAACTTGCCCTGGAACATCTGCCGCACGAACAGCAGCTTGCCATTTTCATACTTGAATCCAATGCAGTCGGGAACCATCGACACGCCGAGTGAAGTGGCGAGCTTGGGAGCGAAATCGCGCACCTGGTAGGTGTGGGGCATGAGTACGAGCTTGGGCTGGCGCTGCTGGATGAAGTCCTTGAGCGCCGCAGCAAAACCATCGGGCGTGTAACGCGCGAGCTTTGCGCTCTCGATGGCATAGACCTTGGCGACCTGCTTCGCCGCGACTTCACTGGCGATGGTGCCGAGGTTGTTGCCGACGACGGCGGCCTCAACCGTCCAGCCGGTCTGCGCCGCAATGGCCTGCGCTCCAGTAAGCGTCTCCCAGGAGACGCGGTTCAGTTTGCCTTCACGTTGTTCAACAACGACCAGAATCGTATCCATCTCTCTCCCTCAACTCCTCGTGCCCGGCAGGCCCGCACGCGAGCGCCGATAACCGATGATGTTCAGTACCAGTCCCGCTACGGCCAGAGTGACAGCCGCGTAGACCATTTCCAGCCGCCCTACCCGCGTGGCGGCCGGATTGAAAAACAAGACCAGCAAAGCAAATCCCCAGCAGATCCAACCAATGATCCTGAGGCTGGTTGCCGTTTCCCGCTTCTGTTCAGCACTCTCCACGATAGTCATACGCGGACTCCATCGACCAAGCAGAACGGAACAGGATGAACAGAGGAAGGGTTCGTTATGCACAGACTGCGGACGACCCTTCGACGACCCACCCGTCTAACCCTTCATTCGGCAGCCGCTTCGGCGATTACCCCGGCGAGCAGGGATTGCCGGGGCCCCCGTTGCGCCCGCAAGCCGCAGTAAAGCTGCGCCGGAATTCAGCCGTTCAAGCGGCGCACACGATTTCCGTAGCCTATACTCATCAGTCCGAGCAGGGCCAGCACTCCCGCGTAATTGACGAAGAAGCGCGTTCCCTCTCGAATATCCTGGCTCACATAAATGCCAACGATCATGGCCATTGCCAGCAGCGTCCATCCGACGGCCAGCGCAACCGAACCGCGACGCTGGGCAGCCATCTTGGCATCGTAACTTCTGAGCGTCTCCTGCATGTTGTTTCTCCCGGCCTATTTAGATGCCATCACGGCTGGGAGGAAAGCAGCAGCCTTGCGGCCACTGCCGCTTACAGCACGCGAACTTCGTTGCGCAGTTTGTCGACCAGTTTCTTGGCGATGTCGGCCGGCGAGCCTTCGAGATACTCGGTCGTCTTTGACTTCTGCGGCACGTAAAGGCGCTCAATCTTTTGCAGGGTGTCGCCAACGACGGAGCTGACCTCGTCCCACGCCACTTTGCGCATAGGCTTGGTCTTGGCTTGCTTAATGCCGATCAGCGTTGCATACCTGAGCTTGTTGATGCCGGATTGAATGGTGAGCACGGCGGGCAGCGGCATATCGACAAACTGGAAGAAACCGCTTTCCAGTTCCCGCTTCACGCGAATGCCGCCATTCTTGTTTTCAATCTGCATGATGATGGTCGCATGCGGCCATCCCAGCAATTCGGCCAGCAAAACGCCAGTCTGCGCGAAGCCGTAATCGTCGGATTGCAATCCGGTGAAGATGAGGTCGAACTGCTCGTCCTTGATGGCTGCGGCCAGCACCTTGGCAAGGTTCAAGGCATCGAGGGTAACGAACCGGTCATCCTCCAGATGAATGGCGCGGTTAGCGCCTTTGGCCAAGGCTTCGCGCAAAACCTGCTGCGCGCGCGCCGGTCCGGCGGTGATGACGACGACTTCGCCGCCATGCTTCTCGCGCTGGCGCAATGCCTCTTCCAGCGCGTAGGCATCGGGCTCGTTCACTTCATAGGACACATCGTCGCGAATCCACGTGCCGCTCTCGTTTAACTTCAGTGGGACATCTTTTTGTGGCACCTGTTTAATGCATACCAAGATCTTCAACCGAGCACCTCTCTCCATTGGCTCCAGCGAGAATGGCAGCCCAAAGTTCACCCCTGGGCGACTCCGCTGGAACAGGTCGAATGACAGAAAGAAAAGGCGAAAGCAGGCCCGCCGATAGCACAGACTGCGAACCGACGAGTATACCGAAAAGAAGAGCAACTCTCAAAAGCAACCACCCGTTGGTGGCATGGTGAAAAACGCTAATCCAGAAACGCCACCGACTGCACACCGGAAACCTCAAATCGCTTGCGGCAGCGAACATTCTTGCAGCCCATCAAGTCCTCTCGCCGCACCATGTAGGAGCGGGCCTTGGCAAAGCGGGCCCGGTCGCGCTCATCGGCACGCGGCGATAGACTGCGCCTCTTGGTGCGTACGATAAAGGAGAGATCGTATTCGGCGCTTTGACGGCAATGTGGACACGTCAAAGTCATCTTTCTAGTTTCCTGCTTCTCGTCGTAAAATTCGCGTTCTTCCATGCTGATCAGCCCCTCGTCACTACCGGCACGACCATTATTCCACAACCGGCGGCGCACAATTGCCTCTCAGAGCATGGGCTGTTTGCAACCAGCCTTGGCGCTTCCCAATCGGCTCGAAGGCGGCATACGCGGAAACTACCTCACGTTAGCCCAATCACCCCAGCGAGCGATGCTCGCCGGGGACCCGACACTGGCGAACGCGGGGCACCAATCGAACCACCGGCCTGAGGAGAGCCGCTGCTCAGACCGGGTACGCGGAAGGTATACCCCGCGAAGGAGCCGGGCTTCCCTGTGAAATCGCTCTACAGCTTTTTCAGCTCAGCCTCAACCTCGGAGGGCGTCCAATCGTTCCCCGGGAATTGCGCTGCGATCTTGCCGTCGGGCGCAACCAGCACGGTGCGCAGCGAATGCACAATCTGTCCGTTTTCGGGGACGTAGGCCAAGCCAAAAAAATCGGCTGCCTTGCGGGTTTCAGCGGCTGTGCCGTAGACGAATCGCCAATGCTCGAACTTGGGATCGACGTCGCCGGCGTACGTTTTTCCGTAGCGCATCAGGACCGCAGGCTTGTCGTATTCCGGATCGATACTGATGCTGAGTAACTGCAACCGGCCATAAACAGCCGGAGCGGCCTGCTTCAGATTCCTGGCAAGCTGTCCGAAGTTGTTGCTCATGCGGATGCAGAAATCCGGCAGCGGACAACGGGTGTAGATGAAGGTCAGCAGCAAGGGCTTTCCACGGAACTGATGAAGGTGGACGCGGCGGCCATTCTGATCCACAAACGAGAAGTCGGGCACCGCTTCGCCGGCGTTTGGCAGGTGCGCTTGCGAAGTCGAACTGCCGGCTGCTGTCGCCGGGTTCTGATTGATTGAGACCTCGGTGATATAAGCCCGGTCGGGACTGACGGCCAAAGTTCCGTGCAACTCGTCTCCGGGATGCGCCACGTTGAATACCCATTCGTCCTGAATGCGGAACGGCATCGTCATGGCCGCCATGTAGCCCGGAATCTCCCGGTGTTGCAGCGTAATCTCTTTGGTTGGTTGATTGACGGCGATGATCTTGCCCTCGATGGGGTAGCGCCGGACATTCTTTGGCTCTTCAGGCTTGGACGTGCAGGCTGCGAGCA
>JBEKQP010000345.1:0-4327 GCA_049519595.1 Candidatus Korobacteraceae bacterium | reverse complement strand
GGAACGGCGGCGGGGCTGTTGGGGCTGCTGATGTTCATCGTGGGGCTGCTGGTCATGAACACGTTGATGTGCGCCTCGGCGGCGGGCCTGTTCTCGGCTTCCCTGGCGCGGCCGAATGCGTTGCGGGCGCTGACTCTGGTGACCTCGGCATACAGCATTGTGGTGGGAATCATCTTCGTGGTGGGGTCGGCGGGCAAGCTGCCATCGCTGACCGGATAATGGGTGGGAAGAGGCAGGTTCGAGCTCAGGTTCACCCCCCCCCACTTTCGTGCCATACGGTTCACAAAAACCCGCTTGAAATCTGGCAGCCCCTAGTACTAAAGTAACCTGGTTGGGCGGTTTGCGGTCCATGCAGCTTATTGTCCAAAAGCGCAATCGGGTGTTTGAAGTGTGCAGATGTTTGCGCTTGGGGATTCGCGAGACAGGGCAGCAAGCTCAGTAAGCTTTTTTGTTGTAGTTAGTTAGCGATATTCCCGATTTGGTCCTTGGGATGCAGCAAGACACCTGAGTTTCTGTTTCCTTGGGTGGTCTCTAGTCCGGGTTCAGGAGGCGGTTCTTATGAAACGCATGGTATTGATGGTCCTGCTTGCTCTTGCGCTGCCAATGGCGGCGTTCGCCAGCAGCTCAGTTGACTTCACCAACAGCGGCGGCACACTGTCTGGCAGCAGCGAAGGACTAACCCTGTCGGGTTCCGCGCTGATTGCCGTGAATGCCCCGGGCACCCTCGGCCTGATTACCGGTAACAACTTGGGTAGTGTGAGCTTCTCGACCGGCAGCCTGGCCAGCGGCAGCCTGCAGATGGGCGGCGTCTTTAACGCTGGCGGAACTTTTACGATTGATGGCAACGGCACGAGTGGGATTCCGAGCGGATCCATCTTCTCGGGCACGTTCTCGGGTCCGGTGACTTGGACGCTCGTCACTCTTGCGAACGGGACGCATAACTATACGCTGACGGGTTCGTTGAGCGGCACCTGGTATAACGGTTCCTCGGTTGACGGCGCGACCGTGCAGCTGACGATTAATACCGGCAAGGGCTTCTTCAACGGATCGACCACGATCTCGAGCGGCGACACCAACATTGTGGTTCCGGAGCCGGGAAGCCTGACCCTGATGGGCACTGGGCTGCTGGGTCTAGCTGGACTGCTGCGCCGCAAGCTGAAAGCCTAAGCCGTTTTCTGACGACTGGAACAAAAGCCCCTCCGGGCAAACGGTGGGGCTTTTTCATTTGCCGCCCGCCCGTTTCTGACCGTCGTTTTCCGCCGTCCCTGCGGTCCTCTGCCGTTACCCCGGTAATCGTCCATGGGTGATTACCGTTGACCCGCGCGGCTGGGCATTCTTAAATTGCCAACAGGGGGTTGTATGAAAGATATCCATGAGGTCCTGCGGCAGAAGCAGGCGAAATACGCCCAACTAGGCAAACAGATAGAGATGCTCCAGCAGGCAGCGGAAAAGCTGCGCGAAGTGGCACCCTTGCTGGCCGAGAACGACGATGACGACAATGGAGTGCTGGCGGAAGTGGACGAAGCCACGCTTACGGGTGACAGCATGGCGGCGAAGGCTGGAGCGGGTGCAGGTTCGTCTGCTTCCAAGGCAGCGCGGCCGGCAGCTCCTCGGTGGCCGTAAAGGCTTCAGCATTTAGTGACACAAAGCGTCTAAAGCTCTTATGACCCTACAAGCACTACTGGTTTCGACCGACGATTCAGCGGCGGATGTGCTGGGCAGAGTTCTGCCTAACTTCGGCGTGGCGATGGACCGTTCCAGCGATCCGGAGACGACGATTGCGCGCATTCAGCAGCAGAAGTTCGACGCGCTCATTGTGGATCTGGACAGCCCGGAGATGGCGGAAAGCGTACTACGCCAAGCCGAACAACTGGGGACACATCCACTGAACATCGCACTAGTCGCCGACCGATCTAAGGTGCGGGCGATTCTGAGCGGTGGAGCGCACTTCGTGCTGTACAAACCTCTCTCGGACGATGCCGCCAAAGCCGGATTGCGAGCTGCGGCCGCATTGTTGGGCCGGGAGCGGCGGCGGGCGGTGCGGATTCCGGTGCAGGCGCCGGTGGAAATCACTTTGCCGGACACGCGCAAAGTGGATGGAATTCTTCTCGACCTGTCGGAAACCGGCATGGACGTGCTGACGGCAGAACCGCAAATGTCGGGTGCTCTGCTGGCGTTTCACTTCAAGCTGCAAGACGGGGTTTTGGATGTCGAGGCACACGGGCAGGTGGCGTGGGCGAATCCGAACGGGCAGACCGGGGTGCACTTTCTGGATCTGACCGATAAGGCCAAGGGCGAACTAAAGAGCTGGCTGCAGGCTGCCAATACTTCGGGGCCTGGTCCCGAGGAAAACGTGCCGCACTGCAAGTTGACGGACTTGAGCCTGGGCGGCTGCTATGTGCAGACCGACGCGCCGTTTCCGGAGCGCGCTCTGGTTGACCTCTGTCTGAAGGCCGAAGATCTTGAGGTGCATACCGAAGGCATGGTGCGAGTGGCGCATCCCGGGCACGGCATGGGAGTTGAGTTCCCTTCCCGCACGCCGGAGCAGCGCGCACAGGTGGAAAACCTGATCAACTTTCTAAGAAACTGTCCGGCAACGATGCTGCAACTGAGCGTTTCACCGCGGGCCCTGGTAGCGGATCTGACCCAGTTCGAGCCGCCGCAGGGTGAGCATTCGGCGGAAGCATCCGGCGATGAGATGGATGATCCGCTGCTGGAACTGCTACGGCGTGGCATCACGCTGCAGCAGGAAGAGTTTCTTGCCGAGCTACAGCACCAGCGCAGCCCGGAAGAGACTTCCGTCTAGCTTCCTTTCGTGAGTTCATCTAGCGTGGGAAAGCACTCTGACGAACCGTGAAGCTGGTATACCTGACGCTTCTTCGAGGCCCCACCTAGGGACTTAAAATTAACCCAAAGAAGCCTATCGTTAACCGGAAATCTATCGCGTGACCACGTGCCAACGCTGGCTAATCTGCTGCCTCCTGGCCTGCCGTCGTGGTCGTAAAAGACATCATAGGTAACGGGAATCCTGTTGTCCTGAAAGGACGAGATATAGTCGGCGAACTCCTGGGAGTTAAGTGCCTTGAACGACATACCACACTCGCAAGCTCCGTCCCTTGAGTCTTGGCATGGCCTGTGCAACAGAATAAAATTTGGGCCATAATGTGCGTCGCCACGTTGCGACTCCATCCAAAGGATAACCTTATGAAAGCTGGCTTGGCTCGGCCCGCTGGGCTCAGTTGGGGCGGTTTGATTTGACGCAGAAATCGCAGTGAACACGAGCGTGGCTGCGGCCAACAACCGCAATTGCAACCCGGAGAGCCTGCACATGTCGTTCGCCTCCTCGCTGATCTCCAGATGGCCTCTGATTCTAAAGCATGTTCCTGAAATGTAGTGACGCTGTTGCCAAACATCCCCGACACTAAAAATTGAGACCGTTGGCGTGTGTTGATTCAAAGCACCCACGTCGCCTCCCTTTGTTTCCAGGTTTTCATTATCGTTTTGCTCTTTCAGAGTGGTGGGTGCTTTGCGCGGGCGTCGGCTGTGCGGGCGCATGCGTATCTCAGGGCTTCTAATGTTGTGGAAAGCCTCCCGCCGGCAGGTCATGGGCAGATGGACTTCACGAGAAGACAATCGGGCAGGGAGTGTGGCGGGCGAGAGCGCGTGGGAGCGGGAGGCTCAGCGGTGGCGAACGTCCGAAGAATCGAAGAGCCCGGGCCCCGTCTTTGACACGGACCCTTCAAATCTTCGTGGTCTGTTCCACCCCTGTGCAAGTACGTTAGTCGAAGCGCGTTGCGCGAAGATTTCAGCAGTGTTAAATGTGGGTTAAATAAAATCCTACGGTAGACTGATCTCTTAAGATCAGGATTTTCAAATCCCCGCATTCAAATTCTTACGAACACGGAGTGAGTCTGAGAAAGCCCGGCGGAACTGAGTCTGCTTTAAACGCGCGCGCAGGCGCAGGGTTGCGATGGGCGCCGCTGCTGGCGATTGGGATAGCGGCATTTGCGGTGGAGATTCCTTTCTTTTTTTTCGGCACGCCGTCAGGGCACGATGTGGAGTTTCATCTTTACTCGTGGCTGGAAGTTCTGGGTCAGTGGAAGCATGGAATTATTTATCCGCGATGGGCCGCGCTGGCCAACTTTGCCTACGGTGAACCGCGCTTTGTGTTTTATCCGCCGGCGTCGTGGACGCTGGGCGCGGGGCTGAGTGCGATTTTTCCCTGGACACTGGCTTCCTGCATATATATATGGGTCGCGCTAGTCGCCGCGGGCGTGTCGATGTTTCTGCTGGCGCGGCGACTTCTGGAGTCGCCGAAGCATGATCC
>JBEKQP010000344.1:0-4374 GCA_049519595.1 Candidatus Korobacteraceae bacterium | reverse complement strand
GTCATTTGCCGTCCGTGCCGGCTGCAATCGTCGGCGATGCCCTCAATCTCCCATTTCCGCCCGAATCGTTCGACGTGGTGACTTGTTCGCTGTTTGTCCATCACCTCGAACCGGCGCCGCTCAAGCAGTTCATCCGGGAGGCGCTAAGAGTGGCCCGCATCGCACTGGTCATCAATGATCTGGTGCGCACCCGGCTTCACTTGGCGCTGGTCATGGCCGCTCGTCCGCTATTCCACAGCAGAATGGCATGGCGTGATGGGGTAGTGTCTATCCGTCGCGCTTACACCGAGCAGGAACTGCGCGTGTTGCTGATCGACGCAGGGCGTCGGGTCGAGTTCAGCCGGCACTACCTGCAACGGGTCGGTGTAATCGTCTGGAAGTGAACGCACGATTAACATCTTCTGGTATCAGCAGGTCGCCAAATGGGAACAAGGGGCGGATCCGCGGCTGCATAGGTCTGGCGCGACCGGCGGTGGTCGGTTAGCATCTACATAGCTAGGAAAAGTAGTGTATGGCAAATACATTTAAGACAGCATTTCTGCTAACGGGGCTCACGCTGTTCCTCATTTTCGTCGGCGAGCTCATCGGAGGCCAGCGCGGGGCGATTTTCGCCTTTGTGTTGGCGGCGGTAATGAACTTCGTTTCATACTTCTTCTCCGACAAGATTGCGTTGGCAATGTCAGGCGCGCAGCCGGTCACCGAGCAAGAGCTGCCGCGCATTTACAGCATTGTGCACCGGCTCACGCAGAAGGCAAATCTGCCGATGCCCAAGCTGTACGTCATACCAACCGAGTCGCCCAATGCCTTCGCCACTGGCCGCAACCCGCATCACGCGTCGGTCGCAGTCACCGAAGGCATTCTTAATCTGCTGAACGACGACGAACTGGAAGGCGTGCTAGCCCACGAACTTGGCCACGTCCGCAACCGCGACATCCTGATCAGCTCAATTGCCGCCACCATTGCCGGCGCAATTACCATGTTGGCGCGCATGGCTTACTGGGGCGCGCTGTTTGGCGGCATGGGCGGACGAGATCGCGATGGCGAACGCGGCAGTCCTATTGCCGCATTGCTCATGATGATTTTGGCGCCCTTTGCCGCCATGCTCATCCAACTCGCCATCTCGCGCTCGCGCGAGTACGCGGCCGACGAGACCGGGGCGCATTTTACGGGTAATCCCTACGCGCTTGCCAGCGCGCTGAAGAAGCTCGACCAGTGGTCGCAACGCATCCCAATGGCGGCCTCGCCCAGCACGGCTCATCTTTTCATCGTGAAGCCGATGTTGGGGATGAGCATGGGCAATCTGTTTTCGACGCATCCGCCGATTGCCGAGCGCATAGCCCGCCTTACCGGCATGCATCCGGAGCAGCAGTTGCACGGCTAAGATTGCGCGTTGTGCGATTGTGCCCGGCGCTCTGCTGTGGCCGGGATAAACCGGGTAAAAGCCGGAGAGTATCTTGGCCGCCGCGGCGCAGCCGAGGGAGGTCGTGGTGCAACAACAAAGTTGGCCAAGGGTGGCTGTTGTGGGCGCAGGCGCCGTGGGGTGTTACTTCGGTGGCATGTTGGCGCGCGCCGGCGCACCCGTAACTCTGATCGGCCGCCCGCAGCACGTAGACGCTATCCAGCGCAACGGATTATTTCTCGAGACGATTCACTTCCAGGAATATGTGCCGGTCTCGGCCTCCACCCGGATCGACGCGGCGCAAGGGGCTCAAATCGTGCTGTTCTGCGTCAAATCGTTTGACACCGAAGAAGCCGCCAGTTTGCTTGCACCGCACCTGGCTCCGGAGGCACAGGTTCTAAGCTGTCAGAACGGAGTCGATAACGTGCAGCGCTTTGCCAAGGCCAGCGGTATGAGCGCAATTCCGGCGATCGTATATGTGGCGGCGGCAATGAGCGGTCCGGGAAGGGTGAAGCATTCGGGACGCGGCAATTTTGTGATTGGCAGCCTGCCGGCGACGGATCGCCCGCAGGCGTCCACCCCAGCGACAGCGAGAAAACCGTCGCCGGGGACCCCGGCTCGCGGCGTGGAAAGTCATGGCCTTCTCGATCGCCGCGAACTCGAGGACCTTGCCGGGGTTCTGACGCGCGGTGGAATCCCTTGCCAAGTCTCGGACAACATCGAAGGCGAGCTCTGGGTGAAGGTGATCATCAACTGTGCTTACAACGCGATTTCTGCCCTGGGACGCTCCAAGTACGGTTTCATGGCCGAGCAACCCATGGTCCGGCAACTGATGTGCACGGCCGTGGAAGAGGCAATCGCGGTAGCTCGGGCGGCGGGGGTGCAGCTGCCGGACGACAACCTGCTGGCAAGCACGATCAACCTTGCCGAAACCATGAAAAACGCCACCTCCTCCACCGCGCAGGACATCGCCCGCGGAAAACGGACCGAAATCGATTCTCTGAACGGATACGTCGTTCGCCGCGGACAGGAACTGGGCATCCCGGTTCCGGTGAACCAGACCCTCTATACGATGGTGAAATTGCTGGAAGAAAACACCCGCGCGGTAATGACCGAAAAATAACCGCGATTGCAGGCGGTCGGGTTTCTGGGTACCATCCGGAGAGATGCCCTCGTCCAGGAATCCCGATCGCGAGCGAATCGTCTCGGCCGGAGTGGTCGAAGACGACGCCTCGTTTGAGCTTAAACTGCGTCCGCGCCGTCTGCAGGAGTTCATCGGCCAGCAGAAAGTGAAGGAAAACCTCGCCATCGCCATCGAGGCCGCCCGCTCGCGGGGCGAGGCGCTTGATCATGTGCTGCTCTATGGACCTCCCGGATTGGGCAAGACAACGCTGGCCACCATCATCGCCAACGAACTCGACGTCCACTTTCAACAGACCTCCGGGCCGACGCTGCAAATCAAAGGCGATCTGACGGCGGTCCTCACCAATATCCGCAACAAGCAGGTTTTGTTCATCGACGAAGTTCACCGCCTGCAGCCGGTGCTGGAAGAGCTGCTCTACTCGGCGCTGGAAGACTACAAGCTGGATATCATTATTGGCCAGGGTCCGGCAGCGCGCACCCACACCCTGGAGGTTGCCCCGTTCACCTTCGTCGGCGCTACTACGCGCGCCGGATTGCTAACGGCCCCGCTGCGCTCGCGCTTCGGCCTGCTGCTGCGGTTGGAGTTCTACACCCACGACGACCTGAACATCATCGTCAAGCGCTCGGCTGAAATTCTGAAGGTTGAGGTCGACGACGAGGGCGCATTCGAAATCGCCAGCCGGGCGCGCGGCACGCCCCGCATCGCTAATCGACTGCTGCGCCGGGTCCGCGACTACGCCCAGGTGCGTAGCGCGGGAAAGATCGACAAGAAGACCGCCCAGGCGGCGCTCGAGATGCTCGAAGTGGATCGCTACGGCTTCGACGAGATCGACCGGAAGTTGCTGATGACGATCATCGAGAAGTTCCAGGGTGGGCCGGTGGGAGTGAACACCCTGGCGGCGGCATTGGCCGAAGAGCCCGACGCCATTGAGGAAATCTACGAGCCATTTCTTATCCAGATTGGCTTCCTGGATCGCACTCCGCGAGGCCGCATGGCAACCCAACTGGCCTACGATCACTTCGGAATACGCCGCACAGGTAAGCAGAACGCGCTGTTCTAGGGTGCTGTCCCAGAAATACCCAGCGCACCTAAGGAGTGGAGCCGCCTTGTTGTTTTCGGCAACAGAAACAAAAGGTGGCCAGACTTCGCTCGCCATGACAGTCTGAGTTTTGACCCACCCAGAGCCGTATTTCACCAGCCGCAATTAAATCGACCCTAGAAGCCGAGACCGGCGCTGATCAGTCTCAGCAGGAAGAACCCGCCAAAGATCGTGGCGAAGGCAGTGCCGCGCTTAACCTGCGTGTTTACGGATATGCCGATCGCGATCAGCAAAACCATCCAGAGGGCAAACAGGTCAAAGACGCTGAGGAGGGAGTAGAGGAACCTGTGCGCGGCGAAAGCGCCGCCGGTCGCGAGGTCGATCCATTGCGCCGGTCCGCTGGCGATGGGGTTTTTGACGTCAAAGCCCTCGGGATCGGCAAAGCACATGGTAATGATCGCCAGCAGACGCTCGATCAGCGAGGGGAGACTGCCGTAGACGACAATCGCCAGGGTTCGGCCGTATGTGATGCTGGCGCCGGCGGCAAAGCGGAAGACCGCTACCAGCGCGGCTGCAAGCGCCGCAAACCATAGCAGAGACAACAATGGAATCAGGTATGAAGTGTACTTCGTGATCCTGATGTCCGAATCTAAACGCTGCTGCTTTTCCGCGGGAGAGAGCTGGTCAAAAGCCTCCGCGTTGGAAGATTTTTCAATCTGGGTGTGTACGATGAGATCCCATCCGATTCGCTTTTCCATGGTGAAGACAAAGCTGATCGACACAATGGACATT
>JBEKQP010000343.1:0-4391 GCA_049519595.1 Candidatus Korobacteraceae bacterium | reverse complement strand
GGTCGGGGGAGTTCTCTTCCGTGCTTTCGATTGCGCTGGCCTTTGATTCCGATCAAGCACTCGTGTGGAACACACAGGTGCCATTGCTCCAACTGATTTTGCAATCGGGCTCGCAGGGAATCTCAGTTGCTTGTCTTCGTAAGGCGTACGGTGAATCCGTGCGCCGCTATCCGGAGATTTACGAGGGGTTTACCTTTCAGCAGTGGCTTCGGTTCCTCGATGAAGCGCAACTTGTCATATGTAGCGGCAAACGCGTGTTCCTCACCAGAAAAGGGACCGATTTCTTGCGGTACGGACTCACAACACGGACGAGCGCTGCTTCATCGTCGCCGCCCTGCTGCGACGATTTACTACAGCATGGCGGATGATGACTAAACGGTTCTTGCGGAGAGCGAAATGTCGGAAATGGTTCTCGATCAACCCGGATCGGCAAATCCATCGGCACACTGGCGGGTGATGGTTGCCGGATGCCTGGCGCACATCACGCATGATGGCTTTACCGACATGCTGTATGTGTTTTTCCCCATCTGGCAGCAGACGTTCCTGCTGAGCTTTTTTCAGGTCGGACTTTTGAAGACTGCGTTTTCGGGGACGATGTCGCTGCTGCAAATGCCTGCCGGAATTCTGGCGCGCCGGATGGGAATCCTGAAGGTTCTGTGCCTGGGGACGCTGCTGACGGGCGCAGCAATCATCGCCCTTGGATTTGCCGGCACTCCGCTGGTGCTCGGCGCGTTGCTGGTGCTGGGCGGAATGGGGTCGAGCACGCAGCACCCGCTGGCTTCGTCGGCGATTTCCAGCGCTTACCAGGGCAAGGCCTCGCGGGTTGCGCTCAGCACCTACAATTTTTCCGGCGACATCGGCAAGCTGATCATTCCGGCATCGGCCGCGCTGCTGATTGCTTACGCGGGCTGGCGGTGGGCGCTGCATCTGCTCGGGGTATTCGGATTTTTGGCGGCGGCCGCGATTTTGCTTGGGCTGCTGCACATCCCGCTGGAGTCTGCCTCCGGCAAAAAGGCGGCGACAGGCGCGAAAGCGGACGGCCTGTTCGGTAAGGGTTCGCTGCCGTTCGCCGCCTTGTCCGCCATCGGCGTGCTCGACAGCGCCACGCGCATGGGTTTTCTGACCTATTTGCCGTTTATGCTCCGCGATAAGGGTGCAACGGTCCCCACCATTGGCCTGGCGCTGAGCCTGATCTTCGCCGGTGGAGCGTTGGGAAAATTCGTCTGCGGAGTGGCGGCCACGCGCGTCGGCATCCTGGCTTCCGTGGTGGTCACGGAGCTGGCAACCGCGGGTTGCATCTTCGGCATGTTGGGACTCTCGCTGAAGTCGGCTTTGCTGCTGTGTCCGCTGCTGGGCATTGCGTTGAATGGAACCTCGTCGGTGCTCTACGGCACGGTTCCGGAACTTGTCCCGGAAGATCGCAGGAACGAGGCCTTCGCTTTCTTCTATACCTGCACCATTGGCGCGGGGGGCGTTTCGCCGCTGCTCTACGGAGTGATCGGCGATTTTGTAGGCATCAAGGTAGCGGTCGCGGTGGTTGCGGCCACGGTGCTGGCGGTCATTCCGCTGACGCTTCCGCTGCGAGGCAAGTTGCAAGACGCAGGTTAGATGTCCGTTTGGGCCCGCATTTTGAATTGCGGCCGACGGACCAGACGTCTATCCAGAAATGCTGTATGTCGCCGAGAGGAACAAAGCGTACCGTGAGGAGGAATTTGTGGGCCTTATTCAGCTCCATTTTCTCGGGTCAGGAGATGCATTCGGCAGTG
The DNA here is from genome assembly GCA_049519595.1 of Candidatus Korobacteraceae bacterium. Lineage (GTDB taxonomy): Bacteria > Acidobacteriota > Terriglobia > Terriglobales > Acidobacteriaceae > CAWBRT01. The sequence continues at coordinate 2,625 of JBEKQP010000343.1, read as the reverse complement.
GAGGGCGCTTCCAACCGTGTCTTCGCCTGCAATCCGGGAACGATAGCATCCTGATCGACTGCGGCGCATCTTCGCTTTCGGCTATGAAGCGGGAGGCGATGAATCAGACAGAGGTTGGCTGGGTTCTCATCAGCCATTTGCACGGTGACCACTTTGCAGGGGTGCCTTTTTTGATCTTAGATGGCCAGTTCAGTAAGAGAACGCGCCCGCTCGTCGTTGCCGGGCCGCCGGGCATAAGAAAAAGGGTAGAGGGCGATGGAAGCATTCTTCTCTGGCTCCTCAAGCGTAACGCGGTGCTTTCCTATTGACTACATGGAACTGACAGAGCGAGTTGCAGTGCCGATTGGATCATGCACCGTCACTTCGTTCCCGGTGCTGCACCCAAGCGGGGCGCCGTCTTATGCTTTTCGAGTGGAGCTCGCCGACAAAATATTCGCCTACTCCGGCGATACGGAATGGACAGACGTTCTTGCCGAGGTTGCGGCTGGAGCAGATCTCTTTATTTGCGAGGCGTACTTTTACGAAACAAAAGTCCGTTATCACCTCAACTATAAAGATCTGCTCGCGCGGCGAGAACAATTGGGGTGTCGAAGACTTATCATGACGCATATGAATCAGGACTTACTGTCGCGGCTGACTGAAGTCAAGGTTGAATATGCGACAGATGGTTTAACGATTGTTCTTTAGCGCCGGTGCTCGTGTCGCATTGGCTACTTCATGCCCCTTCGGCTCCAGCCTTCGCACCAACCGGGTGCGGACCAGGCGTCGTCCACCGCCAACCCCTCATTCTTCCTCCTTGAAGAACTCGTTGAGTTCGTCCGCAATCTGATTCGAAAACAGCAGCATGGGGCAGCGGGGATTGATGCACTGCATGTTCGGCAAGATAATGCTTGTCACCTGCGCCGGGGTGATCATTATCCGAGGCGGTTTCCGTTCCTCCCCACGGGACAGGTCCAACACCTTCCTGGCGAGTTCTTTCTGAGCCTGCGGCGTCAGATCGGGGCACAAGACATCCAAGCATGTCCACACAGCTTCGACACGCTGGCGTGCGGCAAGCTTGATAGCTGCCCTTTCCTCGGCGCTCAGTTGGTGGTATCGACTCATGCGAGGGTATACCTCATTAACCACTCACGTTTTGGGAAATATTCAACGAGCTAAAAACATATGTTTAACGCTCAGCAGAACTGCCCCGATAAGTCCTTTAGATTAGGGGGTGCGCAGGCTACCCCGGAGCGAGGGTTTTTAGCTCACCTGCTGCAGCCGCTTACGCACGGTGCCGTACCCGATCCCCATCGCATCGGCGATCTTTCGGAGGCTAGCACCCTCGGCTTTCATTCGTAGGATTCGTTCACCATCCGCCACCCGGCGGGGACGACCAAGCTGTTTGCCGTTGGCACGGGCATTAACGAGCCCACACTTCACTCTTTCCTTCGTCAATGACAATTCGAACTCGGCCATCGCCCCGATAATCTGAAACATCAGCCTCCCGGTCGGCGTGCTGAGGTCAAGGTTGTCCCTCAGGCTGACGAACGCTACACCGTACGAGTCGAGATCGGCGAGGGCGTTCACCAGGTGTTTCAGAGACCTGCCAAAGCGATCAACCTTCCAACAGGCGACGACGTCGAAGTGGCGGCGATGGGCGTCCACCATCAGGCGGTTCAATGCTGGGCGCGAGTCCTTTGAGCCGGACACGCCTTCATCGACATATTCGCCAGCGACCATCCATCCGCGGCGGGCGGCGTACTCACGCAGCTCGGACAACTGCATTTCCGGGTGCTGACCGTTTAGCGTTGAGACTCTGGCGTAAAGTGCGACTCGCATAGTCCTCCGTGCTGCGGCATTGCTCGACGACAGATTTCTACCTGTCTATTTGCCGAACGGCGAATCACCAAAGAACGTCTCTGACGCTACCTTGCCCGTGTCGCGATCGCGCACGGTTACCGTGGTGACATCGCGGAGGCGGTTGATGGTGACGACCTTGTCGTTGGAGATTGCCGTGTCGAGTGAGCCTATCGTTTCACCGTTGTTGTTGATGTAGTCCATCGCTATTCCTCCTCTCGGAATCGGTCGCTTATTTCATTAGGTAGAAACTCATGCTTTGCGCTTTGCCAGACTCGCCAGCGCAGCTTCCCTCAATTTCTCAGGAGCATTTGGGCAGTGGTAGGCGAAGTGCTGGTCTTCAATTTTCAGGTTGTACTCAACATAACCGTGGCCACACCACAGGCACCAACCGACGACTTTGCTGGGATCGGCGTCGGCGCACCCGCACTGGCAATGGAGACGCGGCTGCTCGCGCTTTTGGCACAGACTGGTGAAGTCGATCTGTACTGCGCCGGGTTCGATTTCAGCCACCTGTTGTTGGTCCGCTACGTTTTTGTGCTCCGGACACGCTCTTAGCTCAACCGGACAATCGCTATGGTCGTGCCCTTCCATGGGTAGACCGCAGATGCATTCGCAGTCGTCGCTGCATTCGTAATCGTGCCCGTAATCGCCACACCAGTGCTTGTGCATCAATCGCCTCCGGTTAGTATTCTTCCGGCAACAGCAGGGTCGTGCTGGATCGATCCGCCTCGGTGATAATCCAAATCTTCGTGCCACTGCAAAGTCGGTAGGACGACAGCAACC
>JBEKQP010000342.1:0-4423 GCA_049519595.1 Candidatus Korobacteraceae bacterium | reverse complement strand
CAATGCCTTTCGGGTCGTAGAGCAGGCCATCGGAGAGCACATGGACGGAACCCCACTTGAAGATCGTAACGCAGGCAAGAATGCCGCAGCGGTCGCACTCGGTAAGTTGGGTGGTGCTAAAGGCGGAAAGGCGAGAGCAGCTAAACTCTCGCCTGCGAAAAGGAAAGCCATTGCCAAGAAAGCAGCCCAGAAAAGATGGGGAAAGACCTAATCCCCCTCGGTTTCACCTTCTTGAGGCGCTTCGTCTGGATATGAGGTGGGCAACTTCTTTTCAGCTATGTCGGGGTTGAAGTTGTAATCAAAAAGCTCGATAAACGCCTGATGCTTGTTGTTGTCGTTGAATGACTCAACAATTGTATTGTGTGCAACACAATCGGCGCTGATGCCCTGTCAGCCTGACCCACTACCCGATTTGCATTTGTTGTCATAAACGGAAGTTGGCCGGTTATCGCACTGAATGCGACAGTTGACGCACCCGGGTTGCCGAATCGGGTTGGGAACGAGAATGAAGAATGGCCACATGAATTCTGTCATTCGGACCGGTAACAATGCCACACCGGTGAGCCGGGTGGCGAATCCTTCAAAAAGAAGGAGCAGCTCAGAATGCTTGAGCTGCTCCGTCTTTCGGTCCCACTGAAATGCTTACCGGCTCGCCCCCATGACCTTCGCGATCCGTTCGAATGCCCAATCGAGTTCTTCCCGAGTGACGACAAGCGGAGGGCCAAGGCGGATGACGTGATCGTGAGTCTCCTTGCACAGGATTCCTTCGTCCTTCAGGGCTTCGCAATAGCGGCGAGCCGCGCCGTGAAGTTCGACACCGATCCACAGACCTTTTCCACGAACTTCTTTGATGGCAGCACTGCGGAGCGACTGAAGCCGAGTGAGGAAGTAAGTTCCGAGTTCGGCGGACCGCTCGACCATTTTCTCTTCAATCAGGACACGCAGGGCGGTTCTGGCAATGGCGCATCCGAGCGGGTTTCCTCCGAACGTACTGCCGTGATCGCCGGGCGCGATGACACCCAGAATCGCGCGAGACGCAAGCACTGCCGAAACCGGATAAAAGCCGCCGGCTAGGGCTTTGCCCACGATCAATACATCCGGCGTGATTCCTTCGTGCATGTATGCGAACAATTTGCCAGTGCGCCCCAGACCAGATTGAATTTCGTCGGTCATGAGAAGCACGCGGTTCTCACGACAGATCCCAGCCGCTTCGCGGAGGAATCCTTCGGGCGGTATCAGGATTCCAGCCTCGCCCTGGATCGGTTCCACGAGGAATGCGCAGGTATTCGGAGTGATGGCGTTGCGGAGTGCCTCAGCGTCGCCATAGGGGATCACCTTGAATCCCGGCGCGAAGGGACCGAAACCATCGCGATAATGTTCGTCGGTCGAGAAGCCCACAATGGTAATGGTGCGCCCATGGAAGTTGTTGGCGCAGACAACGATTTCGGCCTTATTCTGTGGGATGCCCTTCACCTTGTAGCCCCACTTGCGTGCAACCTTGATGGCGGTTTCCACAGCCTCGGTGCCGGAATTCATCGGCAACACCATGTCGAAGCCCGTCAGATCGTGAAGGTCTTTACAAAGCAGGGGGAGTTGAGCGTTTCGAAAGGCACGCGAGGTCAGGGTGACTTTCCTGGCCTGCTCTTCGAGGGTTCGAAGAATCTTTGGGTGGCAGTGACCTTGATTTACCGCAGAGTATGCGGCCAGGCAATCCAGATATCGTTTGCCCGCGATGTCGTAAACCCAAGCGCCCTCAGCACGTTCAATCACTACGTCGAGAGGACGATAGTTGTGCGCTCCGTGCTGACTTTCAAGGTCGATAAAGTCCTGAACTTGCATCTGCGGTCGTGTTGATTGCGTTGTCATGATCTCTTCCATTTTGCCTTAACGATGCACAGTACGCGCTTCACAATGGCTCCCCTAACTCAAATGTGCGGGGTGAGAGCATGCACACGCAACTACGCGAACGCATTGAAGCAGGCTATCCAATTCCAACTGATCGTTTGGTCCTTTTTGAAGAAGCCTCGCCTCAACCTTTGGACGCGGTCCTTATTCGTCAGCCGGCAGCACTTCTTCAACCGTTGCCCACGGTCCACCTTGAAGCACGAGATATTTCAGGTAGAGTTCTGCTCCCGTGCGATTAGCCGATCCAAGCAAGCTGTGAGCTGCCTTCTGAACCTGCTCATTTGAGAGAGACGCGAGGTCAAAAGACTCGTCGATCATGCCGTCGGTATGGGGAATCTTGAGGAATTCAAGAAAGCTGACGATCACGGCACGATGCTCGTGGAGAAGATAATTCTTCACAAGATCATCCACGATATGGTCCGGAAGCGACAGTGTTGCCGCCGTCCAGTTGGCCAGTCTCTCAATCGGAGTTTTGCGGACCGTGACCTCCCGAAGGCTTTTTGCTTTTGCGAGAGACGCAGTGAGGAGCTGCTTCCCGGCGCCCTTCGACTCAGCCCAAATAATTTTGCTGGCAGCAATTCGGGTTTCTTCTGGCATTTGTCGCCAAATACGATTTGCAGAAACTGACATCAGCGGTCCTCTCAATCCGGTGAATCTGAATATTCAACTTTGATGATACCGGTCGCAGGAGAAACGCACAGATGGCAGCAGGCCAGACGCAGGAAGCGGCAAAATGCACGAAAGCCCACACAGGGAAAGTGACCGCCAGGTCGCTTTCCCACAAATCAAAGGGCGCGCCCATATGCGCGCAGCCCCGGACATTTGATCAGCGAGGGAGCAGAATGCCAGATATTTCAATCATCGACTTTACCGACTTCGTATTGCGCACAGGCTCGCCCAAGATCACGAAGGTCGTCGAAATATTCAAGAGGGGCGATTACGTCCCATCCCACGATTTTTGGAAGCCACTCCGCGATCACATTTGCGAGTTTCATGAGGGTGCCTCCAAACAGTTAGCCTTTGCCCAAACCGGCGCGCATGAAAAGAAGAGAGCACGATATGAGGAAGCCCTAAAGGGTTATGAAAAATTCCTCAGGGCTGAGGGATTAGAGTGGTTCAAGCCCCACCGCGCTGAGTGGACATTTGAGGACCTCATCGTCCGCATCAATCCGGAGGTCGGATTTGTTCTGGGCGGTAAACCCGTCTTGGTGAAGCTTTCTTTAAGCAGGAAGCCTTGACGAAACACCGAGTCCAGGTTGCGCTGAGTCTGATGAGCGCTGGACAAATGAGCAAGAAGTATCGCGTGGCAATGCTGGACGTTGTTCGCTCGAAGCTACACATCGAAGCCGCACAGAACCCGCAGATGGAGGCCCTCCTAAAGGGCGAGGCGGCGACCTTCCTGGCCATCTGGAATTCGCTTTCCTAGTTAGAACAATCCCGAGAAGTCGGGCTGTGTTCGTCCGATTCCATCGGTGACGCAAGCAGACGCTGACCGGGCACGATGCCGGTGGCGGCGTTCTGTTGCACTTCGTGTTGAGCCTTTGTGATCTGGTGGTTGCTCCTGGACACGTGCGGGCGTGGACGCCCGCACGACAGCCGGTCTGGAGACCAGCGCTACATTCCGGCAGTTACAACATCACCCGGTCGTGGTCACTAGCAGGCGTTGCGACTAATCTCTGGGCGTTCTAAAGATGCGGGTTGTGCTGATTAGCCCCAGATGGCCATGACTATGTGGTTGACTGCGAAGGCGGCGGAGGAGGCTGGGACGATCATTCTACTCGGCCGAGTTCAGTGGGTTGGGACGGTGGCGTATTTGCCGGCTTTGGCGTAGAGAAAATCGCCGCCGGCGCCGGGGTTGTCGGGGTCTTTGAGGACGTAGTAGAGCATGGTGACGGGGGCGAAGCACTGGCGATAGAGAAGGCCGATGGCGGTGCCGTGCCCGGGTTGGACTACGTTCATGGCCAGGTTGAAGTAGGCGGGGGGATTGTCGATGCGGAGCATGTCGTTGTGGATCTGGCTGGTGATCTCGTGGATGCCGGGGCCGGCGAAGGTGGCGGTGCCGTCGTTGCCGACGCCGAATTGATATTGACGCGGGTTTGGATCGTTCTGGTTGTAGGTGGTGTCGATGGCGGCCTGCCATCTGCGGGTGACGGGCGCCATGGTCTTGGCGGCGACGACGCGAATGACGATGGAGCACGAGTCTTTGGAGCCGGGCCCGTAGTTGGCGCTGACGAAGTTGTCGCCGTTGTCGCCGGTTTCTTCGGCGATGATCTCGGCGGGTCTGAGAGGCGTTTTGACGGATGCGCAGGCTGCGGGCAGAACGAAAAGCGAAGCCGGCGGCTGGGCGAGGGAGACGCTGCGGATGTCGATCATGTTGGTCATGGGGCCGCCGGACGCTCCGTATTCAGCCTTGATGACCAGGCCGTCCTTCTGATCGAGCCAGGCCTTGATGTTCATTCCCGAAGCGGCGAATGCAAAGACCGCGGTAGGAATGCCGTGGAGGGTCTCGACGCCGTTG
>JBEKQP010000341.1:0-5173 GCA_049519595.1 Candidatus Korobacteraceae bacterium | reverse complement strand
GATAAGACTGGCCTGCGCAAGATGAGCCCCGCAGCCCGGAAACGCATCTCGATGATGATGAAGAAAAGATGGGCGGCAAGACGGAAGGCAGCAAAGAAGGCTTAGGGTCGCAAATCTGGGTCCGCACGTATGACCAATAGCGCCGTGCTTGCCGCAATTGCGGGTCTAGGCTGATGAATACTCTCTGTTTAAGACCAACCGAGCCTAGGAAGAAATAATGTCGCACACAATCTTCGTTACCGCTCCAAAGCTTGCCCAGGCGGCGGTTGACCGCCTGAAAGACGCCGGTTGTCGCATACTTTTTATGAAAGACGCGAACAGCGTGGCCGAAGTCAGCCAGATCATGGCCGACGAACCCGTGGACGCAGTCATCTCTAGGACTGTGAACCTGACCGGGGATGCGATTCGGGCTTGTCCAACGCTGAAAGTAATTTCGAAGCACGGAGTCGGTGTCACAAATATCGACGTAGAAGCCGCGACCGAACGCGGCATCCCTGTGTATGTGACTCCGGCGGCCAACGCCCAATCCGTCGCTGAAATGGCTATTGGCTTGATGCTTGGGGCGGCTCGAAAAATTGCTTTCATGGATCATGAACTCCATGCCGGAAGGTGGGCGCGTGTTCAGGATGGCCTGCAACTCTCGGGACGCACCCTCGGGGTGATCGGATTTGGGCAAATCGGGCAGAAAGTCGCTCGTATTTGCCTTGCGCTGGACATGCGAGTTGTTGCGTTTGATCCTGTGCTCGAAGGCGTGGCTTCTTCCCTGCCGGAACTACTCAAGCAGAGTGATGTGGTAAGTCTGCATGTGCCACTGCTCCCCAGCACGAGAAACATGATCGGCGCCGCCGAATTGGAGATGCTGCCTGCTCAAGCCATTCTCGTGAACACAGCTCGTGGAGGCGTTGTCGATGAGGCTGCACTTGTGGCCGCACTGAAAAAAGGCAGGCTGTTCGCCGCTGGTCTGGACACGATGTGCCAAGAGCCGCTGCCAGCTGACAGTCCTCTGGCGGGATTGCAGAATGTGGTGCTGACAGCCCATGCGGGTGCTTCCACGGGCGCGGCATTGGTCGCAATGGCTGAAGGAGCGGTCTGCAACGTATTGCAATTCCTACGTGGCGAACCGGTCGACCCCGCTGCCTGCATCAACCCCAAAGTCTTGTAATCTGTACAGCGCCAAACTCCAGCAGATTCCTTGTTATCCATTTTCCGCAGGAGCTTCGACCACCAACCGTTCGGGATTGATAAAGAGTGTCCAAATTATAGCTCCCGCAGTGAGAACAGCGGCGGAAACGATAAAGGGCACGACCCACAGTCCCCGATCGAATAGAGTTCCGTAGACGACAGGAGTTAGAGAAGAGGCAAACGCCCCCGAACAATTCATGATGGCCGTCACAGTCCCGCTATACTGACCTCCCACGTCCATGCAGACTGCCCAGGCAGGCGCCACCACCATTTCAAGACAAAAGAAAGATGCGGCCAAGCAAAGGAGGGAAATAAAAGGGCTGTGAGTCAACGCCGCTGGTACGACGAAGACTCCGGCCAGAAGCAGACCAGGGGCGGCAACGCCACGGCGCGCTAGTTTCGCGCTGCCCGTCTTCTTCAATAAACCATCCGTCAGGTAACCGCCCGCAAGATTGCCGAGCATCCCAGCCACTAGAGGAAGTGCACCTATCAACCCAACATGCTTGAGCGACATGTGACGATATTCACGCAGATAGGTGGGATACCAGGTTAAATAAAAATTAGCGCCAAAAAAGTTACAGCAGTAACCGAGTGCGATGGCCCACATATTCCGCGACCGCAAAATCTGGCGCCACGGCACCTGCGGCCGTTTCGGTACATCTGCGGTTCTCACACTGCCATCTGGGTTGACGCCCCGAATTTCCGCCAGTTCGGCCAGATTGACGCGCTGGTGTTCTTCCGGATAACTGCAATAGAAGCAGTGGAAGGCGATTGCTCCCAGCAGACCGAGCCCTCCGAAGATAAAGAACACTGCCCGCCATCCGAATGCGAGCATGATGGCTGCCGCGATGGGTGGGGTGAAAGCCACGGCAAGGCGGCTAAAGAAATGAGTAATTCCCTGTACGCGTCCTCGTTCCGATTTTGCAAACCATCCCTGCATGCCGCGACTAGCTACTGGAAAGGCCCCCGCTTCGAACGCCCCGAGAAACAGACGCGCCCCGAGCAGAGAATGGAGTCCTACCGACAGACCGTTTATGATCGGCGCCAGGCCAACCCCATACACGATCACCGTCAAAACCTTTTTCGGTCCGAAGCGATCTCCCATCCATCCGACCGGTACCTGCCCGGCGGCATACGCCCAGGAAAAGGCAGCCAAGACTAATCCCATTGCGGTCTTGCTCAAGCCAAATTGCTTTGCGATTTCCGGCGCTGCAATCGAAAGATTGCCCCGATCCATATAGCAAATTAGGTAGATCGAGCTAAACAGCAATAGGATCAGCCAACGGAATCTCGTTGGCTTCGAAAGCGTCGTGGGATCGACAACACCTCGGGCAGGCTTGCTCGCATGTTCCGCGATCTGGGTCATGAGATTGCCTCCACCCGATTTGCTTTGGATCGAGCCCCTTTCCAAAGGACGGCAGGAAACCGCATTGGGATTGGGATTCCGCAAGTTACTCCAGGTATCCCAGCCTGTCAAGCAGTTGCTCCAAAAGTGAGAAATATGTACCCACGTCCTCAATATTCAACACATCGGATCTGATCAACAGATCGGCTACCGACGAAAGTATCAGCCAGATGCTTGGGCGGGTCGCCCACATGCGCTGATGTCCCCATAAGTCGACTTGTCGGCAGTTGTGTCGCGGAGGCCCGCATCCTCACTTCTGCGACGCGCTTTGCTTATACGTTGAACCTCAAAGCAGCACTAAGCGGAATCGATGCATGCCTCGGAGCACACTTCTTTGGCACGGCACTGCGGGACCAGGGGTGTGAGGTGCGCTTGATTCCAGCGCATTCGTAAAGCCGTTTTAAAATCTGAAAAGAACGACTTCCTGGACGCCGAAGCCATCGCCGCGCAGCCACTTGTGTAGGCAAGATTTAGAGGAGCGCATTTGGTTATCAACCCAACGTATGCCGTGACATCTGAGCTCATTCCTGGGCCATTGATCCGCTGCAGGTGTCCGCGCACTCAATTTGTCACGGTCACTCAGGTGACGTTTCCTGGCTAGGGTAAAACTTGGCGTTGATAGGACTCGCCATGACTCGCTCAAAAGCTGCCTGAAAACGCTCCATCTCGGCCTGCGTCCCGACGGTGACGCGGATGTGCGTTGGCCAAACCGGCCAGGGGCGGCCAACGAAGACATTTTGCGCAGCCAGAGCACCAATTACTTCTTTCGTTGGACGCTTAGCATCGACCATGAAGCAGTTGGATTGCGAAGTGATATAGGAATAGCGATTCTTTGCCAGCCAGTCGAATGTTGCTTCCCGGACGGCAGCGTTGATCTGTTTGCGCTCAGCCAGAAGCCGAAGATCCTTCAGGCTCGCTATAGCCGCGGCTAGAGCGGTGATGGGCATTGGACTCCAGCCGGAAAACATTCCAATTTTGGCCAACAGCTCAGGTTTGGCAATGGCAAAGCCGCAGCGCAGCCCTGCCATTCCATAAATTTTTGAGAAGGTGCGCAGAACGATCAGATCCTTGTCCGCTTTAACCAGATCAAGCACGCTCGAAGCGTCGGAAAGATGTATGTACGCCTCGTCCACAAGAAGCACCGAGTCCTTTGACTTCTTCTCCAGCAAAAACTCAATATCGGAATGGCTCGTCAAGGTGCCCGTGGGATTGTTCGGCAAACAGATATAAAAGAGTCCCGCATCCGGAGCGGCTGTCAACATTGCTCTCACGTCATGGGAATAAGTTTTTGTCAGCGGGATTCTTATAACGCGCGCGCCGGAAAATCTCGCCGCATGTGCGCCCGCCTCGTAGCCTGGATCTGCCATGACGTAGCTTTTGCTTGGAGAGGTGAAAGCGAGCACCGCGTAGTGCAACGGATAGCTCGAGCCCGGAAACGCCCGAATGTATTCCGGCTTGAGCCCTTCCGTTGCCGCGAATGTGTCGATCAGATCTTCCGTCATCCAAAACAAGTAGCGGCCAGCCTGAGGCAGAACCCCGTTGAGGGCATCGCGCGCCGCGGCACAAGGGCCCAGAGGGTTCTCGTTGGCGTCAATCATTACCGCGTCTTTAGGAAAAGGCTGAGAATAAGCGCGCGCCAACACCGGCTCGGTGACGATCCGCATTCCAATCATGGCTGCAGCTGCGGCGGTAGAGAGCTGCAGGAAGGATCGACGAGAACGACGGCTGGAAGTTTCTTCAATTGGCATCGTGGTCACCCTATCTAATGAAGCGTCGATTGGCATCGGGCCGCGAGCCAGGCGGACATCTTCTAGAACTCAAGCACAATCTTTCCGAAATGCCCGCCTGCCTGTTGCAGATGAAATGCCTCGGCAATTTCTGCCAGGGGGAACGACTTGTCTATCACGGGCTTGACGCTGATCGCCTCGATCCCGCGAATCATCTCAATTTGGTGCTGACGGCAGCCAACAATCAAGCCTTGCAGTCGCTGCTGTTTTCGCATGAGGTTTGCCGTAGGCACCTCTCCGCTCAACCCTGTGAGAACACCGATCAAAGCGATGTGACCGCCGATACGTGCAGCCTGGATAGACTGCGCCAGAGTGCCCGGCCCACCAACCTCGATCACGTGATCGACGCCGCGACCTTTGGTGATGGCAACAACACGATTGCCCCATTCAGGTTCAGTGCGATAGTTGATGAGATGATCAGCGCCGAGTTGGCGGTAGCGTGAAAGCTTGTCATCGGAGGACGACGTTGCGATCACAGTCGCCCCCATTGCCTTCGCCAGTTGTAACGCAAAGACCGAGACACCGCCCGATCCGAGAACGAGCACTGCATCTCCGGCCTTCAATTTGCCGTTAACGACAAGAGCGCGCCAGGCGGTCAGGCCCGCGGTGGTCAGAGTCGCGGCCTCCGCATGGCTGTAATCGCGTGGGGCGTGCGTGAACGACCTGGCTGGCCGCACAGCCACTTCGCATGCATAGCCGTCGATACCATCACCTGGTGTGGTCGCGAAATTCGCAATCGTGGGCTCGCCATCGAGCCACTGCGGAAAGAAGGTGGACAACACGCGATCGCCCGGAGAGA
>JBEKQP010000340.1:0-4429 GCA_049519595.1 Candidatus Korobacteraceae bacterium | reverse complement strand
GGACAAGACCAACCGCACGGTGCAGCCCGCCGGAGCCGAGCAGATTCCCATTTAGCCCAGGCGTCTTTGGGCAAGAGCAAGTGAATCGTTCAACCATTCAACCCAATGAGGTTTCTTATGCAGAACAATGTGTCCCAATCTCGTGACGTTCAGATTTCCGTTTCTCTTTCCAAGCTGATTGCCAGCAAACGCAACCCCCGCCGCGTCAAGCCGGAGCGGGATGCCCACCGACGCATGGTGGCGTCCATCCGGGCACACGGCCTGTTGGCCCCGCTGTTGGTGCGGGCGGATGACGGCAACGGCAACTTCAAGGTGATCGCCGGCAATCTCCGCCTGGCGGCATTGCGGGAGGTCTACAAGGATGCAGGCCGACCGCCCAAGGTGCCGTGCATTCTGCGGTCCGTCGATGACGACACCGCCGACGCCCTGGCCCTGGCCGAGAACTTTGTCCGCGAGCCGATGCACCCGCTGGACGAGGCGGAAGCCTTTGCCAAGCTGGCCCGCGAGGAAGCCAAGGGCGTTGAAGCCATCGCCGCCGAGTTTGGCGTCAGCCAGCCCTATGTACGCTTATGTAGTTAACAACATAAGCGGACTTATGAGTTGAGTGGCGTTATGTTGTCAGTAGCGATTGGAGATTCTGCCCTGCAACGGGATTTCACTTTTCTCATCTCATGCTAACGACCGGTTTTCGCGTGCGATCGCACCGCCCACGCCGTACTTCGTTTGGCTAATGCCGCCGTGCTTGTGCGTCGATACTCGCAACATAAATAATTGATCGTCCACGCCTCTTTGCTGACGTAGCGGGCAATGTCGATCTGGATTTGTTCTGCTATGTTCGAGCAATTTGTTACCCGTCCCAGACTCCTGCAATTGCACCGCGAAGGCCCGATGCGGGAGGAACGCGAACAGTATCTTCGGCATTTGCATGATGAAGGCCGTGCGTTGGTGACGTTTGAACACGCTATGGGATACATCCTTCACGCTGCGATTCTGCTGGACCTCAAACGCGGAGAGATCGTTAGCGAGGAGCGGCTGCAAAGACTGGGACGACAGTGGCGCGCCAGTAACTATCACGGTGGAATAGGCCGCAGGAAGCCGTCGGCGCTGACCATCCGTATGTTCCTCGGTCGGGTAAGGCGCTGGCTGGCGTTTTGCGGGCGGATGGCGCGTCCGCAAGTTAGCAGCGGGCCTTTTGATGACCTAATCCAGACCTTTCTTGACTTTCAGAGTGCGGAGCGCGGCTGGTCGCCATGCACGATCGATATATACCGGCGAGACATCGGCCTATTCCTTTTGTGGGCGGCCAGGAGTGTCGGCAGGAGCTTGCGGAAAATAGATGCGCGCAAGCTGACGGCCTACACGCAGGAATCGCAGTTTGCGCGATGGTCGCGATGTTCAATTGCAAGCCATATTTGCCATGTGCGTGTATTTCTGCGCTGGCTCGGCACCAGGCAGGGCTGCGATCCGCTGTTGTGGGATTGCATCCATCCGCCACGGATCTACCGGCACGAGCGTTATCCACAAGGGCCTGCCTGGACGCAAGTTCGCGAGCTTCTTGATGCGGCCAACACCCAGCGTCCCGAGGACGTTCGCGATCGCGCGATGATGCTGCTGATGGCCATCTATGGTTTTCGCGCGGGCGAAGTTCGCGGCCTTTGCCTGGAGGACATCGACTGGGAGAACGAGGTCATCCGTCCGCCGCGGCCGAAGCAGCGGCGTGTCGGTACGTATCCACTGACACCGACCCTGGGCAACGCAATTATTGCCTACTTGAAAATCCGCCCCATTTGCCGGTACAGAGAAGTCTTTATCTCCACGCTCCAGCCCTACCGACCATTTGCATCACACAGTAGCTTGGGATCACTCATCCGCCGCCGCCAGAAAGCGCTGGGCCAAAAGCTATCGCGGTATGGATCGCATGGATTGCGCCACGCCTGCGCGACCTATCTGCTGGCGAGAGGATTTACCCTCAAGCAGATCGGTGATCACCTCGGCCACACCGTCACCGAAGCCACCGAAGTTTACGCGAAGGTGGACGTGTCAGACCTGATGCAAGTGGGCGATGTCGATCTGAGGGAGCTCATCGAGTTCAGCGCCGCCTGTGAACGGCGCGAAGCACAATATCCGCATCTGACGTGCCCGAAGCAATGTGCCTGGCTGCATAAATGTCATAAGCGGGAGTCACGATGAGAGTTTCGGCCTGCGTCGAAAGCTACGTGAAGTACCGACAGTCGTTGGGCGTCGGCTTCCGTGGAGAAAAGGGCCGACTCAAGGCTTTCGCCCGATTCATCGGCGATGTAAATCTGCGTGCCGTGACCCCCGAAGCTGTGCGGCGATTCTTGGATCAAAGCGGAGCAATGGGCAACGGCTGGCTTTATAAATACGAAGTCCTGGCTGGTTTCTATCGGTTTGCCGTTAGCCGTAAATACGTTTCATCTTCACCGTTGCCGCCCAGCAAGCCGCGCCGGCAACGGTCGTTCATTCCTTACATCTATTCAACGGCGAACATGAAGTCGCTTTTGAAGGCCGTAGATCAGCGGCACCGCGACTGCTGGCTTCTGAGCCGCACCTCGATCCGAACGGTGATACTGCTGCTTTATGGCAGCGGGTTGCGAATCAGTGAAGCGCTGGCGCTCAACATCCAGGACGTCGATCTATCCACGCGCATCCTTACCATTCGCGAGACAAAGTTCTACAAGAGCCGGTTAGTGCCGATTGGTCATGGCCTGCGAGACATGCTTCAGGCTTACCAGATGAGGCAGCGCGTCGGCGGCAATGGCCCTCAGGAACCGTTTCTGACCGATTGCAACGGGCGGCGTATTGCCAAACAGACCGCCCAGCACAGTTACAGGCTCGTGCGGGAGGCCGTGGGGCTCCGGCGGCCCGAGGGCTCTTTCTTTCAGCCGCGGCTGCATGATCTGCGCCACACCTTTGCGGTCAATCGACTGGTGAGTTGGTATCGCGCGGGCAAGAACGTCCAGCAACTGCTGCCGCACCTGGCAACGTATCTTGGCCATTGCAGCATTCGCGAGACGCAGGTTTACCTTCAGCTGACAGCGGATCTTGCCCAAGAGGCGAGTTTGCGATTTTTCCAATACGCTTTCCCGATGACAAAACCATGAGCAACCAAACCAATCTGCTCGGCGCCTGGATCCGCCGCTTTCTCCTGGAACATCTGGTCGCCGAACGCAACCTGGCGCGTAACACGCAGCGCAGTTACCGCGATGCGTTCGCTCAATTGATGCCGTTTATTTCCCGGCAGGCCAAAACGGCCGTGGATCGTTTAGCCTTCGATGACCTCACTCCCGACTGCCTGCGCGGCTTCCTGGCACATCTGGAAGCGGATCGCGGATGTACGGCGCGCACGCGTAACCAGCGACTTGCTGCCGTCCATGCCTTCGCTCATTTTGTCGCCGTTCGCGCTCCTGATCGCATTGACTGGTGTTCATCGCTTCGGGCCATTCCATTCAAGAGTTTCAATCGTCCTGCCCTTTGTTACCTCGACAGCCCGGAGATTGACGCGCTCATTGCCGCGCCGGATTGCGCGCGCCAGATCGGCCGTCGTGACCATGCGCTATTGCTGTTCCTGTACAACACTGGCGCCCGAGCCAGCGAAGCCGTCGCGGTGACGCTTGCCGACCTCGAACGTCGTCCTGACGGCACCGGATCGGTGCGCCTAACCGGCAAGGGCGGCAAGACTCGGTTCTGTCCGCTCTGGCCGACGACGGTGGAAAAACTGAGAGAACTGGCAGGTAACCGCAAGCAGAGCGAAAAGTTGTTCATCAATCAGCGGCGCCAACCGCTTACGCGCTTTGGCGTTCATTCACTGGTGGCGCGATACGTCGCCGTCGCCGCCAAGAAAATCGCGACGCTGGCCAAGAAGCGGATCGGCCCGCACACGATTCGTCATTCCACCGCTACGCACTTGCTGCGCGCCGGCGTGGACATCAACACGATTCGTTCCTGGCTCGGCCATGTATCCATCGATACCACCAACGCGTACGCCGACGTCGATCTCGAAACCAAAGCAAACATGCTCGCGGCATGCGAGTTCTCCGGCCCCAAGCCCTCCAAGCGGCGTCCTTGGAAATCCGACCCTAAGTTGATGGAGTTTCTGCGGGCCTTATAGAAAAGTTATGTGGCGAAAACCCATCGCATATTGCACCATGCGCTTCCTTGCGCGTTATCTGGCCACATAACAGCACTCAACTCATAAGTTCGCCAGCGGATGAAGCTGGCCACCCTTGCCGAGCCGGTCAAAGCGGCTTACCGGCAAGGCAACATCGACACCGGTACCGCCGAAGCCTTCGCATCGGTTCCACCGGATCGGCAACTGGAAGTCTGGCAGGAAGTGGGCGGCAACCCGCAACACGCCCAGCACGTCCGCAACGTGATTGCCCACGCGTGGATCGACGCCGCCGACGCCGTG